>DTZW01000102.1 GCA_012961165.1 Gammaproteobacteria bacterium | reverse complement strand
CCTTAAAGAACTGCTTGAGCAGCGCGGCTTCGCCGTGAAGCTGGCGGGGGGCTGAATGGGCCTGTTAATTTCCCTGGAAACACTGGCCCTGGAAACATTGCCCCTGGAAACATTGCCCCTGGAAACATTGCCCCTGGAAACATTGCCCCTGGAAACATTGCCCCTGGAAACACTGGCCAGCAACAGCCGCGCTATGGTGTTCGACTGCAGATCCCACCTGGGCAACCTGACCCAGGGTAAAAAAGATTTCGACGCTGGACACATACCGGGAGCACAACACGCGGACCTGGACCAGCATCTGTCCGCCGCGCCGGGCGCCGGGGGCAGGCATCCCCTGCCTGAAAGAGAAGTTCTGGCTGACCAGTTTCAGCAGTGGGGAATCAACCCCGCAACACGAATCATTTGTTACGACCAGAATAACGGCGCCTTTGCCGCCCGGCTCTGGTGGCTTTGCCGCTGGCTGGGTCATAATGATGTCTTTGTCCTGGACGGTGGTCTGGATGGCTGGATTCAACAAGGACATCCGGTTTCAACCGTCCAGTCGACCTTTCCACAAGGTCACTTTGCCTTGAAGCCAACGCTGACAAACATCTGCCAGGTTGCAGACGTCCTGGGATCGTCGAACACGCTTCTCGATGCACGCGACAGCGCAAGATATCGCGGCGAGGTTGAACCGATAGATCCGGTTGCCGGTCATATTCCTGGCGCTATTTCCGTACCATTTTCTGACAACATATCAGAGGGTTACTTCAAGCCCGCGGCGGTTCTAAAGCAACGATTTGAAAACCTCGACCTGGCGCCGGACTCGCCCCTGGTGTGTTACTGCGGCTCAGGTGTCACTGCCATTCATAATGTGCTGGCGCTTCTCATCGCCGGTTATCCGGAACCTGCTTTGTATCCCGGTTCGTGGAGTGAATGGATCACGGATCCTGATCGACCGATTGAAACTGCTTAGCGATGGCTGACAGTTACTTCGTTGACCCCGCGGAACTTGCATGGCATGACGAAACCCCTTTTTCCGAGACTTATCAGGACATTTACTGGAGCAGCCATGCTGACTCGCCGCTGAGCGAGAAACAGGCCGTGTTCGTCGACCCTGTCCGCACTATGGCCCAGCGGTGCAAGCCGGGTTCGCAAATAACGGTGTGCGAACTGGGATTCGGTTTCGGGATCAACTGTTTGCTGACGGCAGATATGTGGCGCGACCTGCCGCCAGACCGTCGTCTTAATTTCATTTCAATCGAGAAGCATCCTGTCAGGAAGCAGGATCTGGCCCAGCTGCTGTCAAAGTTTGAATTTTCATCACACGAACCCCTGCTGGCTCAATACCCTCCCCATTACCGCGGCCAGCATGTCATCTGGCTTTCAAACAATGTACGCCTGCTACTGATATTCGACGATATAGACGATGCGCTCGGTAATCTAGATGCCCAGGTGGACATGTGGTTCCTGGACGGTTTTGCTCCGTCAAAGAACCAGGCCATGTGGCAGCCCGCACTCTATCGAAAAATGTTTTCCCGCAGCCGTCACGGTGCAGAAGTTGCGACCTATTCTGCGGCTGGCGGTGTCCGGCGAGGTCTTGAATACGCTGGATTCACAACACGAAAAATCGGCGGGTTCGGCAGGAAAAACGAAATGCTGAGCGCAAAGCGGCCCGGCACCTGGCAGCCATTGGAATCCTGCAGAGACTCCATCACTATCATCGGCGCTGGCCTTGCGGGGATTTTTTGCGCAGAAGCCTTAACCCGGCGCGGTATCGAGTTTCAGATCATCGATGGCGGCGATCCGGGACCATCGACCATCCCGCAGCTAGCCGTTATGCCCCAGCTCGCCCTTGCCTGCGAACCCCGCTACCGGTTCTCGTTCGCCGCCTGTCACTACATGCAATCCGCGCCCGGTTATTACAAAACAGGCGTACACCGCTGGGGCCAGAATGATGATGAGATAACGCGACTGCAACAGATTGCCGCACAATTTCCAGATGAGATTATTGAATTCCTGGATAACAGGATGGTCATGCACGAGGCTGGCTGGCTGGCGTTCGAGGAAACTAAACGATCAATAATCGACCAGTCTACCCGCGCGCAAATAGGCAGTATCAGGCACGACGGGCAGTGGCAATGTCTTGAAGGTGATAACGTCATCTCCAGTTCAGACCATTTGATACTGGCCACCGGGTTCAACAGGGAATTGCTGCCTAATGAGCTGGAAGTCAGGGCGATCGGCGGCCATGCAGTATCGGTCAAAACCGGTGACTTATCCCGGATCATCAACAACGATGTAACTGTGTTCCCCACCTACGAAGGACGCTCAATTATCAGTGGTACCTACGAGCGCGAGGCGGATGCCTCTGTTAACTGGTCTTCAATCAGCGAGTTGATCCAGGCCGCGGCAAAACTGGTTGAATTTGACGAGAGTTCCGCAGAGCCCTGGCATGGTATTCGCGCCGCTGCCCGGGACAGGTTCCCCATCGTCGGACAGGCACCGGATTGGCAAAAACTGCATGAATTCAACCGGCTGTCAGCGATTAATGAATACCAGGATGGTCTTCATTACTGCACTGCCTTTGGATCGCGGGGTGCAACACATGCCCGGCTCGCAGCAGAGCACCTGGTCAGCAAAATACTCAGGGAACCTGCAGCACTCGGCCTTAAGGAACAAAGACTGATGTCCCCTGCCCGGTTTGCGATAAGAAATCGCAAACCTGACGAATAAGTATCAGCGGCTAGCCATCAAACACCCGCGCGTTGATCACACCATCGATAGCAAGAATTTCTTCAAGCAGATCCTCAGACGGCTCTGTCTGGATGTCGATCAGGTTGTAGGCGACGTCTTCACGACTCTTGTTCAACATGTCGACAACGTTGATATCCCTGTCCGCAAGAATTGAAAGAACTCTACCCAGGATTCGGGGAACATTCCTGTTGGCCAAGGCTATCCGGTAACAACCCGCCGTTCGCTCCAGACTTAGTGAGGGGAAGTTCACAGAGTTCTTGATATTCCCGTTCTCGAGAAAATCCCTGACCTGGTCGGCGACCATCATGGCGCAGTTTTCTTCGGCTTCTTCTGTGCTTGCCCCCAGGTGAGGTGTTGAAACCACGCCAGGCTTGCCAATCAGCCCGGGGGTCGGGAAGTCAGAGATGTACTGGGAAATTTTCCCGGAATCGAGAGCCTCTGAAATATCGTCCTTGTTGACGATTTCCTCTCTTGCAAAATTGAGGAGCACTGCACCGTCCCTGAACTGGGACAGGGCTTCTGAATTAATCATGCCGCGGGTGGCATCCAGTGCAGGCACGTGCAGGCTGATGATGTCTGAACGACTAAACAACATCTGCAGGCTTTCCATCTTCTCAACCTTGCTGGAAAGTCTCCATGCGGCTTCGACTGACAGCACAGGATCATATCCCACCACATTCATCTCCATCTGGAGCGCCATATCCGCCACCATGGATCCGATAGCACCCAGTCCAAGCACACCCAGGGTCTTACCTTTCAGTTCGCGTCCCTTGTATTGCTTCTTACTGCTTTCAACCAGCTTGTTGAGTTCAGCCTTGTCGCTATGTTCGCCCAGGGAGTTCACATATTCGATGCCAGGAATAATGCCGCGACACGATAGCAGCAGGCCGACCATCACAAGCTCTTTCACGGCATTCGCATTGGCACCGGGCGTGTTAAACACAACGATGCCCTTGTCGGTGTAATCCGCAACCGGAATGTTATTAACACCAGCACCGGCTCGCCCAACTGCTCGCAGAGACGGCACTGCGTCGTCGTCGGTCAGCTGCTGGCTTCGAACCAGAATGACTTCCGGATCAGCGATGGCATCCCCGAGCTCATAGTGATCAGCAGGAAATCTGCTCAACCCTTTCTCGGAGATATTGTTGATAGTTCGAATCTTGTACATGGGGATCCTGTGAAAAAGGGCGCATTCTACACGGGCCAGAAAATTTAGGTTAGCTTAATTCTCAAGCACACTATTAGTGCTGCTCACGTCCCCTAAAACAAGCTGATACCACCACTCACCAGATCGTGCAGCCAGTAGAGCACGCCATACAGGGCAAAACCGGCGATCAAACCCACCCAGTTAATGTCATCCGGCATAAACCGCAATCGACCGCTTACCAGCGCTACAAATGGAATCATGGACGTTTTCTCCATGAAAGCTTGCCATTTGGGGTCGGTTTCCCGTCTGCGCCTTTGGTCCATCGATAGCATCCCAAAGAAGGACAGAAGCACAAAGGTTCCAAAAAAGAGGATTGAAGCGGTATCACCATTAGCCAACAGATGACCGCAGGCGAACAGCAAGATCCCCCATTGAATCGGGTGACGCGTTATCTTCAACAGGCCGGAAACTTCATTATCCAGCGCCTGTTCACTCATGACCGCCGTTGGGTTTTTTACCAGGGCGCCCATCACGATCGTCACCAGGGACAGCAACATTAAAACCTTTGCGACCTTATAGGCGGTGATACTCGGGTACCAGTTAAAATCCGTGTGAGGCACCTGTGCATAACCATAAATCATGACGCCAAGTGAACCGAAGGAAAGTAACGAATAGACCCCAAGGTAGGCAGACTCACCCAGGGAGTTTCGCAGCACCGCGCGGAGCGGCGTACCTGAAATACCCAGGTGTGTCGCAAGAAAGACCAGACAAGCTACTATCAACAGTTCCATGGAAAGCTCCATTTGTTTACGAAAGATTATCTTAGCAGTTTGTGTCGATCTGGCGCCGAGTCCAGTAAAGCATGAAAATAAGGATTCGGCTGTTCGACGAACGGTATTCGTGCTCGGTGATTAGTCCTGAAGGCCGCGGCTGAACCAGCACACACAGCTGAACTCGATCCGCTACATCCTGGACACACGACCAGCATTACCACCACACCCGGTCATTTAGATTTCATCCGCTTTGCCTCTTAGCCAAATCGCGATCACAATCAGAACACCACCCACCACCACCGCTGATAACATCTGCAGGCTTAGCAGCAGGTTCACGATATTGTCTGCCACTGACTGCTCCATATTTAAAAAACTGATTGGAATCATATGGTCCCACATCCAGCTAGCAAACAGTGGCTGATCGACCACAACCCTCTCGACAATCGTCATCGCCAACGGTACGCCCATCACCCAGACGAGGGGCACACTTTTAGCATAGGCTGACACGGCGATCAGCCAGCCGAAAAACGGCAACGCCCAAAGGCTATAGAACAGCAGCGCGCCTAAATACTGAATCCAATTCGACAAAAGTGAAGCGGGTCCCCAGACCGTCTCGACCATCGAAATTTCGGTCCCTAGCGTGGCGATACTCAACATCACCATCGCGGCAAGCTGCAATAGCGCGACACCCAAAAGGTAAACAAGAGGAACCAACCACAAGCCTGTGACCAGTTTAGAGATGACTGTCATCGCATCCGACACGGGCATCGATTTCCAGAAGAAGATACTGCGATCACGACGATCGTTATACAAAGAATCCAACAGATAGAACACCATGACAAACCAGAGGATACCCATTAAAGGCCCCCCCAGCGTCTGCAAGCCAGTGTTAATATACTGGACGCGTTCTTCGCTAGAGCGTCCCTCAAGCTGATACAAAGCAAATGCGTAGATATTATCTGCCTGCATCGAATCGTTTAAGGACTCCATGTCCTGACTACCCTGAATTTCAACATTCAAATCGACAGAGTTTGTTGCTGAGACCAACAGGGTGAGAAGCATCATTAGCAGCAAAAACCCCGTGGTTATTGCGGGCAGCACGACGAATGTATTCCGGTTTTCCCAAAATTCACGACGGATTAAAACAGGTAGTTGATTCATCTACTTCTCCTTCTAGCGGTGCATTTTTGCAACAAAAAGATCAGCCACACTCGGCGCGTGTAATTCACCCAGGTTTTTCAGTTCTTCCCTGGGGACGTTCTCGAAGATCATGGCTTTCTGGCCAAGAATGTCACGACTATGGATAGGGGACAGCGCATTCGCTTGCTGCAGGTTATGCGGTGGCACGAGCACCTCACTATAGATTTCATCTATCTCATCCATCGGGCAATCAAGCACAATCCGGCCTCCGTTGATAAACAA
>DTZW01000101.1 GCA_012961165.1 Gammaproteobacteria bacterium | reverse complement strand
GCGGTCATGAGTGAATACTGGTTGTAAGTGGGGGGCAGTGCGCCGCGGTGCTCGGCGCCATCGGTAAATCCACGAGCCGTTACGTGGGTTGGTTTCACCACCAGGTAGCTCGCCATGGGGTAATAACCATAATACTCATCACCGGCCTTCAGGTCGGTTTGACCTGGATCGATGACCGTGCCGATACCCCAGACGGGAATGCGGCCGTAGTCACCTTCAGCAGGGAAGAACTGCCAGTAACCGATAATGTCCCCAGCCACGCCGTAAGTAATGTTGTTGGCAGTGAGTCCGAATCGTTTAACACTGATCACCGCTTCGCCATGGGCAAGTGTCAGTTCGGCAGGTCCCGGCAGTTCGATGGTTCTGGTTTGTGTGAGGTCGGCTCGGATGACTTCAAGGCAATAGTTGTTCATAGAATCTAATCTCATGGGGTCGGGGTAAAGTGCCAGAGTAAAACACTCCCAAAGCCGATCGTCACTATTTTACTCTGGCACTTTCCCCCGACCCCTTGTTTCCCCGGTTGCGCGACCCTACGATACTCCAACCGCTAGTTGCGGTTATTTAGATATTCCCAACAGATACTTCTGATTGATTCGAATCCAGTGTTCAATAGTGTCATGGAAAACATTATTGAATACCTGAGGGATCATCTGGGTGTCGTTGCAGTCGCCGTGCTGACGGTTGTCATTCTCCTGCCATTCGTCCCGTAACAGGTTACACTATTGGCTTGTGCAGTGGTCCCAGTGAAAGTGATCTCTATCGGTAACATCTCAACAAGCTCAAAAAATGGTTGATACCTTTTCAGGCGTCCTGGCATTTGCCTTTATGGTCTCCATGATTTTTGTGGGTACGGTATTACGTGCCCGTGTTCCATGGTTCCAGTTTGCGTTGATTCCAGCGAGTTTACTGGGCGGGTTAATTGGCTTCTTGCTGATCAGTTCGGGCTATGCCTTTGGATATACCAGCCAGGACTTTGTCCCCTTTGCTTTCCATTTTTTCACCCTGAGCTTTATGTCGCTGGTGCTAACCGGCAAGGAAGCGAGCGCCGACAACAAATCTATTCAGCCGGGTGGTATTTGGCTCGCTATTGGCTGGACGATGAGCCTGGTGTTGCAGGCACTGGTTGGGTTGTCTGTGCTGGTGACATACAACCTGGTGACCGGGGGCGAGTTGTCTCATTATCTTGGCATTCTGGTGACCCATGGATTTACCCAGGGCCCAGGGCAGGCGATGGCGATGGGATCCATTTGGGAATCCGAATTCGGTGTTAGTTCTGCGGTTAACTTTGGATTGATCTATGCCTCTATGGGGTTTGTGATTTCCTTTGTGATTGGGGTCCCTGCGGCCCGTTACGCGATCAGAAATGGCTTAAACCAGAACACTGCGGCTCGTCTGACGGAGGAATTTCTGAGTGGTGTTCACGATGAGTCCGCACGGCCTGAAGCCGGTAGGCAGGTGACTCATTCAGCCAATGTGGACTCCCTGGTATTTCATCTGAGTATTCTGGGTGTTGCTTACCTGGCGACGAATGAGTATCTGGTGTTGATGCAATCGCTGCTTGATGGTGCAACCTTTTTAGGGGTGCCGATGGTTTTGTTGTTCAGTCATAATCTGTTTTTCATTCATGGGCTTGTGGTGTGCCTGATCCTTCGGGCGGTCATCAACAGGCTTGGGTATGGGCACTGCATTGACAATGAAACCCAGAAAAGAATTACCGGCTCGTCCGTTGACCTGATGATGGTGGGTACCGTGATGAGCATCCAGTTTGCGCTGCTGGCCAATTACCTGGTGCCGATACTGGCTGTTTGCCTGGCTGCTGCAGTCACCACCGCGTTAATGTGTTTCCTGTTCGGGCGGATGCTTAATACCTTGCCTGTAGAACGGGCGATAACCCTGTTTGGCTGTTGTACGGGTTCAACGGGTAGCGGCTTGCTGCTGCTCAGGATACTTGACCCAGACCTATCGACCCCGGTGGCAAGGGAGCTCGCTTATTTCAATGTGGCGATTATTTTTGTCAGTCTGCACATCCTGATGTTTATGGCGCCAATTCTGCCAAGCATTGGCCTGGGTGTTGTTTGCGCCGTGTATGGGGCGACCTTTGCCATCGGTGGCGGGCTTTTGTGGTTCCTTTCACCCCGTACCTGATGCCCCTGTGCTCTCGGCGAAGGCGCTGTCAATCTGCTCCAGCATAGCGGCAACACTGCCGTCATTGGTGACGACAATGTCTGCTCGTGAAGTCCGAACTTCATTGGAAAGTTGAGAGTCCAGCCGACGTTCAACCGCATCACGCGGGACATTGTCTCGCGCCATTGATCGGGCGATAGCAGTCTCTCGGTCAACGGTAAGCACCCAGATGTCTTCCCCCATATCTTCCCACCCGGCTTCAAACAGCACCGCTGCTTCAAGTACGACAATCGCCTCCGGATTGCGGTCTGCAATGGCAGCAAGCTCCAGTTCTGCGAGTCGACGAATTTCCGGCCAGACAATGTCCGTTAGTTTTCTTAACTCCTCGGGTTTACCGAATACTTTACCGCCAAGCACTTTTCGATCGATCTGACCATCGTCACCGCGAACTTCTTCGCCGAAGGTAGCGATGACGTCATCGAATGCCGCAGTGCCAGGGTTGTAAGCCTGGTGACCCAGGATATCTGCGTCAATAACAACCGCGCCCTTGTCGGCAAGATGTTTCACCGCAGTGGATTTTCCAGAGGCTAGTCCTCCGGTCAGACAGATCACTTTCAATGGGTGTCTCCTAAAACAAAAGCCGTAATCTGCCACAACCAATCAGCGAACGCCATCCGGGTAATCTTATGATATAACTTCCCGCATGTTTCAACAGCCACCAGCATTAGCGCAGTCAAAATGGCTTCGGTTTACAACCCTCTGCTTACTCTATGTTTGTCAGGGATTACCCATTGGTATTTTCCAGGTAGCACTACCCGCCTGGTTTGCCGCCGAGGGGCTCTCGGTGTCTGAAATTGGTGGATTTATCGCCATTGTTTTCCTGCCCTGGGGTTTTAAGTTACTGGCGGGTCCGGTCATGGACAGGTTCGTGTTCCCGGCCATGGGTCGACGCCGTCCCTGGATACTCCTGGCACAAATGGGGATTATCGGCAGTTTCTTACTGATTGCCATACTGTCGCCTGATCCCAAAGAAAGTT
This sequence comes from Gammaproteobacteria bacterium, assembly GCA_012961165.1. Classification (GTDB taxonomy): domain Bacteria; phylum Pseudomonadota; class Gammaproteobacteria; order Pseudomonadales; family Azotimanducaceae; genus UBA9659. The sequence goes on along the minus strand of DTZW01000101.1, from coordinate 2,967 downwards.
ACTCCCTGTTGGCGGCACTTGGCTTCCTGGCCAACTCTTTTGGGGCGGTTCAGGATGTTGCCGTTGACGGCATGGCGATCGATATCCTGGAAGAAAATGAGCGTGCCCAGGCGAATGCCTATATGTTTGGGGGGCAGATAGGCGGGATCAGTATCTCCGGCGCTGTCGGTAGTGCGGCGCTGGTGAATTTTGGCCTGTCGACAGCGGCACTCATTATGGCCTTCGCCGTTCTCCTGATTATGTTTTTGCCGCTTTTTCTGAGGGAAAGACCCGGGGAGCGGCTGCTTCCCTGGTCGACCGGTGAAGCCTCTGCCGAAGCTCTGGCCAGTGTGAATGAATCCTGGCGAGATATCATTGTGACCCTTATGCGGGCACTTATTTTGCCAATGAGTCTTTTATTGATTTTCCTTGAAGGGTTGCAACGCGCTGCCGCGGGGATCCTCGTATCAATTAACCCGGTGATCACTGTTCAGCAACTTGGGTGGGCGCAGACTGAATTCGCCAATTGGATTGCGATTACCGGCATCATTGCGTCGGTGATTGGTGTTGTATTTGGGGCGATGGTGGATCGCACCGGACTGGTCAAAGTACTGTTTATATTTATCCTGCTCAGAATGGTTGGGTTTGTGGTTTTTGCATACACCGAGGAATACTGGCCGAACGATGAATACTTTAAGGCCATGGTGCTGGCTGAAGGTATCATAAGCCAATTTGTCACCATGACGGTGATCTCGCTGTTTATGCGATTGTGTTTACCTCAGGTGGCAGCGACACAGTTTGCGGTGTATATGGCATCAGCTAACCTGACGCGTTCCCTGGGCAGTGGCGCGGTGGTGCCACTAGGGAATTTGATGGACTATTCCCAAATGTTTCTGGTGATGGCTGGACTCCACGTGGTCTTTTTGTTGTTATTGCCGCTGTTAAATTTTGAAAAACATGAGCGAGACAATGCAAAGTTGCTTGCCAGTCTGGAAAAGGGGTAACTATGAGTCAGAAAAGAGACGCGGCAATTGTCGGTATCCATGAATATCCAACCCGTGATGTGGAAGGCGAAGTCAGCCCCCTGCAGATCAAGGCAGAGTCGGCCGCACGGGCGCTGGAGGATGCAGGCCTTAACTGGTCCGACGTAGATGCAATCTATGATGCGGGTGATGGCGGCGGGATGAGCGGCCTTAATATTGCCGAATATTTCGGGTTAAACCCCACTGTCATCGATACCACAGGCGTGGGTGGCAGCTCCTACGAGTACCACGCTGCGCATGCCAAAAGAGATATAGCAGCAGGCAAAGCGAAGGTCGCGCTTTTGACTTACGGCTCTACCGCACACAGCAATGCTTTTGCGATTGGCGTGGGGGCAAGAAGGGGGACTTCTATGCACCCGGCCGAGAACATGGATAGCTTTGCTGGCCAGACCCTGGTGTCTAACTATGCCATGGTGGCGCAACGACATATGTATCAGTACGGCACGACCAGCGAGCAGCTGGCAGAGATCTCGATTGCAACGCGTCTGCATGCCATGCGAAACCCGGAAGCAGTGCAGGCGATGGAAGACCTTGAGTTTCTCGATATTCGTGAAACCACTATCGACGATGTTGTGAACTCAAGAATGATTGCTGACCCATTACATCTGCTGGAATGTTGCATGATTTCCGATGGCGGCGGGGCGGTGGTGATTGCCTCCGCCGAAGTCGCCAGGGACTGTAAGAAATCACCGGTCTGGATTATTGGTACGGGTGAAGCGACTAAATATCCTGAAACCGGTGGTGATATCACCACCAGCGCAGCGGCTCAATCAGCGCCGATCGCCTTTGGCGAAGCGGGGCTAACTGCGGCCGAGATGGATATCGCCATGATCTATGATTCATTCAGCATTACCGTTATGACCATGCTCGAGGATCTTGGTTTCTGTAAAAAAGGCGAGGGCGGTGACTGGGTTACAGGCGGGCGGCTGCGCTTTGACAGGCCTTCCGATGGCCCTGCGCTGAATACTGATGGCGGAGGCCTTTCCTCCAATCATCCGGGCATGCGCGGGATATTTCTTTTGATAGAGGCAACGAGACAGCTGAGGGGTGAATCAACTTCGCAGGTCGAGGGGGCCAGGTTGGCAGTGGCGCACGGTAATGGTGGCATGCTGGGAAGTCGGCATAGCGCCGGTACAATTATATTAGGGGGAGACTAGATCATGTCAGAAAAGAAAAAGGACCCGACCCGGCCGCTACCCAATACCAAGGAACTTGATACCCAGGAGTTCTGGGCAGCGACCAAAAATAAGGAATTCAAATACCAGCAGTGTGACAACTGCGACAAGGTTGTGTTCTATCCCCGACGTCACTGCACCGGTTGCACGGCTGGAAAACTGGCGTGGAAGATTGCTTCAGGAAAGGCGAGTGTTTACACCTACAGTGTCGTACGTCAGAGTTATCATCCCTTCTTTCGGAACATGGTTCCCTATGTGGTCGCCTGGATTGACCTGGAAGAAGGCCCGAGGATTTTGAGCAATGTCATCGGCGTGGATGACCCGCTAAATGATGTCTCGATCGGCCAGGAAGTCCAACTGGAGTGGGAAGAACACGAAAATCTTTTTATTCCGTTGTTCAGGCCAGTTTGACGCACCGTTATTTCGACTAGCCCCCGTCCTTTCGACCGAAGCATCAGCCCCGTCTTCTCGACCGAAGCATCAACCCCGTCTTCTCGACTGAAGCATCAACCCCGTCTTCTCGACTGGAGTCACCGAAGGTGACGTAATGGAGAGATCTCCTGCTCGCGAGACTCTAGATTTCTCCGTTCCATGGCTGCGCCATTCCAGTCGAAATGACGTTGGTGGTGTTGGGTCAAAGCGTTTATATAAGCTCGGTCATCTCGACCGAAGCATCAACCCAGTCTTCTCAACCCCGTCTTCTCGACTGGAGTCACCGAAGGTGACGTAATGGAGAGATCTCCTGCTCGCGAGACTCTAGATTTCTCCGT
>DTZW01000100.1 GCA_012961165.1 Gammaproteobacteria bacterium | reverse complement strand
AATTTGGTTTGAGGTGCTCGTTTTTAAAGGGGTGAGGAAGTTTTCTGGACTGGACTGGATGGTATTGGAAGGCTCTTGATACCGAGGGTCGGAATCGAACCGCCACCCCGGCACATATCTCAAAGCGTGAGAGGCGCGATAATAGCAGCCAGCCGCAAGTGGGCCGCCCAACACTACAATTGTGCTGGCCAATCCGGCGCCATGACAATACCTCACACCAGTGTCACACTGGCAGGTCACAATTTAGCCTGGAAGACAACTATGCGGCCCCTCCTCCTGTTAATACTAACCTGGCTATTTACTAGTCCAGTATTAGCCGACCAACATGTACAACACATTGTCAGTGATCAGACCGCTGCACTGAGTCTGCCGTTTTCAGATGGTGTGCAGGTGAGCAACATTATTTTTATGTCGGGCACGCTTGGTGTTACGCCTGCTGACTTTAAATTGGTCAGCGGTGGGATCACGGCAGAAACGCACCAGATTTTTGCCAATATGAAGGCCTTACTAGCATCACAAAACGCATCACTCAGCGACATCTTCAAATGCACGGTGATGATGCGGGATATTGCCGAGTGGCCCAAATTCAATGAGATTTACGTGACGTATTTCCCGGGGGACAAACCGGCCAGGTCTGCCTTTGGTGCAAATGGGCTGGCCTTGGGTGCTGCAGTTGAAATGGAGTGCTGGGCGACGGCTGGTAGCGACTAGGCACGGCGTTCTTTCGCAATCTCCTCGATGGCACCCAGTGTTCGATCCAACTGATTGTCGTTGACCATAATGTGCAATGACATTCGATTGGCGTCCCAGTCGATCTCTTCGTGGACAACCTCGCGGATGTATATCCGATGGCGTTCCCACAGCATAGCCGACAGCTCTTTGGTATCGACACCTTTCACCTTGAACGAGACAAGCCCTGCACATAGTCTCGGGTCTTCTGAAGCAAACACTTCAACACCTGACATGTTTCCAAGCGCCTGTTTTGCGGTTGTCGCCATATGCCTGTCGCGCGCTTCAATGGCGCTGGAGCCAATCGAATTGTGAAAATCGAGCGCCGCATCGATTGATTTGGCTGCTGCATAGTTGGATGACCCATGGGTCTCATACCGCTGCGCCGTGGTGCCACGTTTAGCATCATCAATGGCACCGTACATGTTCTTGCCTTGCACCGGACCTGAATAGATGGACGGCCAGATCTGCTCCTGCAGGTCCTGCCTCACGTAGAAGAAACCGGTTAATTGGCCTGCCAGCATCCACTTGTGACAGGCACCTGCATACATGTCACAGCCAAGGTCAGCGATGTTCATATTCAACATGCCAGGTGGATGCGCGCCATCAACTAACGTCAAAATCCCTTTGCTTCTGGCAAGTTCACAAATCTCCTTCACCGGCAGCACGCAGCCGTCGGTGTAGTTGATGTGGCAAAAGCTGATTAGTTTTGTTCGCGGCGTAATGGCAGCGTCGAAGGCTTTGATAATATCGTCTGGACTTTTAGGCGGGTGAAACTTTTTATCTGACAAATCGACCACCACAGCATTGGTTCCCTGCCGCGCACAGCGCAGATTGACTGGCTGTCCGCCGCTTGAATGATCATGGTTAGTGAATATTATTTCATCGCCGGGGTTCAGGTCGGGTCCATTGGTGCCGATTGCCATCCCCTCAGTAGTGTTGTTGGTTATGGCTAGTTCATCGACACTACAACCGAGGAAAGTTGCAAGCTTTTCGCGCAACCCGTCTTTGAATTCAGCATTGTGCACGTACCTGGCGTAACTGAGGCGGTCTTCATTGGATTGTCGAATAGCATCCAACTGAGCTAGATACACACTGCGCGGTGAGGGCCCCCTGGTACCTGTGTTCATATAGGTAAGGCCAGGTTTCAGCAGAAACTGATCAGCCACCCAGCGCCAGTAGGCGCTATCGCCCGCTTCAATAGGCGCTTGATTGGCGAGTACCCGTGGCAGCAAGGAACCTGCCGTCAACGCTGCGAAACTGCGTTGGAAAAAGCTTCGACGCGACAGCTTGCCCAGATCCTCCACATGATCATCCGCCTGAAGTAACGTTGATAAATCCTGCATTGAACACCCGACAAATTCTGCAATTATGATATCTTATGCTTCCGCTATCCCGGCTTCAAACTAAGGCGCTGCGCACATCACATGAGGTACTCCTGTTTTCTGGTGAACTTGCTCCTGCTGATGGGCACTAGTCTGGCTGCATTGGCAGCCCCTTCTGCTGCACCTGTTGCGAGCGCCGCCCCTTTAGAACAAGCGCCATCGATGGATGGTGACGTGCTGAACGATGCCGCGTGGCGCAAGGCACCAGCTATTACCGGGTTTTGGCAGATACAGCCTAACGATGGACAAGCAGCCTCGCAGCGCACTGAAGTGTTTATCGGTTACACCGAACAGATGCTATATGTGGGTGTCATTTGCTATGACAAAGATCCGAGCCAGATCATCGTCACGGACAGCCGCCGCGATTCATCGCTGGATGAAACCGACAGCTTTCAATTTATCCTTGACGGCTTTAATGATCGCCAGAATGGATTGATCTTCGGCACTAATCCCGCAGGACTCGAATACGACGCCCAGGTCACTAAGGAAGGTACCAGCAGTTTTGGATTCGGCGGTGGCGAGTTCAATCTCAACTGGGATACCTCGTGGCAGGTGGAGACGTCCGTTACTGCAGAGGGCTGGCAGGCAGAGTTTGCGATTCCCTTTAAGTCGCTGCGCTATGGCGGGGGCAAAGATCAAACCTGGGGAATCAACTTTCAGCGCAACATCCGGCGCAACAATGAAATATCATTCTGGGCGCCGCTAGGCCGCCAGTACAACATCAACCGCGTGTCCGATGCCGGCACCATCACGGACCTGCAACCACCCCACCAGAAAAGCCTGAAGTTAACGCCTTACGGTGTCGCGAAAAGAAATGAAGGCAACACGATTGCGAGCGAAACAGACTACGAAACGGGTTTCGACCTCAAGTATTCACTGACACCCAGCCTGACGCTGGATGTCACGTACAACACAGACTTTGCGCAGGTGGAGTCTGATGAGTTCCAGGTAAACCTCGACCGATTCAGCCTGTTCCTGCCGGAGCAGCGTCCCTTCTTTCTTGAGAACGCAGGTCAGTTCTCAGTTGGCATCTCTCGGCAGGCGGAACTCTTTTTTAGCAGACGCATTGGCATTGGTCCAAACGGCGCGCAGCTGCCCATTGATGGTGGCCTTCGCCTCACCGGAAAAATCGGTACGAAAACCAATGTCGGCTTGCTGCATATGAGATCTGAAGCCGTGCGGGGCATAGCTCCAGAGAATGACTACTCCGTTGCACGCGTGAGTTATGAGTTGGGTAACCGGTCGTCTGTCGGCGGCATCGTAGTTAATCGCCAGGGTGATGGATCCATTGTTGGTGACAAGGACGATGACTACAACCGGACCTACGGGATTGACGGCCAGTGGGGCATCGGCAAATCTGCACTCTTGTCCGGGTTTGTCGCTCGCACTGATACCCCTGGCCAGTCGGGTCAGGACCATGCGTTTCGGGTGCGCAGTGACTACACCACCGATACCTGGTCAACCCAGGCTTCCTACTCCCAGGTGGGCGAGAATTTTAATCCCGAGGTAGGCTTTGTTTCGCGTACCGGCTACAAACAGCTTGCCTTGTTCGCCCTAAAAAGAATCAGACCGGATGATCTTTGGGGACTGCACGAACTACGACCGCATGTTGCCTATCGCGGCTTCTGGAATTTTGACGGTCTGTGGGAAACCGGTTTTCTGCATGTGGACAACCACTGGGAATGGGAAAGCGGTTTTGAGATCCACTCCGGCATGAACTTCCTGCACGAAGGTGTGGATACACCATTTGAGGTCGTCGCTGGTGTCACCGTGCCGGCGGGCAACTACAATGATCACGAGGTTGCGCTGGTGCTGCAGACCGATCAAAGCGCACCGCTCAACTTCAGAATTGACGGCAAGTTCGGCGGTCTCTTCGGCGGTGATCGCACCCAGCTAATCCCAACCGTTGGCTATCGCATTGGTGAGACGTTCACCAGTGAGCTGTCATGGATCCACAACGATGTGGATCTGCATGATGCCGGTGACTTTCGCGTGGGTGTCGGCAGATTGCGGCTTACCTATTCGTTCTCGCCGAAAATCTCCCTGCAGGCCTTGGTACAGTACAACGAACGCGATGACCTGCTGTCGACCAATCTGCGGTTTGCGTGGTTAACGTCTGCTGACACTGGTCTGTATGTGGTTTACAACGAAGTGGATAACGATGGATTGGGGATCGAGCGTAAGGAGTTCATTATCAAGTTCAGTCATATACTGGACCTGATGTAATTGTCACTAGGCCAGCGCTACTATTCTAAGCATGCCTTATGGGGATACTTTTGTATTCTTCGAAAATCACACTCTATAATCCCTATTCTTTAATGCAGGGTAAGCAAGTAATGATGCTCGTAGGTAAACTCAGCGAACCGAAGATGCTTTGGTCTAGCTTCGCGGTGACATTATTACTGACGATAGCTTTTCAGGTAATAGTCCGGCAGCTCGACTTAGTCCTTCTAGACGCGATTGCTAATCCAAATGAAGTAAGGTCGGCGATAGCAGGTATGTCTGAATATCATCGTTCCTTTCATGCGTGGATGACGGTGACGCTAGATGTTGCTTACCCGCTGGCTTATGGCTCATTATTTGTCGGCTCTGCCTACAGGTTCTTCCCGTCTTGGGGTCGCTTGTTGTCGGTACCAGCGATAGCCTGCGTCGGCATAGATTTGATCGAGGGTATTGTTCAGGTTCTGGCGTTGGTGGGCAACGTTGATTTGATCGATTTAAAAGCGATCTTGACGCCATTGAAGCTGACGTTGTTTGGCAGCGGTTTTCTGATCACAATAACCGGCTGGACCAGATGGTCGATACGCCGTGTTAGGGTTGCAAAATAACCTTGGGGTGCGGAGGATCTGGAGGCTTTAGAACGACTAATCAGTGATTAGTTTTGAAACTTGCCTGCTCTCTAGCGCCTGGCTTTATAACTCCTATCCTCTGATCTGCGTATATTTCTTGTCTATACCCTTCGTCTAACACTAGTTCTTTCATCAATTCTGCCATATTCATTTCAGATAGGTGCTTGTGGCTCTGTTTGGGCTTACGCTCAATTTTCCTACGCAACCAATAGCTTCCAAACCAGCTTCCGTTCTGGTTGACATATCTCGCCATTTTCAGCCCGTATATACCTGTAAAACACGTTGGTTGGTGTTCCCCTCTGCTTCAGGTACGCGGCGTTTAAACGTGATCATTAATCTTTCTCGATCGCTGCCAGGCCTGTGCCGCCGCATCACTTTTTCCATGAAGACCATACACCACCCATCTCCTGCCATCGTGTTGATATACGCCGGAAGTACATCGGTGTCGATCCCGCCTTCGCCCATTAGCAGGGAGCTTACTGCGCCCGCAGTGACGTCAATTACCTTAGACTCATATTTCATTCCCATAATGACTATCTCTCTTATTGCGATTTCCGTTTTAGGTCAGCGAATCTTGCCCTGGCCACGTTGACAAAATGATCATCACGCGCCAAAAGCTAGTCATAAAAAACCCGCCGAAGCGAGGTTAAGCGGCCGAAAATGTGGTCTATGATGCCTATTCTCTGATCGATGCTGTTCCGGATCACTTGAATGGCGTATAAAGGAATCGAAATCTCCCAGGAAATGCCGATGGACTATCCAGTAATTTCAGCTGATTCCCATATTACCGAAGCCCCAAATACTTATATCGACTACATAGATGCCAAATTTCGAGATCGTGCGCCTCGAATTGAGTCGTTAGGGAATGGAGATGTCTTCATTATCGACGGCATGGATCGGCCCATCCAATTGGGGTTGGTTGCTGCAGCAGGTAAAAAGCCAGAAGAAATCACCACCGGCGGTGTCAAATTTGAAGAACTGCATCGCAGTGGCTGGGACCCTAAAGCCAGGATGGCAGACCAGGAAAAAGATGGTGTGTCAGCAGAGATCATTTATCCAACCGTCGGTATGATGCTGTGTAACCATGGGGATTTTGATTACAAACAGGCCTGCTTTGATGCCTACAATCGCTGGATTGCTGAATACTGCAGCGAAAACCCGAATCGATTG
>DTZW01000099.1 GCA_012961165.1 Gammaproteobacteria bacterium | reverse complement strand
ATCCAGGCAGTGGCGTAAGCATCAGCACCGGTATCAACAACGTCACTGATGAAGAGCCACCTTACATCGACCTTGGCTTTAACGCCAAAACGGATCCCTCGACTTATCGTTTGTTCGGTCGTGGTTACTTCGTTCGCCTTGCCTGGAGCATGGAAGACCGGTAAAGGTTTAGATGTAAAACACGAAAAAGGCCGCTCTTGAGCGGCCTTTTTTTTGCAAGCATTTCGTCTACCACAGCGACTCGTCAGAAACTAACTCCTGTAATGCTTCAGCTTGACGAATCAGCTGCTTACTCATCTCACCAAGGTCAAGATGCCGCATCGCTTTGCGTGCGTCATGGGGCAAATTTCGCACATTCTCTGCACCCAACTGCCACTTGAGGGAAAAGTGCCTGGCCGCGTCGCGGGGAAGCTCCGCCAGGCTGGATTCAATATGATCTGTGGGGACGGAATTTCCAGCGATCAACCATCGAAACCCCAGGTCAACGCTGGTTTCCCTTACCTGCGCGAGGATCACCTGATCCTTTATTCCCCAGACAACACGCGCCTCAATACGCGCTTTTTCAAAGACATTACTATTGATCAGTTCGTTGACAGCAACATCAAGCTGCTCTTTGGACCACCGATCAAAATCACCCTGACTATTGTCTGACATTGAATTCTCCCTGGATTATGGTGCCAGATTGGACTTTATATTCCAGACTTCTCTGCCCCCACTGGGCGCGGCTAAACCCCTGAACCAGCCACTTAAGGACAGCCTTGGTGCCTTCGCAAATGGCGTGACATAGGTCACCGAATGAATATAGCTGGTATCAAACAACGATAACGTGTTGAAGCCCGGTGACCACGCGTCTTCAGGAGTACCGTCTTCCTGATAGAATTGCAGCAAACCTCCCCAATCAGGGTGCCAGCCCCAGGTAGCGCTAAACACGTAGGCAACTCGCCTGTCTTTGCCCGCGACGACATCACGATGCCTGGTCAAAAAGTGCCCCGCTGTAAATCTCGTGTATTGGGCATCCGCACTCACGATGCTTGCCTCACCTGTAATAGTCCGTATCGCCGAAAGTAACTCGTCGCCGTTGAAAAAATCAAACACCTCGTGAAGAAACCGCAACTTCTCATCATCTGTGTCAACGGCCTGACCCATCTGGTATCCGCGGTAGAGGAACCCCTCCCCTTTACTTGCCGCATTCATAATCTCGAGGTTCATCTCCTTTTTTTTCGACTCCGGGAGCTTCGCCAGTTCATCCATAGCAATAGTGACATTTTGCCCATCCCTTGAAAAAACCAGACGATATTCGACGCTTTCCTGACAATATTGAAAGATCCGCCCAGCCACTTCTGCTTCAAGAAAGTTCTCAATGCGCAGGCGCTTCTCCCGCCGGTACTGTTCCGCAAGCGCACCCAGGTCAAGGTCTTGGTTCAGCATTAAACATCTCCTGCACTAAGGGGCCTGTCACTCGTGACTGCTCGCGATTCAATTGAGGAAGTTAAATCCAGCTCTTCAACCAGTGGCTGTATCCATTGCTTTGCACGCTCGACCTCTGGTCCAAATCGGTCAAGGATAATCAACGCTTCTCTGTCACGAAGTGCAACGTCAAACGGCTGACTTTGATCTTTGGCATGCCTACCAACGACCTCGTGGTCCATCATGCTCCTGATCTCCTGAGCGTTACTTTGGTGACCAAAATAACGACTGACGTCACTTAGCGTATTGGGTAAATCACTCAACAATACGGCCATCTCCAACGTTCGCACATTTGCAGCAGCCACTTCCTGTATCGCTCTTTGCAAGCCATACAGGTTTACTACCCAGATCAGGCTACAAATTTGCAGGAAGGAAAGTTGACTCGCCTTGATGTATGCAGGGTACTTTTCCCCGAAATCACTATCGCGGAGAAATCCAGCGAGTAAACCTGCCATTTTCTTCTGGGTCTCAGTGGTCTTCTTCATATTAGAGATCAAAAAACTCTCTAAATCGGAATAGAGATAAAGCACCTTGCTAGTGGGCATGTATCTCAAAACATCCACCAGCAGGTTGTTGGCCACGTTGGTCGCCTTTATGACTGGTATCCTGCCGCTTAAATAGTTTTTAGCAAGGAGCTGGTTGTAATTAACAAATATAGACTTCCATCTTTGGGGCGTCATTTTGTTCCCCGGTGATCTCTTAAAATCTGCGAGTCGCCGGAGAATCCATGGCTCCTTGAGACTGAAAAATGCATCAACCTGGTTTAGACAACGGGCAAGCAAAGTCGAACAAACGAAAGCGTGATGAAAAATATAGACTGGCTGCGGCCGAACAATATCGTGTTGACCTTCGATCGAAAACAAATGCTCAGTAGGGATCGAAAAATTCCCCGCGGCGAAGGCTTCAAACCGTATGTCAATAAACGGGGCCTGCGAAAGTTTGGTTTCTTCGACTAGCAGAAACTTTGTAAGACCCCCTTTTCGGGTCGAGAAGTCGAAAACATGAAACTGAGGGTCAAACAACAATGACTCTATGGTGACTTTGAAATTGTCAGCGTCTATCAACATGCGCAATTTTGGACGATTGATTTTTCTAGCAGGGGCTTCATTAGGATCTTTCGGCAACTAACATCCACGCCAAGGGCAGTGTGGTGTCAGCAACCTGCTGAGGATGCGCCTGTTGGATTTGATAATTCATCTGAGACAAATGAGTGCAAAAGCTTTTAAACTGCTCAGGGGATTGGGCTGACTGACACATCGCCACCATACGATCAGCATACGCCGGTAGTTCGGAAGCCATCGCTTCGAGCCAATCAACGACTTCTCTTTGCTCATAACGCGGCAAATTTTTTTGAATCTCGGCAATCCGATTATAAAGGGTCGCTATTGTTTCCCCTGCGACCTGCACACCATGGTCATCCATAATCGGCTCAAGGGAACGGTACAGGGGATTAATCGCCCTTGCGGCCGAGTGGAATTCGTTGGAACCTGCCCCCCGCAGCATCGCATAGCCTTTTTCAAACATATCCAGTGCCATCGGAATCAAATCGCTGTCTATCAAACGCGCAATCGCATCCGCGCTGGCGGCACATTCTTGCTGAATCAAGCCATCCGAATGATGCAGTACCAGCGCCAGCTTTCCACCCTTACGTGGAAGCCTTGCTATCTCTGCCATGGCTTGTTCACCGGCATACTCGATACCAAACTGACTTGAGACCACATCCATGGTCTCGGACTTGAGGGGTATGTGCGCCGCATCCGCAGCGATGGTTTTTACATAGGGGTAATTTTCAACCACAAGCTCAAGCGCCGAGACAGAAATGTCCAGGGAAATTAACTCGGTACCTTCCGATACCGACAATCCCTCGGCCGCAGAGAGCACTGCACCGGCACCCCCACACAGATCAATCATGCGACCATGCGGATATTCTGACAGCGAAGACATGAACAGTTCTCGCCAAAATTGCTGTAACACCGGGTGTTTGGAGCCACCCGCACTATAGGCATTAGCACTGGCACTGCCTTTCCAGTATCGATCCCATTCATTAGAGAGCTGAAGCGAGTCGGATATCGAATCAGACATGAGAAGATAGTTGATAATATGATAAGTAAGGCAACGCGAGAACCTCTTCACAGCACGCGTAAGACGTGCAACGCTCAGTTACAGAGATTACACGAAATCTGATGTTGAGGTCACTCCTGGCAAGCATAAATAGTATCCCTTTTTGAAAACCCTGAAACCTTTTTGCTTCGTCACTTCATTAATAACCCGCGCCAGAACAAGCCGCTTTTGGTAGAATCCTGACTCCTTGGTTCATTAAGAGCAGAGAGCATTATTGTCTACAAGAGGCCAATTCAATGACGACTAATTCACAGCAGTTGAGCTTACAGGGCCGGAAGGCAACACAGGCTCGCGACTGGAGAACAGTCGATGATTGCGCTAATAAATTGCTCAGGCTCAGCCCCTCAAATCCAGAGGGATATTTCTTCAAAGGTCTGGTGGAGAAAGCTTCCGAACATCCAAACATTGCCAGTGAAGCCTTTGAAAAAGCATTGTCCCTGGACGCCGCCCGATACGACGCCGCAATCGAACTCGCAAGCCAGTACGTCATAGCCATGCGAAATACAGAAGCCATAGCCCTGCTGGAAAATTACACCAGCAATCTATCCAACAGCCCCCGCTATCTGGATATGGCGGGTACCATCTATACGGACATAGGACTTTCAAGTCTCGCTCTACCGTTGTATCAGAAGGCCAATGAACTTCAACCAGGTATCGATCTGTTTAGGGCAAACCTGGCAGCTTGTTCGATATTCCTGGGGAAGATTAAAGATGCCCGCGATATCTATCTGGCGCTCTTGGAAAAAAATCCACTCCATCAGAGAAATCATTATCAACTGTCCCGCCTCGAGCGGGCGACAGATGACAATCACATAGTGCAGATGAAGGCAGTACTCGAACAGGCTACACTTCCACCTCACCGCAATATTTTTATCTACTACGCATTAGCGAAAGAACTGGAAGACCTGGAGCGATGGGACGAGTCTTTTCACTTCTACAAACAAGCTGGCGACGCAGTGACCACCGTTTCAAATTACGATGTCAGCAAAGACGAAACACTCATACAGAAAATCATGGACACTTGCACCCCAGAATGGCTGGCTGATCGAAAGCTGTCGTCACCACTGGACCGCCAGGACAAATCACCCATATTCGTGCTGGGCCTGCCAAGAACCGGCACAACGCTAACGGAACGGATCCTCGCTAGCCACTCAAGCGTCGAAAGTATTGGTGAAACGAAATACCTTGAATCCATCATGAGGACCTTAAGCGGAATACCCAGCGTCGAAAAAATGACACCCGAAATGATTGACGCTCTTGCCCCCGTGGACACAACCGCTATCGCTAATGGCTATCTGGACGCAGTCAGCTACCTGCTTGGCGACAAACCTTTATTTATCGAGAAGCTGCCTTACAATTTTCTCTACATTGGCTTCATTGTTAAAGCCTTCCCGAACGCAAAAATCGTTCGTCTGAAACGTAATCCGATGGATTCGTGTTTCGCTATCTACAAGCAGCCATTCACCTGGGCTTACAAATTTTCATACAACCTGGATGACCTGGCTCGCTACTACTTGGCCCATGACAAGCTTTTCAGCTATTGGCGTAACCTTCTTGGCGACCAACTCATTGAAGTCGAGTACGAGACGCTGGTAAATGACTCCGAAAACCAGACTAGAACCCTTCTCGATCGCCTGGGCCTTGATTTCGAAGACGCCTGTCTAAATTTTGAGCAGAACGAAACCGCGACAACCACGGCAAGTTCCGTGCAGGTCAGAGAAAAGATACATTCACGATCCGTTCTAAGATGGAAACGCTACGAGGAACAACTGAAACCACTACGTATCCATCTGGAGGCCGCAGGTATCAGCGTCGAATAACGAAAATTACATCGCAAGCTCAAAAAGATAAACATCTGAACCGTCGCGCAGACCAAATTCGGCATTAGCAGCCCTGATATTGGAATTCGTTGCTCTTGAATTGTCTTTACGCTTTACCATAACGACCACGAGGGTGTTCGGATCGGCATCCACAGAAGTCGGCACCCAGATAACATCTTCAACTTCCAAATCAGACAAGACATCTTTAAACAGTGCAATGTATGCAGAAGCTCTAGGCTTGATTCGAGAGCCTGTTGAGTACGAGGGAAACTCAATCCAGCTCGCCACACCCAAGGCTATCTGTGCCAGAGATTCGTCTGGATAGGTACTTTTTGACTTTAGTTTGTTCAGGAAGATCTTGTTATCGCGAACCTCTCCATCAACCTGGTAAAAAGCGGTATAAGGAGTTTCCAGAATTCTTTGGGCTAATGGCTCATCAAGTGATTTCCACACGATCTTGTTGGACACCAGCTTATTCGCACCGAGAGTGTGCTCATCGAAACCCTGTCCTGCCTGCGCAAAACTGGCTGCAAAAAATACAATAGATAACATTAAACGATTCATAGAAGCGGCCCACCGACGACCAGTATTTGTTCGGTCGCTTAACACGCCGAAGAAGTTAGAGTTAGTTGAGTTTTGAAGCAGCTGACGGGATTACATTAGAGACTACATAGGGACTACATAGGAACTACATAAGGGTCTACATGCTTAATCAGGTCGCGGCGGATTCTAACCAATTCTGTCGACCGACGGTACCAGTTTTTACGCCTTGCGCACCAACAGGCATGAAGTGAATAAAGTAAACCAATAAAATCAGCCGGTTTCCCCAAGCGATGATACAATCTAACAATCAAGGTTTTCGAATATCACTCATTGAAAATGTCCCTGTCAAAATTTTTTCTGACCTTTCTCCTTGCCTGGGGTTTGGGTGTACAGGCATCCGACGCAGTTGATTTTGAATCCCAGACTCTCACCATCGCCCTCACGCAGGAGCCCCCACAACTAAACAGCGCGAAAGCCACGGACCAGGTCAGTGGCACGGTGCTAGGGCACCTTATGCAGGGTCTCGTCCGTTACGACAGGCGAGGAAAGGTCATCCCCGGGGTAGCGGAACGGTGGGAGATGGATGAAAAGACCGCCACATTCTGGTTACGCGAGGACGCGAAGTGGAGTGATGGAAAGCCGGTCACAGCGCATGACTTTGTATTCGCCTGGCAGCGGGTTGTCGATCCAAAGACTGCTTCCGAATACGCATTCATCCTTGCACCGATCAAAAATGCAGCAGAGATCAACGAGGGAAAACTTCCTGTTACCCAATTGGGCGCGGTTGCACTCGACGACAGAACCTTGCAGGTCAACCTGGCACGACCGACCGCCTATTTCGTAAAACTGACTGTATTCAGCACTCTCTACCCTATCAGGCAAGATTTCTTCGAATCGCGCGGTGATCAATATGCTGCGGAGGCTAATGACCTGTTGTACAACGGACCATTCAAATTAACAGAGTGGACCCACAGCGCGTCGTTAAAAATGGTAAAGAACGAACACTACTGGGACAGGGAGAACATCTCCTTAAATGCGATTCATGCCGACTACATCACCGCCGACACCCGCGCCCGGCTCAATCTTTACACGGATGGCAAGATAGCGTTTACACGGCTTGACGGAGAAACTTATAAAGATGCGCTTAGCCAGCGCTTCCGTATCAGGCGATTTACAACAGGCTCTACTTTCTTCCTTGAGTACAATCACAGGCCGGGTAAGCCCACAGGCAACCGGAATCTCAGGAAAGCTATACAGTATGCATTTGACCCCGACGAAATGGTCAATCGCGTCCTTGCAACCCCTGGGAACCTAAGGGGCGAAAGCCTGTTCCCGGTCTGGATAGACGGCGTTAACGACAAGTTTCGTAAGGAGTACCCGGCACCACAGGCTGGCTACAACATCAAAGAAGCAAAACGCTACCTTGATCTGGCGGTCAAAGAGCTAGGCCCCATCCCCCCCCTTGTTTTGCTCGTCGGCGACAGCCCTACTGCAACCAAGCAAGGCGAGTACATACAAGGCGTACTACTGAACAAGCTGGGCATCGAGTTAAAAATAGACGTGCAGACGTTCAAGCAAAGGCTGGCGAAAATGACTTCCGGGGAATTCGACATCGTCGGTGCAGGCTGGGGTCCCGACTTCGATGACGTTCTGACTTTCGGGGATCTATTCGCCTCCTGGAACATGAACAACCGTGGGCGCTACAACAACCCTGAATATGATCGGCTGGTCCGCCTTACTATGAACAGCACTGACCCAAAGACCCGAATGGATGCAATGGGCAAAGCGCAACAGATTCTGTTTGATGATGCTGTCGTTCTGCCCCAGTATGAACAGGGCGTTATCTATCTGCTAAACCCTAAGATTAAGGGCGTCGCGAGGCGTGTGATCGGTCCGGATCCAGATTTTACATACGCGAGGATCGTCCCCTAACTGTGCTTGCCTACACACTTAAAAGGTTGTTCGCCGGCGTTATAACTGTTTGGTTTATCGCCACCGCCACCTTCATTGCCATGCACCAGGTTCCCGGCGATCCTTTAATGAATGACAAGGCTGTCTCTGCAGAGATTCGCGCCAACCTCGAAGCTAAATACGGGCTCGACAAGCCTGTGACAGAGCAATACTTCATTTTCCTGGGCAACATGCTTAGCGGAGATTTTGGCATCTCGTTCACCCAGCAGAACCGAAGGGTGAACGATATTATTCGCGACCACTTCCCGGTTTCCGCAACCCTTGGTCTGCTGGCTATTTTCTTCGCTGCCACAGGTGGCATTTTATGGGGCGCTCTGACCGCGATCTATCGCAATCGCCTACCTGACATCGTTATCATGTTCCTTGTCATATTGGGCATCTCGGTTCCCTCATTTGTGTTCGCTGCGCTCGGCCAGTTGTTCCTGGTTAATCTCAACAGCCTATTCGGACAGTCCATTATTCCAGTCGCCGGTTGGGGAACCATCTGGCACATGCTGATGCCTTCCATGGTGTTGGGCCTTGGCACGATGGCGCTACTGACCAGGTTGATGCGATCTTCCATGCTAGAGGTCGTTAACGAAGACTACATAAAAACAGCCCGCGCCAAGGGCCTTTCGCCAACCAGGATCTTTTTCAGGCATCAGCTACGCAACGCCATTCTTCCAGTCATCACCGTACTGGGGCCACAGATAGCGGCAATCACAACCGGCGGGTTTGTGGTCGAGCTGGTGTTCGCAATACCCGGCCTCGGGCGATACTTTGTCCAGGCTGTGCAACAACTTGATTACACGGTCATCATGGGAACGACCGTATTTTATGGTGCTTTCCTTGTACTGATGGTGATTATCGTTGACATTCTTTACGGATTTATAGATCCCAGAGTTCGCCTGTCGTGAGTTTGTTTGAACCAACAGCAGCAGACTTCGAACCCCTCGCACGACAGGAAAAAACCGAACAGATCACGCGCCCCTCATTGTCTTACTGGCAGGATGCATGGGTTCGCTTAAAGAAGAACACCCGGGCAATTATTTCTCTGGGCATTATTGTCCTGCTTGGCCTCTTTACGCTGATCGGACCCCTGCTGTGGTCGGTTAATCCAGCGTTGCAGAACCTTAACCAGGTTTCACAAGCGCCGTCCTGGGCGAAGTCCGCCGTTGTCATCGCGCCTTACCAGAGCTGGGATGGCATTCGACTTGATAACTATACAAGCCCTGACCAGACCTTTACCTCACTGCCAGCGCCAACAGGTTTTAGCACAGCAGATACGCCGACTAGCCAACGAGTCAGGCTTGCCTGGGACCAGGTGCCCGGCGCTGATGGTTACAATGTGTATAGAAACAACCGCGCTCCCAGGGACTTTAACGACCTGGGACTACCGCTTGGCTCAACCTATGGAGACGAACTCAGCTATGAAGACCGGCTGTCCCTGGAGCCAAGAGAATATTACTACTCTCTCGTTCCAACCGACGGCTATGACGAATACGAGGTTTACAGCCAGCTAATTCTGACACCAGCACTTGCCCTTACTCCCGACGAGGCGGTTGAACGCAGGCTGATCACAGACCCGCACGAGGTCAACATCGGAGACCACCTTACCATCGAGTTTCATCCCCTGGGTACTGATTACCTTGGCCGTGACATGCTGGCTCGTTTGATGGAAGGCGCGAGGGTCTCCCTGTTCATTGGAATCGTCGCACCGTTTTTGTTTGTACTTGTCGGTATCATCTATGGCGGTTTTGCCGGTTATTTCGGTGGTCGAGTGGACGGGCTGCTGATGCGATTCGCCGAATTTGTAGTCGCGCTTCCGTTCCTGCTATTCATGATCCTGTTCAAGATCGCGTTTGGCATCGGGCCAGGAGAAAGCGGCATCATGCCCATGCTGTTAGCGCTCGTTCTTCTTAGCTGGCCATCAACGGCACGGCTGGTCCGGGGACAGGTACTGCAAATCAGGGAAGAAGGCTACATCGAGGCGGCAAGACTGCTGGGCGCCAAAGACCATTACCTCGTCTTGCGTCACATTATTCCCAATACGATGGGTGTGATTCTCGTGACGCTGACTTTCTCTGTTCCTGCGGCTATTTTTACAGAAGCGTTTCTATCTTTTATTGGCATGGGCGTTGCTCCTCCCACTCCTTCATGGGGTTCCATGTGCAATGAAGGCGTAAAAACGATGTTAAGCCATCCACATGAGCTCATCTTCCCAGCCTTACTTATCAGCATTACTGTGCTTGCCTTTAACCTGCTAGGTGACGGATTGACTGAGGCCCTGGATTCAAAAATGAGGTCTCGAGACTGATCATGGACACGATACTTTCAGTCAAGGATCTAGAGGTCGAGTTCGCGACCTATGGTGGAACAGTCAAAGCAGTTAGAGGCGTCAGCTTCGATGTCACTCGCGGCGAAACGCTAGCGATTGTTGGAGAATCCGGGTGCGGAAAATCCGTCACCGTTCAATCCCTGATGGGTTTGATACCAATGCCACCCGGAAAGATTACCGGTGGTACTGCCACATTAAACGGCAAAAACATCCTGAACCTGCCACCCGCAGAGGCTAATAAGTTTCGCGGTGTAGAGGTAGGAATGATCTTCCAGGACCCGATGTCTTCCCTGAACCCGACGATGACTATAGGCGACCAGATTGCTGAAACATTGAAGGTACATCGAGGTAAATCTGATCAGGAAGCGTTTAAACTGGCCGTTGAACTTCTGGAACGAACACACATACCTGAAGCCCCGAAACGGGCGAAACAGTACCCGTTTGAATTCTCCGGCGGGATGCTTCAGCGGGCTATGATAGCGCAGAGCCTTGCGTGTAATCCGGCGATCCTGATCGCAGATGAGCCGACGACCGCGCTCGATGTCACCATTCAGGCCCAGATCCTGGAACTGATGCTGGAGTTACAACGAACAGAGAATATGTCGATCATCCTGATCACCCACGACCTGGCAGTTGTGGCGCGTACGGCCGATCGGGTTGCCGTCATGTACGCAGGTCAGGTCATAGAGTCAGGCACGGTCGATGACATTTTCTATCGATCAAGCCACCCTTACACACTGGGTTTGAAAGAAGCGATGCCTTCGAATACCCACGATCGAGATAAATCGTTAACACCCATTCTGGGTAGCCCACCAGACCTGTTTAAACCACCGGTTGGGTGTGGATACTGCGCCAGGTGCCCTTATGCCATGGCCGTCTGCGCAGAACATTTACCAACCGCGACCACGATCAGCGAATCACATGAAGCCAGGTGCTGGCTGCACCACCCGACAGCGCCCGACATTGAAGAACTCCACCAACTGGAGGATCAAGATGCTGGTTAGGACAGAGAAACTTAAGAAACATTTCATGATCGGAAGAGGCCAGACACTGCACGCGGTTGACGGTATCTCGTTAACCATCGATGAAAATGAAATTCTGGGGCTGGTTGGCGAAAGTGGCTCGGGTAAATCTACCTTCGGCAAGGCACTCATTGGCCTGCATCCAAAGACCTCGGGAGAGGCCTATTACGATGGCGAACGACTACCAGATCGCTTTTCGACTAAAGACCACTTGCGCTACTCGAAACAAATGCAAATGATCTTCCAGGATCCCTATTCTTCTCTGAATCCACGAATGACAGTGCTCGATATCGTCGGCGAAGGCCCGGGCATCCAGGGCCAGCAGTCGAACTCAGAGATTCGGGACAAGGTTGCCTTCTGGCTGGAGAGGGTTGGTTTGAACGCTGATCATATGTCCAGATATCCGCATGAGTTTTCCGGTGGTCAACGACAACGGATCGGAATCGCACGGGCAATGATCATTGAACCGCGTTTTGTGGTTTGTGACGAGCCTATTTCAGCCCTGGACGTTTCAGTGCAGGCCCAGGTGATCAACCTGCTCGACGAGCTTAAGCAGTCCATGGGGCTGACACTTCTTTTTATCGCCCATGATCTATCAATGGTTCGTTACGTTTCGGATCGAATGGCCGTCATGTACCTCGGATCACTGGCTGAAGTTGGTCCCTCTAACGACGTATTCTTTGAACCACAACACCCGTACACACAGTTCCTTGTAGAATCGAACCCTGAGCCGGATCCCAATCTGGAACGTCGTCGCGCATTCAAGCCGATTATTGGCGAGATCACCTCTCCGGTGAATGTACAAGCAGGTTGTCGTTTCGCTGATCGCTGCCCCAAAGTGATGGATCGATGCATGGTTGAGACACCGGGTCTTATTGCTCTGTCCGGCGATCGTCAGGTCGCATGCCATCTGTTTGACTAAATACGCAGCTTAGTTAAAGCCGCTGCACTTCCCATCTGCACTTCCGAGCACCGGAATGTCTTCTCGATTTCTCAGCAGGAGAGAATCCTCTGGGTTTTCTTGAGCATGCGAAGAATCGATTCTTCATCGGTGTACTGAAAAATGTCACCAAAGGGCACCCAGGCAAGATCATTAGACTCATCACTGATAATGAAATCGTCCGAACCACTGGAGCGAAGCAGGAAACGACAATCGTAATGAAAATGCTCCGGTTCGCCTTTTCGTGCAGGGATAGTATGGATATCAACATCCAGCAATTCAGGAATATAGAAACGAATGGCTTCAAGGCCAGATTCTTCTTCTGCTTCCCTTAGACCAACCGCAGCCACATCCGGATCACCATCAGCGTGGCCACCAGGCTGAAGCCAACGCCCCAGCTTCTTGTGATGAGTCAGCAAAACCTGTCTGCATGCATTGTCAATAATGAACGCAGATCCGGTCACATGGCCGATGCACAAGGATCTATCAAAACAATCCTCATTTCCCTCTACAAAGGAGATATAACGGGAAGTCAGCTCCGATTCGTCGGGGCAGGCCTTTAGGTAATTTGCAAGCAGCGTCAGCAAGGGCTGACGAGCATTCTCAGGCGACATCCGTTGCCACCGGACGGCTCTTTTTGTTGGACTCTTCGTCAAACAGATCAACAAGCTGTTCCGTCATCGCATCACCAAGCTGCTCTGCGTCAGTAATCGTCACCGCACGATGGTAGTGGTGTGTGACATCGTGTCCTATACCGATCGCTACCAGCTCAACCGATGACTGGTTTTCAATCTGGTCGATCGAGTATTTCAAATGCTGTTCAAGATAATTACTTGGGTTAACCAGCAAGGTAGAATTGTCGACGGGTAATCCATCGGAGATCACCATCAGGATCTTCCGGTCTTCCGGTCGTCCTACAATTCGGTTATGAGCCCACAGGAGCGCCTCGCCATCGATATTCTCCTTGAGCAGCTCTTCCCTCATCATTAGGCCAAGATTGGTACGCGCCCGCCGCCAGGGCATATCCGCGCCCTTATAAATAATGTGCCGCAAATCGTTTAGACGTCCTGGCTGCGCTGTCTTGCCCTGCTGTAACCAAAGCTCACGGGACTGGCCACCTCGCCATGCGCGTGTCGTGAATCCCAGGATTTCTACTTTCACCGAACAACGTTCCAGTGTACGTCCCAGAATGTCTGCGCACATCGCCGCTATGGTAATAGATCTGCCTCGCATGGACCCAGAGCTATCAATCAACAGGGAGACGACGGTATCCCTGAACTTCATGTCTTTTTCTTGCTTGAACGCAAGCGGATGGAAAGGGTCGGTAATAACATTGGTAAGCCGCGACGTGTCCAGCATGCCTTCTTCAAGATCGAACTCCCATGTTCGATTCTGCTGGGCCATTAACTTACGCTGCAGGCGGTTCGCCAGTTTCCCAATAATGACCTGGGAATTCTGGAGATGCTTATCCAACACACCACGCAGTCGCTCCAGTTCAACGGGATCACAAAGCTCACCGGCAACCACTGTTTCATCAAAATTGTCGGTAAATGATTTGTAGCTGTTCTCCTTGGGGCGAAGCCAGTTTTGTTCGCCCGCCATATCCGGTGGCGCGCCGGCTTCATCTTCATCGCCTTCCATTTCCGCCATTTCCATAGCGTCCATGTCTACAGGAACCTCACCCTCGATCGCATCTGCCAGATCCGAATCGCCACTCATGTCCTGATCGGCCGCCTCGTCTCCCGACTCGGACTGTGTGTCCTCTTCTTCGTTGTCCTGTTCCTCGGACTCACCATCCGAATTGTCTTCACCGTATTCGTCAGATAGTCCAAGGTCTGAAATCATTTTCCTGGCTAGCCGGGTAAACGCTTCCTGGTCGAACATCAAGTTCTCGAGGTCAATCAGGTCGTCACTTAGCGCGTATTCGAGATGATCTCGCCACAGATCAAGCACCAGATCACCACCGACCGGCGGCTTCCTTCCGGTGACTTTTTCGCGAATCAACATGCCAAGGGCTTCTCCCAGCGGCGCCTGGCTTTGGCTTTCCACCTGCTGGAATCCCTGGTTTGTACAATGCTCCAGCAATTGGGCATGCAGGTTGTCGCCGACACCTTTCATCAGGTAACTACCAATGCAGGCGATACGAGCCTCTTCTACGCAGTCATAGATTTCCTGCGAAATCCCCGTAACAGGACGGCTCTTGCGATGCATATCGTCGTCGTGGAATCGCGTTTGGAGTGCAAATTTATCTGCATTTCCTCGCAGTGAGGCTAATTGCTCGGTCGTCATGCCGCCATCTGGCAGAGGGATTCGCGCACGGTTGCCTTGCAGGTAAGGCTTACCGCGGCCAAAACTTACCTGCAGCTCTTCATTACCGGAGATGGCACGCATCGTGGAGGTGACGGCTTGCTTGAACAACTCCGTGGAATCATCGGAAATCACATTACACCCTTAGGCGAGCACCACGTTAGCACTGGATTCCGGTAACTCGTCACCCATACATCGCTGGTAGTATTCAGCAACGATTGCACGTTCAGTTTCATCGCACTTATTGAGGAACGTCAACCGAAAGGCAAATCCGTAATCATTGAAAATTTTGGCATTCTCTGCCCACATGATGACCGTACGAGGAGACATGACAATTGAAATGTCGCCATTCATAAAGCCCTGTCTCGTAAGATTCGCGACTGACACCATGTTAGCGACCGTCCAGCGGTCAATATCCCGCAGCTTCGCAACAACGATATCTGTTTCCTTTTCACGATGCAGATAGTTCAAAGTCGTGACGATGTTCCATCGGTCCATCTGTCCCTGGTTGATTTGCTGCGTACCATGGTAGAGCCCTGAGGAATCACCAAGGCCAATTGTGTTGGTTGTCGCAAACATTCGAAAAGACTGGTGCGGTGATATTACTTTGCTCTGATCAAGCAGCGTGAGCTTACCTTCAACTTCAAGTACACGCTGAATGACGAACATGACGTCAGGGCGTCCGGCATCATACTCGTCAAAGACAAGTGCGCAGCCTCTTTGCAATGCCCAGGGGAGTAACCCCTCCTTAAACTCGGTGATCTGCTTGCCATCCTTGAGGACAATTGCATCCTTGCCCACAAGATCGATCCTGCTGACGTGGCTATCAAGATTGATACGGATACAAGGCCAGTTCAACCGAGCGGCAACCTGTTCAATGTGCGTCGATTTTCCAGTTCCGTGATAACCCTGGATCATGCATCTACGGTTATGCGAGAACCCGGCCAGAATCGCTAGCGTAGTCTCGTGGTCGAACAGATAACTTTCATCAAACGCAGGGACATGTTCAGACGTCTGTGAGAAAGCAGGCACCTGCAAATCCACATCCATCCCAAAGACTTCCCTTACGTCAACCTGGGTATCAGGGATACCATCGCCTTCCAATGCACCGTGCTTTTCTGCCATGACTACTACACCTAACTGTTTGAATCCTATTGTTTTATTTCGCCGCTTTTGACGATACTTACCCTTCGATCGAAGCCATCTGCGTGACTTAGTGCCTTCGACTCAACTTACCAATAAACAGGGAATATCGACGTCATGCGGGTGGGCAAGAATAGCGTTAATAGGGCAAAAATGCTATTCACCCATCACGCAGGGTTGCGATAAAACCCTGACCGATTACGCGGTATACCGCATGCCGATGGATAGACACTACAAATGATAAGAATCCTGATGATCAGCCACGGACAGGCAGCTACTTCATTCACAGACGGAGACGCGCTTGAGCTGGTTTCCAGAGGCAGTGAAGCAAAAACAACGGTGAATTAGTCACGAGACCGAACTTAATATCTAAAGTGCACCGACTCTCGAAAACTGCTTGAGACCCGCAAGCCGAAATACCACATCCTGCAACTTTCGCCACGGGTCGCCTGACTCCAGGCCTTTTACGGTTCGGTCCACTGACCCTAGTTGCAGCAACATCTCCTGAAGTGACCGCGAATCATGTCGGTCCAGACATTTCGTGACCAATGGAACTCGCTTGTCCCACACCCGGGCTTTCTTAAAAACTTCTCGCTGGCCAGCGCCCCGATTCTGGTTCTGGTTCTGGTTGATCGCAGTTTTAATGCTCTCTATTGACCTGATTTCGCGTACCAGCATGTTAACGATGAATAGTGGCTCTACTCCTTCAGCCTTAAGCCCTGTAGTCATACGAACGCAACGATTTATGTCACCCGCCAATCCGGCATCAATGAGTTTAAAAACATCGTAACGCGCGCTGTCTGCAACGCCTGCGCTGACATCATCAACATTAACTTCTCGCTCACCAACAATTAGTTTAAGGCGCTCAATTTCCTGCACAGAAGCCAGCAGATTGCCTTCAGTCCGCTGCGCCATCGCCCGCAAGGCATCCCGGGTCACTTTTAACCCAGCCTGGCGAAACCTGTTCTCCAACCACCTGGGCAACTCCTTTGCTTCGATTGGCCAGACCTGGACGAATCCAGCAGCCGCCTCAACGCTCTTGAACCACTTTGTCCGCTGGGTTGACTGGTCGGCGCGCGGAAGCACCAGCAGCAGGGCGTTATCTTCCGACAAGCTCGACACCAATTCCGTCAACACCTTACCCCCTGCATCACCCGGCTTGCCTGTGGGTAAGCGAACCTCAATCAGCTTTTTCTCAGCGAACAAGGACATGCTGTTACTGCTGTATAGCAAGCCACTCCAGTCGAAGCCCGACTCTGCATAGAAAAGGTCCCTTTCAACAAACCCCTGCGCCTTGAGTCCGCGGCGAACGAGATCACAACTTTCCTGAACGAGAAGCGGCTCATCGCCACTGACGACGAAGATTCGCAGGCTTTTCTGCTTTAGTGTTTCAACCAGTTGGTTAGCGTAGACTTTCATCGCATCAAGGCGCAGGCCCCGCGAGGAAATTGACTCGACGAATCAGCTGCTCAGCCAGGTTAACTCTCATATCGGACAACAGCAGAGCCTGCTCTTCGTAACTGCCAGAAAGATTGCCCGAATCGACGGCGTAGACCCGCTGCGAAACCAGCGTCGCGTCTTCAAGCAAGAAGTTTTCGCCCCTGGAAATGGACACATCAAGCTCAAGCCGGAGTTCGTATTCCGCCGCGTCAAACACATCCGTGGTGGCGACCGACCTGCGATGAGATCGCTCATCAAGCATATGGACTGAAATAACGCCTGCGCCGGCTGGCACAATCTGGACATCCCTGTCTTCAAGGGCTTGCCTGAAGGATTTTGAAGTGAGCGGCGCAGCGCTGGCACCCATGATATTCAACGATTCGAGACCACCAGGTTCTGTGCCGCGAAGCTGGAAACCGCAACCAGCAACCCCTAAAAGGGTCGCCAACACAACATATCTGGCTACGCTTTCAGGAAACCACAAAATTCAGGATCTTGTTCGGTACGTAAATGGTTTTTCGAATCGTTTTATCGATAAGATACTTTTCAACATTCTCCTGCAACCTGGCAACCCTCACCGCCTCATCTTGTTCTGCATCCGGCGAGAGTTCAACTTTTCCGCGCAGTTTTCCGTTCACCTGCACAGCGAGTTCAACCACAGACTTCTCTAGCGCACTTTGATCAACTGGCAGCCAGTCAGCAATCTCAATATCCCCAAGGCCCAGCATCTGCCAAAGCGTATGACAGATGTGAGGTGTGATGGGTGACATGATCAGTACCGCTGCAGTCAGGGCTTCATGGACGACTGCGCGGTCCTGTCCTGAACTATCCTCAAATTTAATGACCTGGTTCATCAGCGACATAACGGCAGCCACGACCGTGTTAAACGCCAATCGGCGACCAAAATCATCTTCACACTTTGCCAGCGTTTCGTGCACCAACCGGCGAAGGTCTCTTTGTTCGCTCGACAGTGAAGCAATATCAAGTGTCGGAAGCGCTCCACCGGAGAGATGATCGACGACCGTATTCCAAAGCCTGGTTCTGAGCCACTTGTTCGCTGATTCAACGCCATTTTCTGACCATTCAAACGATTGCTCAGGCGGGGCCGCAAACATCATTGCCATCCTGACGGCATCGGCACCAAACCGGTCCATTAAATGTTGTGGGTCACCGGCATCTCCCGCTGACTTGGACATCTTGGTTCCGCCCTGGAGTACCATCCCCAGCGCCAGCAGCTTCTCGAAGGGTTCATCTGATTCGACCAGCCCCTCATCACGCATCACCTTATGGAAGAACCTTGCATACAGCAGATGCAGGATCGCGTGCTCTTCTCCACCGACATAGTGATCAACAGACGTCCAGTATTTGGCTCGCTCGTCGAGCATACCTTCACTATGGTTATGGCTCGCAAACCTGGCGTAGTACCAGGAAGATTCCATAAAAGTATCAAATGTATCAGTCTCTCGAATAGCAGCAGACCCACAATCAGGACAGCTCGTCTCGTACCAGTCGTTCATCTTTTTGATTGGAGACCCAACCCCTTCAAACTCCACATCACTCGGCAGTTCTACAGGCAGGTCTTCATCGGGTACAGGAACAGGGCCACACTTGTCACAATTAATAATGGGAATCGGGCATCCCCAGTAGCGTTGCCGCGAGACCCCCCAGTCACGCAACCGGTAGTTGGTTTGTCTTTCGCCACAATTCTTCTGGACCAGTGCCGCGGCAATCGCCTCGAAGGCCTGATCGAATTTCAGCCCGTCATATTCACCAGAGTTCACCAGTACCCCATGCTCAGTAAACGCCTCGAGATCCAGGTTGCAGTCAGCCTGGCTGCTTTCAGCTGGCGCTATGACCTGTTTGATTGGCAGGCCGTACTTCTTTGCAAACTCCCAATCCCTCTGGTCATGCCCCGGTACTGACATGACCGCGCCGGAACCGTATTCCATCAGGACAAAGTTGGCGACCCAGACAGGAACAGGCTCACCAGTAATAGGATGGATGACATTTTGGCCCGTGGGCAACCCCTGCTTTTCTTGCTTCGCCATATCCGCTTCTGCAACTTTGGTTTGGTTGCAGTCATCAAGAAAAGTCTGAAGCTCGGGGTTATTACCCGCAGCTGATACCGCCAGGGGGTGCTGGGGTGCTACGGCAAGATAAGTCACACCCATCAAGGTGTCAGGACGTGTGGTATAGACCGAGACAGCCTCTGCGCCGTCTAATTGGAATTTGATTTCTACGCCTTCAGACCGACCAATCCAGTTCCGCTGCATCGTCTTGATTTTGTCAGGCCAGCCAGCGAGCTTATCCAGGTCTTCAAGCAACTCTTCGGCGTAGTCAGTGATCTTCACAAACCACTGGGCGAGTTCGCGTCTCTCAACCAGCGCATCAGATCGCCAGCCGCGACCATCAATGACTTGTTCGTTCGCAAGCACCGTCTGGTCAACCGGGTCCCAGTTGACGAAAGCAGCTTTCTTGTAAACAAGGCCTTTTCGAAACAGGCGTGTAAAGAACCATTGCTCCCATTTGTAGTACTGCGGGTCGCAGGTTTCGAACTCTCGACTCCAGTCAAAGGCGAACCCAAGCGCCTTCATCTGGGTTCGCATATGCGCAATATTCTGGTAGGTCCATTTTGCCGGCGGAATGTTTCTCTTAATTGCCGCATTTTCTGCGGGTAGCCCGAACGCATCCCAGCCCATCGGCTGCAGCACATTCTTGCCCTTGAGTCGCTGGAATCGGCCAATCACATCGCCCAGCGTGTACGTTCGAACGTGCCCCATGTGCAGCTGGCCACTTGGATAGGGAAACATCGACAGACAATAGAACTTGGGCTTGTCACTGTTCTCAGTGACTTCAAAACTGCCGTTGTCGGCCCAGTGCTTCTGAACCTCTCTTTCAATCTCAGTATGGCTGTATTTATGTTCGCTCATGCTAATGGTTATATTCGCTCATGCTTGTGGTTATGTTCGCTTGTGTCAAAAAACCCGCAATTCTACAGGATGCAATTAGCAGGGCATATCACTGATCTCGCCGCAGGCAGGTAATTCCAATCAACAGCAGGCAGAAACAGAGAACCGGATAGCTGCCAAACTGACTGAAAAGCGTCGACCCGGACCGAACCTCGACCTCTCCGCGCAGGATACCGGCCTGGAACTGAGGCAGGCGCGCCTGTACCACGCCCCGGTAATCCACCAGGGCTGTAACACCATTATTGGTGGCCCGAATCATGGCGCGGCCATTTTCAAGCGCCCGCATCCTTGCCATCTGGAAATGTTGCCATGGCCCGACGGATGAACCAAACCACGTATCGTTGCTGACTGTCATCAGCAGATCTGGAGATTCAACAGATGACCTCACTAAATCCGGGTAGACCACCTCATAGCAAATCGAAAGCGACAGTCGATTACCACCGGCGATAAGAGGCGGCTGTTTAGCTGGACCTGTCATGTTATGGGACATCGGCAAATTGAAAAGCTCTATCAGACCACGAAGATAGTCTTCAAGGGGAACATATTCACCGAATGGCACCAGCCGGCGTTTGACGTACTGCCCCTCGCCTTCACCTAAAACTATTACCGTGTTTTGGAAGCCGCCGGACTCATGACGGTCTGGAATGCCGAGAACAAGAGCAGACCCTGACATTGCGGCACGTCTATCAAGATCTTCCAGGGCGTCAACCGCCTGCTCACGAAACAGCGTGATCGCAGCCTCTGGCCATACCACCAGGTCACGGCCCCATTCGGTCTCACTCGCGTTCTTGTAAAGGTCAAAAATTAGCCGGCGATTCTGCGGCTGCCACTTCACATGTTGATCTATATTTCCTTGAATCAGAGAGACAGACACCGTTCGCTCGTGTCTGGTAAAAGAAAGATGACTGGCCGAAAGACTCACCAGAAATACCGTGAGCCCGGGAATCAACAACTGCCAGGAACGATGCGCTACAGCAACATACAGACTCGTTCCTACAAATACCGCAACAAGGCTAACGCCAAACACGCCTGCAATCGGCGCAATATTTTCCAACGGCGTGCCCATCGCTCCATAACCAACAAACAACCATGGGAACCCCGTGAGAAACCAGGATCGAAACCATTCCTGCAGCACCCACAGCCCCGAGAAAGAGGCAGCGCCGAACATGCCCCGCCCCCGGAAATATCGGGCATAAAGAGCCGCCTGCGGTACACAGGTCAGCGAATACGCAAGGACCAAGAGCAGCACCAGAATCCCCGAAAGGGCCACGGATGCATTACCGTATTCATTGATCGATACAAATATCCAGGATACACCCACCCCAAAGAGGCCAACGTTATATAGGTAAAAGCGAAGAATAGTCCGCCTGACAGAGCCTTCCTGAGTAACGGCATACAGGGCAACAGGGGATGCAAAAGCCAACGGCCAGAATCCGAGAGGGGACAAACTAAGGGAAAATAATGCACCGCCGAGCAGGGCGATAACATCCAGGATAATATCCCGCCGACCAGGGGCCTTCGAACCCGTCACGGCTAGTTCGATTTGGTCATTTGCAGAAGGTGAACCCGTCGACCATCCGCATTCAGGACCTTGAAATTGAAGCCTTCTACAGACACCTGCTCATCTCGTTTTGGGAGATGGCCGAAACAATTCGTGACAAGACCACCGATCGTGTCGAACTCTTCATGACTTAATTCGGTCTCGAATTGTTCATTAAAATCTTCAATCGGAGTCAGCGCCTTAATCGTATACGAGCCATTGGTGTGCTTGTTGATAAAGCCCTCTTCCTCGAAGTCATACTCATCTTCAATATCACCGACTATCTGTTCCAGAACGTCTTCAATCGTCACGATGCCACTTATTCCGCCGTACTCGTCATAGACAACGGCAAGGTGATTACGGGTAGCTCGAAACTCCTGCAATAACACATCCAATCGCTTGCTTTCGGGAATAGAGGTTGACCGTCTAAGACTATCGCGCAGGTTGAACTTTTGTTTACTGTTTTTTTGCGCCAGCGGAAGC
Source organism: Gammaproteobacteria bacterium (assembly GCA_012961165.1). Classification (GTDB taxonomy): domain Bacteria; phylum Pseudomonadota; class Gammaproteobacteria; order Pseudomonadales; family Azotimanducaceae; genus UBA9659. Next base: position 13,580 of record DTZW01000099.1, on the reverse strand, counting down.
AGGTCTTTGGCCAACAGGATACCGACTATCTCATCCTGGTTTTCACCTATGACAGGGAAACGTGAGTGGCCGCTGCCTATAACCAACGGAAGAAATTCCTCTGGGTCCTGATCAAGGCGAACAAAGACGACCTGGGCTCGGGGAATCATGATCTCCCGAACTTGCATATCATGAACGGAGAGCGCGCCCTCAATAATGCTGAGCGCTTCACTATCAAGTAACTCACGTCGTTGGGCGGAACGGAGCAAATCAAGCAGTTCCGAACGCGAGCTGGGCTCACCATTCAACGCCAGGGAAAGTTTTTCTAACCAGGATTTCGAACCGTCCTGATCACTCATAAGGGTTCCACATGTTTAGCCTCGACAACAAGTCTGTCTCCAACTGTTCCATCCGGGTTCGCGCCCCCTCTTCCATGTGATCGTAACCTAACAGATGCAGTAAACCATGAATCAACATATGAGCATAACGATCTGCAAAACCCCTACCATACAGATCTGATTCGAGCTTAACTACCTTGCTGCAGATCACAATATCACCTAGAAGTTCGACTTCCTCGACTGATATACCCGCCGGAAACGAAAGAACATTGGTCGCCTTTTCCAGACCCCGATATTGCGCATTGAGAGAAGCAATTTCCTCTTCACCCACGATACGTACTGAAACTTCCGATGACTGACGATCGAGCCGATCAAGAACGAATTCAAGCCAGAATGCTACCTGCGCTTCATCGGGCTCCCCGGAAAGCCTCTCTGTGCTCCTGGACACTTCCACCTCATGCACGAGACTATCTCCGATCGTCGTTGTCTTCAAACTCACCATAGGCTTCCACTATCCTTTGCACCAGGGGATGCCTTACCACGTCTTTCACACCGAAGTAGGTGAACGAGATTCCCTTCACTTCGTGGAGTACTGTCATGGCATGTTTCAGGCCAGACAATGTCTTCACTGGCAAGTCGATCTGGGTAATATCCCCGGTTATAACCACGGTGGAACCAAAACCAATACGAGTAAGAAACATCTTCATTTGCTCCGCCGTCGTATTCTGGCTTTCATCAAGAATAATAAATGAGTCATTAAGCGTCCGCCCTCTCATAAACGCCAGGGGCGCTACTTCAATGACATTGCGCTCAATCAACTTCTCTACCTTCTCAAAACCGAGCAGTTCATAAAGCGCGTCATAAAGCGGCCTGAGGTACGGGTCAATCTTCTGGGCCAGGTCGCCAGGCAAGAACCCCAGTTTCTCGCCAGCCTCGACTGCAGGCCTAACCAGAAGAATCCTTCTGATGCTTTCCTGCTCTAGAGCCTCGACGGCACAGGCAACCGCCAGATAAGTTTTACCCGTTCCAGCAAGGCCAATCCCGAAATTGATATCGCTACCTCGAATCGCATCGACATACCGAATCTGGTTACCGCCTCTCGGCTTAATACTCTTCTTCCTGGTGCGTATGAGGTTCTGGTCTTCGGCGCCTGGATCGAGCAGTGCCTCTACACCAGATTCCTGCAGAAAAAGATGTACAATTTCTGGTGTCAATTCGGCACCACCCGTCACCTCCCGATAAATCTGCTTCAACAACTCGCCCGCAGCGCGAGCCACATCGCTTTCACCAATCAGCTGAAAATCGTTACCCCTGTTGTTGATGGTTATTCCGAGGCGTTTTTCAATCTGCTTCAGGTGGGCGTCCAGTGGCCCGCACAGTGTGGCAAGTTGATGGGAATCATTTGGCTCCAGGGTGATCTGGAGAGGTTCAGGGGATTGCAAATTCATAGTGATTTGGCTTCGGGTTAGCTAGTTTATACCTTCAAGTCAGGCGGAATTAGTTCAATCAAACGTTCAATCGATAAGTCGTCCACGCAGCGAATTGGGCAGGGCTTCACCGATTTCGACATCTGCAAAGCCACCAATTAGAGCGTGATTGGATGAGGCAAAATTAACCACCCGATTATTCTCAGTTCTTCCCTGAAGCTGGCCTGGGTCCTTTCTTGAGCGACCGGTGACCAGGATTCTCTGCACCTCGCCAACCATCGACTCACTAATCCTCATTGCCTGGCCAGTCAGGCGTGCCTGCAAAACCGCCAGCCTTTCTTTCTTTACCGACATGGGCGTGTCATCTGGCAAATCTGCGGCGGGTGTACCAGGGCGCGCACTGTAGATAAAGCTGAAGGACTGGTCGAAACCAATTTCTTCAATAAGCTTCATTGTGGCCTCAAAGTCAGCCTCGGTTTCTCCGGGAAATCCAATGATAAAGTCGCTGGACAGACTGATACCGGGTCGCAGCTTACGTAATTTTCTGATCCGGGACTTGTACTCGAGAACCGTATAACCCCGTTTCATTTTCGCGAGTATCCGGTCAGAGCCACTTTGCACCGGCAGGTGCAGATGGTTCACCAGCGCAGGAACCTCTGCGTAGACGTCAATCAGTGAATCACTGAATTCCACAGGATGCGAAGTTGTATACCTGATTCGATCAATACCATTGATATCTGCCATCAGCGAGATCAGGTAAGCCAGATCAGCAACCTGATCGCCGTCCTGCAGTGACCCTCTATAGGCATTCACATTCTGGCCCAGCAGGTTGATCTCCCTGACGCCTTTTTCAGCAAGTCTCGTAATCTCCCTGAGAACGTCCATCAGAGGCCGGCTTACTTCCTCTCCACGGGTGTAAGGCACGACGCAAAAACTGCAATACTTGCTACAGCCTTCCATAATAGACACGAAAGCGCTTGGCCCATCTACAGACGGCTCCGGCAGACAGTCAAATTTCTCAATCTCCGGAAAACTAATATCAACCTGAGGCTTTTTGGTAGAATCTGCCGAAGCGATCAGTTCGGGCAACCGGTGCAACGTCTGTGGACCAAAGATCACGTCTACAAACGGCGCGCGGACAATGATGGCTTCACCTTCCTGACTAGCAACACATCCACCAACACCAATTTTCAACCCTGGGTTCTTTGCCTTCAGCTTGCGCCACCGACCCAGCTGATGGAACACCTTATCCTGGGCTTTTTCCCTTATAGAACAGGTATTTAACAACAACAGATCCGCCTCGGTTTCATCATCGGTCAGCTCATAGCCTTGAGATTCACTCAATAAATCCACCATCTTCGAAGAGTCATACTCATTCATCTGGCAGCCGTGCGTTTTGATAAATACTTTAGCCATTTAGCTGTAATGGAACCAAATAGAAGGGCGCGCTATTATAGCCTTGAAATTTCAGGTTAATACCCCAATTTAAAGAGATTCGTGGGGTCGTTCGCATTAGTTATGTTGACAAGCCCCCTAAGAAAAAGAAAACTGCATCGTCAACTTGGATAATACCTAATGCCCAGCACCCCTATCTACAAGATTATCTTCTTTAATCAGGGACAGATTTACGAAATCTATGCCCGACAGATCTACCAATCTGACCTCTATGGATTTATCGAAATAGAAGAACTGGTCTTCGGTGAGCGATCTGGCGTTCTGGTTGACCCCAGTGAAGAAAAGCTAAAAGCAGAGTTCGAGGGGGTCAGCAGAAGCTACCTGCCCATGCACTCCATCGTCAGAATAGATGAAGTTGCAAAAGAAGGGGTGGGATCAATTAGTGATGCACCAAGCGGTGCTAACATTGCGACTTTCCCTGCTAACGCTTTTACCCCAAAGGGTTCAGGGGACTAGATTTTCGCATCGGGTTTTCCGGGGCCATTTCGATGAGTGCCTCTAAGTCAAGTTCTATGCCTGGAAAATAATACCCCGGTGCCACTTCCTGTAACGGCAAAAGAACAAACCTTCTGGACGAGGCCCTCGGGTGCGGTAATTCCAACCTCTCGGTCTTGAGCACCCTTAAGTCGTAATCGATGATATCGAGATCTATGGTCCTGGACAGGTAGGAACCACCTTCACTCCTGGCTCGCCCCATTTGCTGTTCAATCTCCTTGAGCCTTACCAGCAGCTCGTCCGCTGCCATCTCTACTTCAACGGCCACCACTGCATTGCAGAACGCTGCAACATCTTCATCAAATCCTTCTGGCGTACTCCACCAGATAGAGGACGCCACCAGAGGGCTTGTTGAGATTTTCTGCAACTCGACCGCCGCCAGGCGCAGATTTTTCTCCTGGCTACCCAGATTAGAGCCCAGCGCAATATAGGTCAATTTAGGCATCGTCTGAAATAGCTATCCGTTCGAATTTCATGATAGTTTTAGTGTTCGCAAATAGTAGCAGTGAGGACACCATGAAAGCAGCAGTATTACGAGCACCAAACCAGCCTCTTGAAATTGAAGAAGTACAGATTTCCAAGCCGGGTCCCAGGGAAGTACTGGTAAGACCTGTCGCTGCTGGTGTTTGCCACAGTGATCTCCACTTCGTGGATGGGTCTTATCCCTATCCATTACCAACAATCCTTGGCCACGAAAGTGCAGGCGTTGTGGAAGAAGTCGGCGCAGATGTCACTTACGTTAAGAAGGGTGACCATGTCATTACCTGTCTGTCTGCTTTCTGCGGTCACTGTGAACATTGTATTACGGGTCACCTTTCCCTTTGCCAAAGCCCGGAAGTTTCCCGGGACGCCGAAGATGAGCCAAGACTGCACAAAGGCGACGAATCAATCCACCAGTTCCTTAATCTGTCTTCATTTGCCGAGCTCATGCTCATTCACGAGCATGCACTGGTAAAAATGCGCGAGGACATGCCGATGGACCGCGCCGCGCTGATTGGCTGCTCTACGACGACCGGCGTCGGTGCAGTGTTCCACACCGCCGGGGTTGAGCCCGGTTCAAAAGTAGCGGTGATTGGATGCGGGGGGGTAGGCCTTGCCGCCATCAACGGTGCCGCCATAGCGGGAGCGGGAATGATTATTGCCGTCGATATGGTTGATACCAAACTGGAAATCGCAAAATCACTGGGTGCCACCCATACCATTAATCCTGGCAAAGTCGACGCTGTCGGCGAGGTCAGGGAGCTGACCCAGGGCGGGTGTCACTACACATTCGAGGCCATCGGGCTGAAGGCAACGACTGAACAGGCATGGAAAATGTTAGGCCCGGGCGGCACTGCCACGGTAATTGGAATGATCCCAGTGGGCGTCATGGTAGAACTACATGGGGTGGATTTTCTGGCAGAGAAAAAGATTCAGGGATCCAACATGGGCTCAAACAGGTTCAGGGTCGACATGCCACGCTTTGTTGATTTTTACCTTAACGGCAAACTACACCTCGACCAGATGATTTCTAAACACATCAAGTTACACGATGTGAACGATGCGTTGAATGCCCTTAAAACAGGGCAAGAAGCACGGCACATCATCATGTTTGACTGATAGGCTTTATCTGTCCGGGTCAATCATGGCCCGGATCTACATTCAGGTTTCAATAACCGCGACGACCTGATCCTCATCAACACTGTCTTCTTCCGCTACCGATAACTCAACTAATTTCCCCGCAACCGGCGCTTCAACCGGAATCTCCATTTTCATGGATTCCAGAATCATGATGACGTCCTCCTCAGCAAGCACGTCCCCGACTTTGGCCTGAACCTTCCAGACGTTACCAGTCACTTCAGAAGTAACTTCAATCTTCGTCATCACTAGTTTCCTTTGAATTCCGGTTCACGTTTTTCAAAAAACGCGTTCATACCTTCTGCACGATCTTCACTTTGCGCTGTCAGCATATTCTGATCTGCATCCATATGCATGATCGCCTGGTCCATCCCTGAACTGACCGCATTGATACTCTGCTTGATCATCTGCATCGCCGCCGGTGGCTGGCCTGCATACCGAGTCGCCATCAGGTCTACGGCTTGATCCAGCCCTGACACCGGCACCACCTGGTCCAGAAAACCCCAATCTAGCAGCGTCTCGGCGTTTTCCTTGTCACCAAGCATAATCATACGTTTTGCCCTGGCCGGGCCGATCAGCCGCACACACAAGGGAAGAGATTGCCACATCAGGTTCATTCCCAGATTCACTTCCGGGTACCCGCAAACAGCATCGTCAGTCGCTATCCGGAAATCACAGGCAGTCGGTATGCAAGCTCCCCCACCGAGCGCTACACCATGCATCGCCGCTATGGTGACCTGCTGGATTTCGGTAATAGCCCTGATCATTCGTGCTCCGAGCGTTAAGTCACGACGCTGCATCACCATATTTCGAGCTGGCCGATTTTCTTTCAAATCCGCTCCGGCACTAAAGTGCTTACCGGATCCCCGAAACACTACGACCCGGGTTGCCTCATCATTCAGAAAGTCACGGGAAGCCTGCTCTATTTCTTCCATCAGCCCCGAACTTAGTGCATTCATTGCCTCGGGCCGGTTCAGCATCAAGGTCGTAATGTGACCGTGACGTGTCAGCTTAATGTATTCGTAGTTATTCAATATCAGCCTCTGTGGTTTTCAGCATAGTTTCCATATTTTTATTGAGCTCATTGTAGGTGAGCTCACTGATCTCGAACTGCCAGTCTGCCAGATTCTTCCGATCTATGTGCATCATGAACCTGCCACCCACAATGATAGTCCCAACGACAATAGTCTCGCTGCTAAGCAGAACAATTCGGGTATTGGATGGGTCATCAAATATCACTGGGTTGTAGGGCTCAACGTCCAGCATTCTGACATTAACAAGTAGTCGAGTGAGGCTGTCTACTACCGTCGCGTGCTTAAGCTCTCTACCTGTCGGGATTCCATGTAATTCAAATTCGCCAGACGCTTCATTTCTATTCGCTAACAGGATCTGTGCAGACCGGGTCGCTATCGTGACCTCCCTGACATCTGCCGGCTCTATATTGATCACCACTGGATCAATCCAGGCTATCCAGTCAGCCGTCGCCGCAACGGGCTTATTGGTCAGGTACACCTGTGCGTCATCTGTATACCGGACAAAGCTACCCTGTGATGGCGCTTCGTTGCCAACAAGCAGAGAATATTCCCCCGGAGAAATAATGACGCTCGTACCTGCGCCCGGATCTTTTTTCGCAACCCCCAGCCTTGAGTGGTTCGATGAAATTGACGTTTTTTCTTCAACGATCCTCAGCTCAGAAAAATTCACCAGGAACCTGGAGAGCTTCGAAAAATCGACGTTGTAGCCCGACTTTTCTTCCAGCACCCAACTATCCTGCTGTTTAACAATAGAGGCGCTATTGCCGTTCGGGTTTGTGACTTTGATACTCGTCAACCCGGAAAGTTGTTCTTTCAACTCGGGGAACACTAGCCGCGGGCCATCTTCAACATCGACCAGGTTTATCTGGAACAACAACGCTGTCGATAACACTGCCATACCAAACAGCCCAGCAACCTTCATATCCATCAGGCTTTATGCCCCCGGGACAGCAGCCCCAGCATCCTTATCCCCAGCAGCGCAAGGGTCAACAACAGAGGCATCAACAGAATGTTAATGAATTTGAGCTTCCCGCCGAGCTGCTCGATGTCCTGGTCAAGGCGGTGACGTACTTCCCTTAAGTCTTTTCGGATACGAAGCTTCTCATCCTGGAAGTTTACAAGGGCAGCTTCCTGCTCGGGGCTCAGTGTCAGCAGACCATCATCAACCCGCGCCGACTCAAGTTCGGACAGCTGCCTGTCAGTCTCTGCCAATCTCGCCTGGAGATCCTCCGCATTTTTTAAGTACTTTGCTTCAGCAAGCCTGCGCAGTTCTTCAACGACCACAAAAGGTCGCGAGAATTGCCCCCGCGAACGAACTTCAATCAGCGCACTGCTGCCTGACAGGTTCTCTACCAGATTGGCAACAAAGCTACCGTTATCGGCAAACGCGCTGGCGACCTGCTGGCCAAAGAAGTTTTGTACCTGGACCCATAGTCGATCCGATAAAACATCTGTGTCCGCGACAATCACCACATTCAGCTGATTTGTTTCTGCAATATGTGTCTCCTCCCCTGACATTTCCGGGAAAGTGGATAGCGATTTTCCAGACAATCGAACGGCAACCGAATAGTTTTCCCCGGTGGACTGGAAACCCTGCTGGAGTTCCGCCGGGTCGTTCAAAAACTGAAACCGTATAGTATCAAGGGAACCCGCCGCTGAACTTGATGCGATCAATGATTTCGCATCAATACCATCCACTTCATCTACATCCAGGATACCTGCCGTAGAAAAATTAATCGCTTCAAGATCTGCGGTTACTATGTCATCGCCTGAAAAATACTGGTTCGTAAAACCAAGAATCCCCAGGTGCCGCACGGGTGCACCATCCGCCCCACCGACCATCAGCGCGGCCTCGCTATCACCAAGGACTTCTCCATCCCTGAGACTGACACCCCAGGTCGCAGTCAATCGGTTCAATTCGGAACTACTGCCTGAAGGGATGCTCATACCCGGCGCCTCCGGCGCGACCATCTCCGCCAGCGGGTCTACAAATACGATCAGTTTCCCGCCGGACATCACATGTTGGTCAACCGCATAAAGTGCCGCGTCCTCAAGCGTACCGGGGTGAATTAACAGCAATAAATCAGCAGAACCTATCGCGTCGAGGGACAGCTCATCAATCTTTTCTATCTGAAACAGCTCTTTAAGCTGATCCATAAATATCCAGCCCGGCGTCGGCTGAAAACTTCTGGGATCAACACCTGGTTCGACTTTAAGCTCAGAATAAAGCGCGACCCGGGGTTTCTCGGCAACCGACAAATTGTAGATAAGTTTTGTCAGTTCATATTCAAGGAAAGCTTCACGATCCGGCTGAAAAAATGGTAGGACCTCCTGCCCATCCAGTGCGTTAGTACCTGCCAGGCCAAAATACAGGGCATCCCCGACCTGGTTAACCGGGACACTCTGGAGCCCGAATTCAGCCGCCTGGTCTTCCTGTTCAGAAAAAGGTTCTGGGTCGACGATGTGCAGGTTTATTTTTGACCCGGCAAGCAGCTGATATTCCTCCAGCATTTCCCGCACCCGCTGGGAATAAGCCCGCAACGCAGTCAGGTCTTCTGAGGCTTTTTCAGAGAAGAAGAAATACAGGTTAACGGGTTCTTCCAGGTCACCAATGATCTCTCTGGTGCCATCAGAGACCGAATACAAACCGTTCTCTGTCAGATCGAGCCGCACAGAGCCAAGCATCAGGTTATTCACCAGCGTGAACAAAACGAAACCCGCGACCAACACCACAATAGAAAAATATCTGCTCATCTCAGGCTCCCTTCTTCATATCTAACACAATAGAGGTCGCACCAAGCCAGACCACAATCACCGAAATAAAGTAAAGAAAGTCCTGAAGGCTAAAGACACCTCTCGACACAGCATTGAAGTGCGTCAGGAAACTAAGGCTCGCGACCATGTCGATTAGCGTCAGCGGCAGCCACCCCCTGACCAGGTCCAGCACCAGCGGGAACCCTGCCATCACAAACAGCAGAGATACAAAACCACAAAGCACAAAGGCAATCACCTGGCTCTTTGTGATGGCAGACATACACGATCCTATTGCCAGAAAGCCGCCGGCCATCATCCAGCTACCAAGATAGCTCGCGACGATAACGCCATTGTCCGGATCACCCAGGTAATTAACGGTTATCCAGATTGGGAACGTCAGCGCGAGTGCAATCCCGGCAAACACCCACGCTGCCAGAAACTTACCCACCACAATATCTAAACGCGACAACGGTAATGTCATCAGCAATTCCAGCGTTCCGCTCTTGCGCTCCTCTGACCACAACCTCATTGAGATAGCCGGGATAAGGAACAGGTAAAGCCACGGATGGAAGCTGAAAAATGGAATCAGATCCGCCTGTTGCCGTTCATAAAAGTTACCAAGGTAGAAGGTAAATACCCCCGACAGCACCAGAAAGATCGCGATGAAAACGTAGGCAATCGGGGTCGCGAAGTATCCAAGCAATTCACGCTTCATAATGACTGCGAAACTCATCGTGATTCCCCCTCGGTTAAAGACCTGAAGACATCATCAAGCCTGCCTGACTCGACGTACAATGAATCCACTGTCCAACCCTTCGACTGCGAGAGTTCAAGGACCTTAGCGAAGAGCGTGGCATCAACCTCCCCTGGGAAAATGGTTACACCACCCTCGGTGAGGATGGTCTCTTTTACACCCCTGATCGATCCGGCGGCTTCGGCAATTTCAGAGAGTGGTGCTGACGAGGATTTGAGCGTCACAGCGCCATGATAGGGACTCATTGCCAATAATGACTGAGGTGTTCCATCCGAGACGACCCGCCCTTTCGCGAGTACCATAGCGCGATTACAAACAGCAGTAACTTCTTCCAGAATATGAGTGGATACAATAACGATCTTGTCTCTGGACAACCCTTTAATCATCTCGCGAACCTGGTGTTTCTGGTTTGGGTCAAGACCGTCCGTGGGCTCATCCAGAATTAAGACATCCGGGTCGTGCAGAATTGCTTGCGCAAGCCCAACACGTCTTTTAAACCCCTTTGACAGCGTTTCGATCCGCTGACCAAGAACATCCTGCAGGGACATGACATTGATCGTCTCGTCCAGACGGTTGGCCCGTTCAACGCCAGTGAGGCCCCTTGCATCTGCAATAAACTGCAGGAATCCAAATGGTGTCATCTCCTCGTAAGCAGGCGCACCTTCCGGGAGATAGCCGATATGCCGCTGGGCGGTGAGGCTGTCTTGCCACATATCACTACCCCAGATTCTCACCTCACCACTGGAGGGCCGAAGAAACCCTGTCAGCATTTTCATCGCTGTAGACTTGCCGGCACCATTCGGGCCCAGGAACCCCAGAATTTCCCCGGGTACCAGTTTGAATGACAGATCCTCTACCGCGGCAAAGTCGCCGTAGTACTTTGTCAGATGACTTACTTCGATCATGAAACTGTTTACCCCTATTTTGACAACCAATTTCGACCGGCTATGGTAAACCATCGCCGATCATCCTTTCTACACATCTTTGGAAAACCCTTTTAAAGGCTTGTGTTGGAAAGCCTGTTGAAATAGGCCACAGAAACTCAATTTCTGCTCCCAGTGAACCCTTTCAGTAAACCGTGGGACACAGAGATAACAGCTTTGGGGGGATGAAGTCTGTGGTGACCGACCGGTCTTCCCAACGGTCTGCTGCCGGGGGACAGCACACTACAGACTTCACTTTTTCTTTCTTGCATCGGCCTTGTCTACGCAAATACTTCCTGCGACTATTTGCCATCCAAAAGAATGAATCAATAAATCAACATGGCCCAGAAAAAGGATCGAATTACCAGGGAGGAAGCGTTAAGTTTCCTGCTGACTTACATTGTCGTTGAACAGAATCATCATCTGGTTCTTGATCAACTTGCGCTCTTTAACCTGACTAATCTTGCACTAAGAGCTGTCGAAGAAATGACCGACAGTGAGGGAATCATTCCTCACGAGGCAATAGAATCACTGGCTAAAGAATACCTGGACGCTCTATGACCAGCCTTCCCATGGATCCCGCAGCAATCATCTTTGATCTGGATGGCACACTACTGGACACAGAACCGCTCTACACGGCCGCCGCACAAAGGGTCCTTGACCCCCATGGACACCTCTACACCATGGAACTGAAACGTAAGGTCATGGGCGGCGATTCGATGCGAAGTGCCCAATTGACCATCGATGAATTCGACTTACCGATGACCGCGAAAGAGTTTCTGGCCGCAAGAGAGGCCTACCTCAAAGCACTATTCCCAGAAGCCGAAGAAATGCCCGGCGCTGGTGACTATCTTCGCCACCTCTATTCAACAAATATTCCGACGGGAATTGCGACCAGCTCACACCGCCATCTCTGCGACCTGAAAATCAACCAGAGAGACTGGCGCGCGCTGCTCACGACGATTGTTTGTGGTGATGACGCGGAGCTGCACAAGAGCAAACCGGAACCGGACATATTCTTATTGTGCGCAAGCCGAATGGGCATTAAAGCGGAAGATATTATTGCGTTTGAAGACTCTAGAAACGGCGTTTTATCGGCTAAAGCAGCGGGTATGACCGTTGTGGCCATTGAAAGTCCATACACCTCACCAGAAGACCTGCAGGAAGCAGATCTGGTTATTGAGAACTACCGTTCCCTATTGAATTAGTCTTTATTAGGTCCTCGAGATGTCTGGGTCATCTTGTTCCAGAAGTCCATGTTTTGCTCCATCGCCCGGCGCATCATGGCCGGTGGATCTGAGCTGGCAATATCCCGGACGCTTTTTTGGTAGCGTTCCTGATGCTCCAGAAATGTTTTGATGCTTTGCTCAATATACCCACCCACAATACTTTGCATCGCGCCACCATAAAATCGAACCAGCTGTTCCAGAACGCTGTTCGTCAGGATAGGTTCGTGCCCTTCACCCGCCTGCTCAGAAATGATCTGCATCAACACCGTACGCGTCAGATCCTTTTCTGTTTTCGAATCAACCACGGTGATCGATTCTCCTTTCAGAATAACCTTCCGTATATCTTCCACCGTGACATACTTGCTCTTTTCAATGTCGTAGAGCCTACGATTTGGATACTTTTTATACGCCCGCATACCGCGAATTTCCGATTTTTGTGCATTGAACAATGAATTTTCGCCAACTTCGCTGTAAGTTGCAAATATACTGGCCCGGCTGGCAATATTGCATTGCAACATTCGATCGCTCTAAACTGCGGTCACCATGAAAACGCGCCCATCATCGAGGGAAACCAATGAACATGACTGTCAATGTCGATATAGCCCGACAAGAGATTTGGCGCCTTAAGGGTCTGCCTGCTATTCAGGGTCCGCTCAGTAAGAACGATACGGCAGCGTCAAACAAGAAACGTGCTAAATGAGCCGCGGAACTGCGCTCATCACAGGCGCCTCCTCGGGTATAGGTGAAGCCTTCGTGCGCCTTTTTGCTGCCGAGGGCTTTGATCTTGTGCTCACCGCACGAAGAGAGGAAAAACTGCAGGAACTGGCAGCTGACCTACCCGCCACCACTAAAATTGTTGTCCTGCCCGGCGACCTTTCCACGACGGCGGGAATCACCACCTTTTGTGAGTCAGTATCCGGCCAATCCCTGGAGATCGATGTGTTGGTCAATAACGCCGGGATGATGGTCGAACAAGGATTCGCCAACCTGACAACAGAGCAGATTGAACGCACCATCACGCTCAATATCACCGCGCTGACCCAGCTGATCCACCAATTTCTGCCCGCAATGAAAGCTCGAAAGTCAGGCAGGATTCTAAATGTGGCCTCGGTGGCAGCCTTCCACCCTGTGCCGGGTATGGATATTTATGCAGCCACAAAGGCGTATGTTTTATCTTTTAGTGAAGCCCTGGCAGAAAACCTGCGAGACACCGGTATTTCGGTCACTGCGCTCTGCCCTGGCCTGACCGATACAGACATGGTGGACACGTCAGTCGCCGGGGCTATGCCTACTTTTATGATCTCGCAGCCAGACGAGGTTGCCCGATCAGGCTTCGACGCGTTGATGAACCGAGAAGTTATCTGCATCCCCGGCAACGTGAATCGACTTGCCCTTGCCTGGTCGCAGCATCAGCCCCGCTGGCTGGTCAGAGGCCTGGGTGGATTGGCGAACAAACTGACACCTCAAAGATAGCGCCAGGCACTTAAAGCACCATCGCACCCGCAGGGAGGAGCCGGTTACCTCGAAGCTCGAATCGAGTTAGCAGCTCATTGGCGTTCTGGATGACCACCTCTC
>DTZW01000098.1 GCA_012961165.1 Gammaproteobacteria bacterium | reverse complement strand
AATACAAAAGTATCTTCCTAAGGCATGCTTAGAATAAATGTTGGGGAAGGCAGTTTTCCGCCAGAGAATGTTCAATGTCAGACTGGGAAGTTGGTGCGTTTACTCCGGTACTTTACCCCGGGTAATTACTCCGACCCCAGTTATTGGTAGTGGTCTGCTTTTGAGCAGATGGCGACCAAGGTTGAACAGATTGTAAACAGTTGCATGCGCACACCAAGAAATCGTTGCGCCTGACTGATTGATTTAAATCGCCGCATAACACGCTCTCTCACTCTCGTAGGCTGATGCGACAGTTCAGCCCGATTATTAGCATATTGGTTCGTGTCGTGGATAACGTCCGGCATCAGCTCTCGTTTCGCGACCCCATAACTTCGAAGCTTGTCCGTGACGATCTTCCTGGGTTCACCGCCATGGCGTTTCAATAGACGCTTGAAAAAACGTTTTGCTGCTGCACCATCCCGGCGACTCTGAAGAAAGACGTCTACCACCGCTCCGTCCTGATCAACGGCTCTCCACAGATAATGCTGCTTACCATTGATCTTCACAAAGACTTCGTCGATGTAGCAGGTATCACCATAGCCTTGGTGATTTCGTTTCAATCGCCGGGCAAACTTAGCACCAAACTTGATACACCAGAGGCGGATGGTTTCGTAGCTCACAATAACACCGCGTTCAGCGAGAAGATCTTCGATATCTCCCTGGCTGAGATTGAATCGATAGTAGAACCAGACTGCATAACTGATAATTTCACCTGGAAATCGATGACGTTTGTAAATACTCACCCCCAGATTATCCATATTCGGGAATTAAATTGTCAGTATCCAAAAATTGGTAGATCAGTTCACCATATAACGAAATCGTCGCGTCCCAGTCCTCAAATAGTCAACAAAACAGGGAATCGATACCTCTGCAGTTACCTAATTCCGCCCTCATTTTCTTGGCACGCTACTTGCTTTGTTAACAACATCCAGAAAAGCTGATGTGTGCGGTTCCAATAAAAATAATATCAGCCTTTACAGATTAAGAAGGTGAACGGGCGCTGCGAGCGGGGAATGTAATTGTTAGATCTAGCTAAAAAGGGTAAATATTTTGTGCTGGCAATTGGCCTGACCGGTGCAATATGGGGAGCTGTCAGCCAGGTTCATGCTGAAGATTCCAGCTTCCATCGATTCTGGCCGGACAATCTATTTGCCGTAGCATTTCCGAGTGAAACCCTGGGTTTCGTTGCTGGATATGGCGGCTCCGTATTACGCACCAAAGATGCCGGGGAGACCTGGGAAGCGAGCTACATCGGTAGAAATGAACTGATTAGGCGAATCTCGTTTGTCGACGAGAACACCGGTTGGGCAGTAGGACACCGCGGTTCTATTTTTTTTACCGAAGATGGTGGGGATTCATGGATTGTCCAAAAAGAAATCGCCGGTATCTACCTTCGTGATGTCTCCTTCGTAGACCGAAACAATGGTTGGGTCGTAGGCCACGAGGCGAATATATGGAATACCAAAGACGGCGGCAAATCATGGCAAAAACAGAAATTGCTGGGTTTTGAAGGTCGGGATCTCCCTCGTTTGCACGGTGTGTTTGCAAAGGACAACAACAGTGCGTTACTCGTAGGTGAATTTGGTGTGATTGGCCACACTGAAAATGGCGGGGATCACTGGTTGATTAGCCCGATTGATATTTCGGTGACCTGGCTGGCGATTGATGGAAATGATGAAGTCGCCTATGTCGTCGGGCTCGACGGCAATGCAGTACGTCTCACATTGGCGACAGACGATGAACGTCTTGAAATAGTTGCGCGCGTGTCAAAAAAGCGTGCCCTTAAGGAAGCCCGAGAGCGCGCAAAAGCAATACGCCTGGGTCGTGAATACACTGGCAGCACTTATGGTGGAATTCCCGCCAGTGAGATTGAATATTCGGTAACACCCATCGTATCCCAAACTGGCGAGCACCTGCTTGATGTTGATATGGGAGGCAACGGTGAGGCGTTGATTGTAGGTCGTTCAACACTTATCAAAGCGAGAGGATTGAACACGGAGATGTTGACAGCTGGCGCTGGCTTTCCTTTGGGTTTTATCTGGTTGGGGGGCATCGACGTCTTGCCAGGTGGTGAATTTTGGGCATCTGGTATTCGAGGATTGGTTGTTTCGGGCGATTTCGAAAAACAGAGCTACGACGAGGCATTCAATCTTGCCGCATCCGGGAAGATTAGACTCATCTCCAGCCGCTGGGGAGAGAACTGATGTCCAACGTTATTTCAGCATTTGTTGCAAAGTATGCAGGCTGGGTTCTCATAGTGCTTTTAGCTACCACTATAGTCCCTGCTTACTTCATCTATAAAGGTTTATCCCTCAACGTTGTTCTTGAAGAGATGCTGCCGGAAGGGGCAAACAATGTGGAGCTGTTTTTACGGTTTGGGGATCAGTTTGGTGGTGCTAACACGACGCTAATCGAAGTAAAAAGTGAAAGCGGGAATGTTTACTCGACTCAGTTTCTAGAGAAATACAAGAAAATTGCGGAAGAAATTTACTACCACCCGTCCACTTACCGCCATCTCAGCCAGTCCATGATTCTACGTAAGACCAAGGCCATTACCGGTGGCGGTGGAACGGTTGAAGTTGACGCGATCCTGTGGCCAGACTTGCCGCGAGATTCAGCGTCTATGGAACAATTTCGTCGGGCCGTGAATAGCCAATATCGCGGGTTTCTGGTTTCGGATGATGAATCCTCAATGATGATCATTGCAGACTTCAAAGATGATTCAGATTTTGAAAGTATCCTGGGTTTTTTCCTGAATCTCAGGATAGAAATGGAGGACGATGATTTATCGCTAAATTTTGTGGGCAGACCGATCCTGCTCGGCTACATTTATCAGGCCCTTGATTCTGTTGTATTGATCCTTGCTATTTCTCTGGCCATAGTCGCGATGGTGTTGTACCTGTATTTCCGTACATGGATTGGTGTGTTTGTACCCATGACAACCGCTGTGGTAGCGACCATATGGGGCCTCGGTACAATGGGGGCTTTCGGATACAACCTTGATCCACTCCTCGTTCTGCTACCAGCCTTTATTTTCGCCATTGTCCTGTCACACGGTGTGCAATTAACGACGCGGATTCTGGACAATGTTGATAACGCCTCGACACGTCCTGACAATTTGCGGCTTTGTACCAAGGAAGGGCTGGCCAGGGTCATGGTGCCCAGTACTGCAGCTATTTTTACCGATGCTGCGGGTTTTGGTGTACTGGGTTTGGTGGCGATACCCAGCATCAAGGGGTTGGCAATTATTTGCGGGTTATGGCTGTTGTCTATCATCCCGGCATTGATTCTCGCGGCATCACTGCTGTGTTTGATGAAACCACCGGTTTCCCATAATACCGGTTCGAAGTTACTCAACAAAATCTGGACTACAGTCATTGATATTGAAGATCACAAATTCATTGTCATTGGGGTGACGCTCGGGTTGTTTGCACTGGGTATGACCTATGCCTCAAATCTGACGGTTGGAGATACCAAGGGAAGCGCAATCCTGTGGCCAGATGCGCGATACAACCTCGATTCTGAGTCAATCAATACCAGGTATTCGTTTCTGGGTACTGATCTGATGCAGGTTTACATCGAAGGTGACAAAAACACGATGCTGGACCCGACCGTTTACCACCAGATCGAAGCGATGGATCGCTATATGTATGAACACATGCGGGAAGTCCGTCCAGCGCAAAGCCTTGTGCCGATTATAAAACTTGTCAATTCGGTTTTGTATGAGGGAGATCCATCTTATGAAATTCTTCCGGACACGAAAGAAGAGATCGGGTTTGATATCTATATGTACCGTTCTCGAGGAGAGCCGGGAGATTTTGCGGCTTTTACAAATGTAGATTGGGAAATCGGCAATGTATCGTTTTTTCTCGAAGATCACAGTGTGCCGACGATAGAAAATATGACCAAAACGCTTGAAGGCTTTTTTACCCTTGAAGATGAAATTGTTTCAGAAGCCGATTTTTTATATTCAGGCGGGCAGATTGGCATTGTAGAGGCCCTGAATCGCGAAATCACTGAGTCAAATATCAAAATAATGATCGCGATTGCCATTGTGATTGGAACCTGCATTCTCATCTATTATCGCTCCCCGACAGTAGCGTTTATTTTGCTATTCAGCCTGGCCACGGCAAATTCACTGACGTACGCGTTTATGGCGTGGAAAGAGGTGGGATTAAACGTGAGCACTTTGCCTTTAGCCGCGCTCGGCGTGGGGTTAGGCGTCGACTACGGTATTTATATGGTTGATCGCATTAAAGAAGAGTATGCGAAAGCCACGGATACTATTGCTGATGCAATACATCGAGCATTCCTGACCTCGGGTAATGCAATCTTCGTTACTGCGATAACGATGATCGGTCCACTGCTACCCTGGGCATTTATGTCTCCACTTCGCTTTCAATCTGAAATGGGCATGTTGTTGGGATTGGTGCTGTTCATGAACATGTTGGGCTCGTTGTTGTTCCTGCCCGCTGCGTTGGCCGCATTCAAGCCTAAATCTCTGTTTCCGGAAAGAAACAGTACCTTCGAACCAGAAACGGCGGCAACAGCCGCTATTAATTCACAAGAACTACCTGCGGCATCGTAAGCCCATCACTGGAGAAAATTCTATGAGGGAATTTCAACTAAAACTATTAGTATTACTTGGCCTGATCGTTTCTGCGCCAGTATCTGCTCTTGATATTGATGTGAAAGGTTTGACCGTGGACGGCAGGTTAAAAGCCGGTTACTCCGTTCTATATGACCTGGAACAGGGGTCGGATGATGGCCCGCAGAATTATCTATCAGAGATTAAGGCAACTTATCGCCCGAATCGCAATCTGACGCTTATCGGCAATTTGTGGGTTAGAGGGCAGGCGAATGATCCCGATTTCGTCGAGCGCACCGGCGGGTTGAAAAACCTGTTCGCTGGTCCACCCTTTCCCAGCGGCAGTTTTCAGCACGGCGCCAGCAATTGCAATCTTCAGGCAAGGGAATTTTGTGCACCCAACGATGAACTCGATATCTTCGATGATTTTGATGACGAGGTGATTCGCGAGCTCTCTTTAAAGTACAAAGACTCGAAACGTCGATACACATTCAAGGTCGGCAAGTTTCAACGTGGGTGGGGTCAATCTGATGGCTTGCGGCTGTTAGATATTCTTCATGCTCAGGACTTGCGTGAGCGATTTGTGTTTAAGGATACCGATGAAATTCGGATTCCTGCGTGGATGATTTCTGCGGACTTTAATTTTAGTAAAATGGGTATTGCCGCGCCTTTTGAAGCAATCGGTATGAAACGCCCAGTGCTGGAAGTGAATATCATTCCTGAGGTTCGCCATAGTGAGGTATTGGTAAACAATCCAACAACCAGTGATGCAACTGACGGCGGCACATTCGGGCTACCCTGGCCAGATTTTTCCGACATTGGGTTGCCTCATCAGTCAGGCCTGGGTGCGGTGGCTTTCGGTGCGAAACTCGATGTCATCGAAATGGATGATTTTGACGAACCTGAAGTCGGCGTGAGATTAAAGTTTGAGTCACTCGGTGGCACAATGACCTTGAATGCGTTTTACGGCAGGCAGGATCTACCTATCGTAAAAATGCGCGGAGCGACGGTGCATGTCGGGTCGGGTGTGAATGATCCCGCCGGTTCGGTCGCTAATGTTGAGGTTGACCATGCGACGCTGCTGGCGGCCCTCTGGTTACCTGATTTTGCCAATCCGACTGCGACATCGCCAACCGCGGGAAACCCATCCGGTTATCTGCCGTATCTTCGCGGTGCGGCAGGTAAAAGTCCTTTGACAACAAGCCCGCTTACCCTGCTGACGGGTGGAGGGTGTAATGATCCCGTGAACGATCCCGGCGGGACGGGTCTGGAGTGCTCTGTTTCGGTACATATTGATCTGGATTTTACCTATCGGCAGAAACTTGTTGGGGCTAGCTTTACGAGGGATATGGGAGACTTTGTCTCTTTTGGCCCCAAAGGCACGTCGCCATCGATGCGTATTGAATTGTCCCATGAATTCGACAAACCCTTTAATCAAAGCGTTGTTCAAAATCCATTCTTCGCGGCACAGTCGGAGAAGGGGGCAGTTGCAAATTTCGTCAGTCCTTCAGCTTCGATTGTGGAAAGAGATGTGACTTCTCTGATGATGGGCTTTGACTACCCCTTGTGGGTACCTGGCTGGGCCGGGCAACAAAAATCAATATTCACCAGTTTCCAGTGGTTCAATTTGCACACTGAGGATGCCGACAATTTGATGGCACAGGCACCTTATGGAACTACTGAAGTTGAGACTAACCAAAACTACGTCACGTTTTTGTGGAGCGCGCCTCTGGATAACCAACGCCTAGTCCTGGAAGGGCTTTTTATCAGAAATATTGATGGTCATGGCACGAGTTATAGACAACGAATAGATTTTAATTACTTTGGCGGACACTGGCGTCCTCGGCTGGAGATACAGCACTTTAGTGGTCGTGCTGAGGTGGCGCCGATAGGAATATTCGACGACAAAGACTTTATAGAACTATCGATAACCTATCAATTTTAAACATTGCTATGGCGCGGTGGAATGCAATTTAAACCAGGAGAAAAAGTTAATGAAATCATTAAAAAAATTCAATTCGATATGGCTGTTTGCACTCTTCTGCAGTTCCTCAGGATTTGCAGATACCAATAAAGCGCTGGAAGCGTGGAAAGAGTTTGCCAAACAAACAGGAAATCCAAATCATGCGGCATGGGTGGAAGAAATATCCAAGCCTGCAGCCGTCGCATTGGCAAAAGAATGGAGAGAAGTTCGAGGTTACGACTCCTACGACTTGTTGGCGAATGCGGAACTACCCGAAGAGCTTAAACCGGGTCTGAAGATCAACAGTGAGAATATGGACCAGTTTCCGTGGCTGAAGGATTTTCTTCCGGAAGAGCTTCTTGGTCATCTCACCTCTGATTGGAGCCATATCAAAGAGATCACCATCGTTCCCACTAATACCTATTATATGCACAAGGGGTATTTACAGGGGACCAAGGAACTCAAGGAGAAAAACATAGAGCTGCAAATCAATGAGGCCGGTGAATTGTTATACCCCGATGGCTCCTATGCTTTGATGTCAGGTCCTGGGGCGACCTCGGTGCCATTCATGAATCCGAAAAACGGGTTGGAATTGAACTGGTCATACGTCGCCCATTCGGTGAACACCGACACGCTTGATTTTGAACCCATTCATATGCGTGCCTGCACACCGGCTGGAAAAGTTGATAGTGAATACAAGGCCGATCTCTGGTGGTGGCACTATCATAATCGCCAGAATGTAGAGCCGTTCGGCGATATTGCAGGGAAAGAGGATTACATCGAAGGTGGATCCATTTTCTTTCTCGAACCTTATGATATTCGTGGATTGGCTGGTGTACGCCAACGGTATGCGGATGCCAAGAAGGATGATGACTTTAAGGTCTTTATTCCAAGCCTTCGCCGCACGCGAGTCTTGACCGGTTCAGATGCACAAGACCCGATAGCCTCAGGACAGGAACTCACCTGGGATGACTGGCGTGCCTACTGGGGGAAAACTGATGTGGAGTCCTTTGAATACAAACTGGTTGGCGAAGGTTATGTGCTTGCTTCTCCGGAGGTCGGATATGTATATGACTCTGCTGTGTTGACTGAGGATGCGTGTAACTACGAATCAATGGAGCTGGAACTTCGTCCTGTTTGGATATTGGACATCATTGATAAAACCGGCAAGTACATGTACTCAAAGCGCCGCACCTGGGTTGACAAGGAATTTTATTACATGCAGTACCATATGACTTGGGACCCAAGAGGAAATCCCTACAGAAACTGGGAAGATAGCCGTGCATGGCGACCGAGTGAAGGTGACGCACAATGGCGCTACGTGATGGTTAATAACTACGTCACCAAGCGGATGACCACCTTGTACATGACACCGAATTGGGAAAGGCGAGATTTGATTGTCACGGAAGAAATGTTTGATGTTGACCAACTTCGAGACTATCGCTAATGCGAGACGGCAGGGTTGCAATTTGCAACCCTGCCTATTGCGTTACTCTTTTTGTTTATTCTTCAAAAGCAACATTGGGTAGGTTTTGTAGAGACGCCGCAATGGCTTCGCTTGAATATTCCTCATCCCGTAATTCCCCACTGATAAAACGATCATAGGCACTCAAATCGAAATGACCATGCCCGGACAGGTTAAACAATAGCGTTTTCTGTTCGCCGCTTTCTTTGCAGGATTTAGCCTCGCGTATCATGGCGGCCAGCGCATGGGTTGATTCTGGTGCCGGAATAATGCCTTCGGTTCTTGCAAATAAAAGACCCGCCTCGAACGTCTCTGTCTGTGGTATTGAAACTGCGTCTATAAGCCCCTCGTGATAAAGCTGGCTGACCAGGGCAGAGGCGCCGTGGTATCGGAGTCCACCCGCGTGGATACCTGGTGGCACAAAGTCATGGCCAAGCGTGTACATTTTCATTATTGGTGTCAGACCGGCAGAATCTCCCCAATCCCAGGCATAGGTTCCCTTGGTGAGTGTGGGGCATGATGTTGGTTCAACCGCAACAAGCTGCACTTCCTTTCCGGCAGCTTTGTCAGCGAAGAACGGAAAGGCAATTCCCCCAAAATTAGACCCTCCACCGCATGGAGCGAAAATTACATCCGGGTATTCGTCAACCAGTGCCAGTTGGGCTTTGGCCTCCTGGCCGATGACGGTTTGATGTAGCAGGACATGATTGAGCACCGAACCAAGTGCGTAGTTTGTGTCTTCCTTACCCGCGGCTTCTTCTACCGCCTCTGATATGGCGATACCGAGTGAACCACTGCAGTTGGGGTCTTTATCAAGAATCTTTCGGCCACATTCGGTCAGATTGGACGGGCTGGAGTGCACCTCCCCGCCCCAGGCTTGCATCATCGAGCGCCTTGCAGGTTTCTGGTCGTAACTTATTTTCACCATGTAAATATGAACCTGGAGTCCAAACATTTGTCCGGCAAGGGAGAGTGCACAACCCCATTGACCCGCCCCGGTTTCAGTAGCAAGGTGACTAATACCGGCCTCGCGATTATAGTAGGCTTGGGCTACAGCTGTATTGGGTTTGTGGGAGCCCGCCGGGCTGACCGATTCATTTTTGTAATAGATCCGGGCAGGTGTCCCGATGGCCTGTTCAAGTCGATGCGCACGGTACAGCGGCGAAGGGCGCCACAACTTGAGAGCCTCTCGGACGGGTTCAGGTATTTCGATCCAGCGTTCACCAGACATCTCCTGTTCAATGATTGATGGCGGAAAAATTGCTTGCATGGCATCGGGAGTGATCGGTTGGCCCTCAGGTCCAATATAAGGGAGTGGTTGGTTAGGCATATCAGCAACGACGTTGTACCAATGATCTGGTATCGAGGATTCAGGTAACGTTATTTTTGTTTGCATGGTTTAACCTCAGTCAGTGAGTGCCAATTATGTTGGAATTTGTCTTTTACTTGTTCTAGCGAACCAAAAGGCCATAATAAAACGATGAATCAATATATATCTTCATCAATATGATTGTACCTTCAATTCAGGATTTGCGATCCATCATCTCCTTTGACGATGAGAGTGGCAAGATCTGGCTTGGTGAGCAGCGGATGCTGATGCTGCATGCTTCGTCCTTTGGGGCGCTGAGAAATGAGCTAGTAAACAGTCTTGGCCTTTCCCGGGCTAAAGGATTGCTCATGCGAATGGGAAGTTTGTCCGGTCAAAATGATGCGAGGCTTGCGAGGACCATCCGCCCGGATTCGAGCGAAGAAGATATGTTTCTGGTAGGTCCTCAATTACACGCACTTGAGGGTATCGTTCGTGTAGTACCCATAAAGCTTGAACTGGATATAGGCAGCGGTAGGTATTATGGCGAATTTTATTGGGAAAATTCCTTTGAGGCAGAGGAACACCTGCGAACGATGGGTATTTCCGGTGAGCCTGTCTGCTGGAACCAGATAGGTTACGCCGGTGGATACACCAGTGAGCTGGTCGGAGTGCCAATTCTGTTCAAGGAAATTGAGTGCATGGGCATGGGGGACAAACACTGTCGCATCGTGGGGAAACCCATAGCGGAGTGGGAAGACGGTGAAAAGCTCAGCTCATACTATTCTGCCGATTCAATTGCGGAAACTCTGTACTCGTTGAGTAACGAAGTAACGCAGTTGCGCTCCACGATGACCGAAGACGTTAATCCTGACGACATTATTGGCGAATCGCAGAGCATAAAAGCGGCGCTGAAACTGTTGAAGCCTGCCGCTGATTGTGATGTGCCGGTCTTGTTGTTGGGGGAAACGGGTGTTGGCAAAGACATATTTTCAGTCGCTCTGCACCGACTAAGCAAAAGAAAAGACAAACCGTTCGTTGCAGTGAATTGCGCAGCGCTCCCGGCAGACCTGATTGAGGCTGAACTATTTGGGGTCGAAAAAGGCGCTTTCACCGGTGCAGATCAGTCTAGAGCGGGCCGGTTCGAACGAGCGCATGGTGGCACTCTTTTTCTTGATGAAGTAGGAGAATTGACGGCTGCTGCACAGGCTAAACTACTCCGAGTAGTGCAGTCTGGCGAATTTGACAGGGTCGGGGACATCCACACAAGAAAAGTTGATGTGCGCCTGATAGCAGCTACTAACGCTGATCTTGAAGAAAAAGTTCGAGCCGGAGAATTCAGAGCAGATCTGCTCTATCGCATTAATGTGTTCCCATTACACATCCCTGCTCTTCGAGAACGTGTTGAGGACATACCTGCACTGGTGGACCTGTTCATTCAGAAAAGTAATGTTCGCCACAACAAACGCGTTTTGGGAATAACGGACAAAGTTAGGGCGGCATTTCAACAATATTCCTGGCCGGGTAACGTCCGGGAACTAGAAAATGTGATTGAGCGTGGTGTGATTCTGACCGAGGACGGCGGTAAAGTTGACAGTACAGTTCTATTTCCGGGCCAGCAACAGGTCGGGAATCTCTTGCCAACAGTTGATCGTAGTGGCCGATTGAGTTCCAACCAAACTGTAGATCTGAATATAAAAGAGTGGTTTGCAGAAGGTAATTCCTTTGAATCACTTGAACAGCGAATTATTGAAATGGCGCTTGATAGTACCGATGGAAATGTGTCAGCCACCGCGCGTTTATTGGGCATGGGGGATGCGCAACTCAGATATCGGTTGAAAAAGTTCGAAATTGTTGCGGCTGGCGGCAGCCGTGTTCCCGAAGATTGACGCCATTTTGATTGTTGGTCTTAACTCGAACATTCTTTGGTGCTCGGCTGTTTGAGGCTGTTTCCGGAAATCCCGTTAGCTATTTGGTTAAGTGGCTAAATAACTTGCCATATAGCGAACTCCAAACCTGTACCGACTTAAGATCTCCTTATAGAACAGGTGTTTAGGACCCTGTAGAAACTGGCATGAAGATTGCGATCTAAAACGTATCCCGAATCGGTTGGATACGAAATGAAAGCAGCTATTTACCATGGTCCAGAAGATATCCGATTGGATGACATTGCCGACGCCAGACTCGAGCAGGATCACGAGATGCTGGTTGAAGTTTCGGCTACCTCTATTTGTGGGTCAGATCTTCATCTCTATCGAGGCGCAATGGATGCTTTCATGGAGCGAGGTAAATCGCAGATAGGCCATGAATTGGTTGGCATAGTTCGCGAAGTGGGTGCTGCCATATCGAAGTTTTCAATAGGAGACAGGGTTTCAATGGCCTATTCATGTTCCTGTGGTAGTTGTTATATGTGTGAAGTCGGCCAGACAGCACATTGTGAGACAACACAGAAAGCGGTTTATGGGTTCGGCGTTCCCTTCGGAAACCTAAACGGTACACACGCAGAAGCGATGGTGCTACCACATGCAGATGCCCATGCGATAAAAATAACAGACGGTATTCCTGACAATGCGGCATTGTTACTTTCGTGTAATTTGCCCACTGCGATCATCGCGAATGAGTTGGCAAGCATTCAACCGGGCGAAAGTGTAGCGATTGTTGGTGCAGGTCCCACCGGGTTGATGTGCCTCGATCTGGCATTGCAAAAATCTCCTGGCGCTGTGTGTGTTCTTGAGCCCGTCGCGCATCGGCGCGAATTGGTAATCCAAAAGGGTGTGCAGGCGATCAATTCGGCTGACGCTGATGCATGCGAACAAGCCATGGTTTCGTGCAGTGGCCGGGGATTCGACAAGGTCATCGAAGTCGTCGGGTCTGGTACCTCACTGCGAATGAGCCTGGACATTATTCGTCCTGGTGGGACTATTGCTGCGATGGGTGTGTTCACAGAGCAGGAATTCAATCTTGTGTTGGCTGATGTTTTCTTACGGGACATTTCTCTGCATATGAACGGTTTTGCAAATGTCCAACCCTATATGGAAGCCGGTCAGAAATTGTTGGAGGCAGCCATAATTGATCCCGATTCTTATTTTTCCCATGAATATTCGTTATCAGATATAGACCAGGCGTTCCTTACATTTTCAGGAAAACTGGATAACGCCAAAAAGATGATTATCAGGCCTTAGTAGTTTTGAAGACCAGTTTAAATATGATGGATGACGCACTAACCAGTTTGCAAAGGTATGTTCATGTTACAGGTGTTCTTCACGATAAGTTCGTCGAATTTGATTTTTCAATCGGAGACCCGACGCTGCATGTCGCGCTGGTGTTGCCATTTGGTCAATTTTCCGAATTCTGCCGAAACAATCGAGTAGAGCACCTGACCAGTGAACAATCAGCAGCGGTTGAGTTCGACAAACTTAAATGGCGACATGGTGATCCCGGATTTGGATATGACTAGATTTACTACATCGATAGTAATGGAGAACAGTTTTTCATGAGTATTGAAATACCATCAACGACCATTGAGCCGATACGACTTACCTATGACCATGTTGCTCGGCGAATTGGTGAAGGCAAGACAGGCTCTCGCTATCAGGAAGCCACTTATGACCTTCAGTCAACGGCTAACTTTCATTATCGGCCCCT
Source organism: Gammaproteobacteria bacterium (assembly GCA_012961165.1). GTDB lineage: Bacteria > Pseudomonadota > Gammaproteobacteria > Pseudomonadales > Azotimanducaceae > UBA9659. The sequence goes on along the minus strand of DTZW01000098.1, from coordinate 22,942 downwards.
CTGGGATCCGAAATATGAAGTCTATGATGTTAGCCGGACAGCGATAGTGATGGAGGACTGGTATTCGTTCAAAGATCCCAGACAGTTTTATTATGGCACCTACACCATGGCGCGAGCCAAGCAGCAGGAAATTGTTGAGAAGAATTTTGAATTCGTCGACAAGCGAAACCTCTTCGCTGATCAGTCAGATGAGATCAGAAACAAAATAAATTCGTTCATTGTCCCCTTGAGGCATGTGGAATGGGGCGCAAACATGAACAATTGCGCTATTACCGACTTTGGTTACGGCGTTGCCGTAACCCAGGTAACCATGTTCAATTCAATCGATCGGCTTGGAATTGCCCAGTACCTGACACGTATTGGCTTGATGGCTAACGGGAATGATACAGCGGTTCTGGACCAGGCGAAATCTGACTGGCTCGGATTGGAGATGTGGCAAAAACTTCGACACGCAATGGAAGATATATTTGTGCTTGAAGACTGGTTTGAAACCATGATTGCGCAAAATATTGTGATGGATGGTTTAGTTTATCCATTGATTTATCAGCGACTGGTCGATGATCTTTCGCAAGATAACATTGGCGTAGCGATGTTGACAGAATTCATGAATGACTGGTACGCCGAAACAGTTCGCTGGACCAATGCGCTGATAAAGACGACCGCGGCTGAATCCGTGGAGAATACAGAACTACTCTCTAACTGGACTTCTCAATGGCTCGCTCGTTTATCGGAATCGCTGGAGCCAATCTGTCTTGCGGCATTCCCCGAGACAGGCCTGCAATATTTAACCCAGATTAGACAGGAGTTGTTCGAGCGAATGTGTGACCAGGGGTTGGTGCTAAAGGGGAATGATCATGGCAGATAAGGTGTTTCTCATTCTTCAGGACAACGAAGAAGCACGTCCCATCGTCGAAGCAATTGAGCAGGATAATCAACAGGCCCATATCGAACATCTTCCCGGCATGGTTCGAATCGAATCGCCCGGTAGATTAACGGTGAACCGTCTCACCGTCAGCGAGAAGTCCGGTAGAGACTGGGACATTCAGGAACTTCAACTCAACCTGGTTTCGCTGAGTGGCAACATTGATGAAGATGATGATTACTTTACATTGGCATGGTCGGGAACGACTAACTCAGGAGACGAGTGATGGCAGCAGCACGACTAAATATGCGAAAGAGGTACGGGCTACTCACCCGGGGCATGGGCTGGGAGACCACATATCAACCGATGGATAAGGTGTTTCCGTATGACAGTTTTGAAGGAATAAAAATAAAAGATTGGGATAAGTGGGAAGATCCGTTTCGATTGACGGTTGATGCCTACTGGAAATTTCAGGCAGAAAAAGAAAAGAAGCTGTATGCCATCATCGATAGTTTTGCACAGAATAATGCACAGTTGAATTTGACTGATGCCAGATATGTCAATGCGCTAAAACTGTTTATCCAGGGGGTTTCTCCCCTGGAATATGGTGCTCATCGACATTTTGCGCACCTGGGGCGGCAGTTCCGTGGAGAGGGAACCCGTGTTGCTTGCCAGATGCAGGCTATTGATGAGTTGCGTCATTGTCAGACGCAGATGCACACACTGAGCCACTACAACAAACATTTCAACGGGTTGCACGATTCAATTCATATGTTTGATCGGGTCTGGTATCTCTCAGTGCCTAAATCTTACTTCGAAGATGCAATGACAGGAGGACCGTTCGAGTTCATTACGTCGGTCTCCTTTGCATTCGAATACATTCTTACCAATCTTTTATTTGTACCGTTCATGTCGGGTGCCGCGCATAACGGTGACATGGCAACCGTGACTTTCGGCTTCTCAGCACAATCGGATGAATCCCGTCACATGACCTTGGGTCTGGAAATCATCAAGTTCATGCTTGAACAGCATGAAGACAATATTCCCATCGTGCAGGGGTGGATCGACAAGCACTTCTGGCGGGCATACCGGGTATTGAGCCTGGTATCCGCCATGCAGGATTACATGTTACCGAACAGCCCGATGTCCTGGAAAGAAGCGTGGCAAATCTATTTTGTAGAAAACATTGGCGCATTGTTCAACGATTTAAGCCGGTATGGTCTGAGAATGCCAAAATATCATGAAGTGGCTACAGCTGAATCAGAGCATCTCAGCCACCAGATCTGGGGCACCTTGTACAACTTTACCCATGCAGCAGCCTTGCATACATGGATACCTGACGATCGGAAAATGGATTGGTTATCGGAAAAATATCCCGATACATTCGACAAATGCTATCGACCGCGATTTGAGATGTTTCGGGAGATGGAAAAAGCTGGTAACAGGCATTACTTCATGGGGCTCCCTCAGCTTTGTCAGATATGTCAGGTGCCCATGTGCTTCACCGAAGTGATGACGGACTCCATGATGATAAGCCGTCGTGTCTCACTGTTTAAAGGGGACAAATACCACACCTGCTCTGATGGTTGTAGAGATATTTTTGAGAACGAACCCGAAAAATACACACAGGCGTGGCTCCCTGTTCATCAAATATTCCAGGGAAACTGCGGCGGAGCGGAAATTTCTGACGTCCTGAAGTGGTATCATTTCAACGAAGAGGACTCTGGAGAATACGTGGGCTCAGCCGATCATAAAAGGTGGCAGGCATGGAAAGGGCAGGATATCGAAGATGAAACTACCGCGGTCGGCTAAGGAGACTATTCATGGCAATTAATACTCTGGGAACATATGTCGACATTGTGGCGGATGCGGTCGAAAACTTTCATGGCAATCAACTCGTTTATGTAGATTGGGATCGTCACCGCATGTTTTCTGCCGCGGCTGCTTTCCCGTTGCCGCCAGAGATGCCCTTTGGGGCACTCCAGCAGGAAGTCATTCCAGGTATCTGGAGTGGCCATCCAGATTATAAAAATCTCCAGTGGGATTCAGTTGAATGGATATTGGATGATCAACCGTTCGTGCCAAATCCGGATGCAAGCCTTGCAGAGAACGGAATTGGTCACAAATCATTGCTACGATTTATTACACCAGGTCTCGATGGTGTTGATGGGTCAGGCAACTAACCAGGGTTGAGTAAAACAGATGCCATACCAGGTTGAAATTGAACCGCTCGGCGCAATTGTAGAAGTTGAAGAAGGGCAAACGATACTCGATGCTGCCTTGAGAGCGGGAGTGTACCTGCCTCATGCCTGCGGGCACGGGTTATGTTCCACCTGCAAGGTTGATATTTTGGAAGGCGATGTTGAGCAGGGAGAAGCATCACCATTCGCGTTGATGGACTTTGAACGAGATGAAGGCAAGTGCCTTGCCTGTTGTGCAGTTCCGCAAAGTGATCTGGTCATAGAAGTGGATGTCGAAGAGGAAGTAGATGCACAAATCCATCTGGTTCGGGATTTTAAGGGCATTGTCAGCAAAATTGAAACAATGACACCACGTATAAAAGGTATATTCATTGCACTTGAGCAAGACAAGCTCGATTTTCAAGCTGGCCAATACGTCAATGTGATTATCCCGGGTCTGGAAAGCCAGCCGAGAGCGTTTTCCATTTCAAGCCCGCCTTCCGAGTCAGAACTCATCGAGTTGAATGTTAGCCTGATAGAGAACGGACAGGGTACATCCTACATCCACAACGATCTCAAGGTTGGCGACGAGATAAGTTTTACTGGCCCTTATGGCCGATTCTTTGTCAGAAAGTCACAGCCAGAACCTATTATCTTTCTGTCCGGCGGCTCTGGTTTGTCCAGCCCCAAATCCATGATCCTCAATCTGCTCGAGAGCGGTGCCAGTCAATCCATCACCTTAATCTACGGCGCCAGGAACACTCAGGAACTGTACTACCGAGGGCTATTCGAGAGACTCCAGCAAGATTATGAAAACTTCCGTTATGTACCGGTTGTTTCTGCAGAACCCGAAGGCAGCGATTGGTCTGGAATCCGGGGATACGTGCATGATGCGGCAGACGAGGTCTTTGATGGTCGATTCGAGGGGTATAAAGCATATCTATGCGGGTCACCTCCGATGATTGACGCCTGTATCTCTACCCTGATGAAGGGAAGGTTGTTTGAACGAGACATTTACCTGGAAAACTTTTACACCAATGCCAGTAAAAGCGAGAAACCTAAAAGCCCGTTGTTTAAATCGATATAAGGAAGTCGGTGAATGAGTGCGAGTAAGCATTATGAGATTACCCTTGTACAAAGTCAGGAAAGATTTTTGTGCGGTAACGATCAAGCAGTTCTCAATGCAATGGCCGCACTTGGGCGAAAAAGTATTCCGTCCGGTTGTCACGGTGGCGGGTGTGGAGTTTGCAGGGTGCGGATTGTATCCGGGCAATGCAGCTACCTGCCGATGAGTCGAGCCCATATTTCTGAGGATGACGAGAACAATGGGTTGGGTTTAGCTTGTCGCATATTCCCGGAAACAGATATTGAACTCGAGGTGCTCGAGAAACTGAAAACAAGGGTGTTGCCGTTTCATCAGGCGAACAGGAACTAAATTGAACAGGAGAAAGCAATGAGTGTTATGAGAATTGGTCATGTGAATTTGCGTGTTCTGGATATGGCAGCGGCGCTCGAACACTATGAAGACATTTTGGGCCTGAGCCGTACCGGGGAAGATGACGATGGTAACGTTTATCTGAAAGGCTGGGACGAATGGGATAAATACTGTCTGATTCTTTCACCCTCCGATCGTGCAGGTATGAACTATGTCGCCTATAAGTGTGAGTCGGATTCGGATCTTGATGAGTATGCCGAGGCGATCAAAGCAAAAGGCGTTGAAGTTGAACAGTTGGTGCCGGGTGAAATGTTTGCCTGCGGCCGTGGCATTCGCTTTTTGTTACCAAGTGGTCATGTAATGGTGCTATTTGCAGAGAAAGAGTGCGTGGGCAAGGCTGTTGGTGATGTCAATCCGGCTCCGTGGCCCATAGACAGAAAAGGCGTGGGTGTGCACTGGTTGGATCATATTTTATTGGTGGCGCCATTTAATCCTGAAGAGTCGCTGAACAAGATTGCGGAGAATGTAGAGTTTCTCACTGGCACGATGGGTTTCAGAGTAACGGAACAAGTGAAAGTTGGGCCAGATGCCAGCATTCAGGCGATAGCATTTTTAACCGTTGGTAGTACACCTCACGATATTGCTTTTGTACCAGGACCAGAAGCGGGATTTCACCATGCCGCGTTCTTTGTAGACAGCTGGGCTGATATTTTGAAAGCCGCTGACATTATGCGAATGAAGAAAGTAAAGGTGGATGTGACGCCAAATCGACACGGCATTACGCGTGGTGAGACGATTTACTTCTTTGACCCATCCGGCAATCGTAATGAAACGTTTGCTGGTCTGGGATATCTCGCACAACCGGACATGCCCGTTATTAACTGGACTGAAGATGAGCTGGGCACCGGTATTTTTTATCACTCCGGAGAATTGAACGAAGCATTCACAGCTGTTTACACCTGATGCATGTTCTATACAAACAATCCAGCGTCTCGACGGAACTGGCGATGAAAATCGTGCAGGCATCTATCGCCAGGGCAGAGGAATCAGGGCTGAAGGTGAATGCAGCGGTCGTTGATACCGGCGGTAACTTGATGGCTTTTTTACGATCAAATGGTGCTTTTCTTCATTCCATCGAAATTGCGATTGACAAAGCTTATACCGCTGCTGGCTTTGGGTTCGCAACGAGCGAATGGGCTGGCGCACTAACGACCGGTAGTATGTTACGTGAAGGAATCCTGCACAGACCGCGCCTGGTTACTTTTGGTGGTGGGCTACCCCTGAAATTCAATGGTGAATTAATTGGAGGAGTTGGTGTCTCCGGTGGCAGTGAAGACGAAGACGAAGATTGTGCGAAAGCCGGATTGGATATGTTGACCGCGAGCGAGAATATCGAGAAATAGTATGCAGGAAATTCGCAGTTTTGTAGACGGTCAATATCTTGAGCCAGCCTCCTGGGAAGACAACTTTGATCCGACCACCGGGCGGGTATCTGCACGTTATGGGATTGCCAGCGTTGATGATGTTGATCAGGCGGTCACTGCGGCTAGAAGAGCTCTTGATGATGAATGGGGCCGGATGTCAATAGATTGCCGGGTAGAACTACTGTACGCCGTCGCCGATGGCATTAATGCACGATTTGATGAGTTTCTGCTGGCGGAATGCCTGGATACAGGAAAACCATACTCACTCGCCGAGAAAATTGACATTCCTCGCGGTGCTGCAAACTTCAAGGTTTTCGCGGATACGATTAAAAGTGCTGCAGATGAAGCCTTCCACATGGCGACCCCAGATGGTACTGGTGCGATTAATTACACCATCAGAAAACCCAAAGGCGTCATTGCTGTAGTTGGTCCCTGGAACTTGCCGCTGTTGCTTATGACCTGGAAGGTGGGACCCGCACTGGCCTGTGGTAATACGGTTGTAGTCAAACCCTCAGAAGAAACACCAAGGACGACAAGTCTTCTGGGTGAGGTCATGAATGCCGCCGGAATACCGGCAGGCGTGTTCAATGTTGTACTTGGGCAGGGAAATTCAGTAGGAGCCGCATTAGTCACTCACCCGGGTGTTGATGCAATCACCTTTACTGGCTCTACAGCAACCGGTCAAAAAATATCGGAGGCTGCTTCGCACGGCGTTAGAGATGCTTCACTGGAACTCGGTGGTAAGAACCCGGGTATTGTTTTTGCCGATTGCGATATGGACAAAGCGATTGAAGGTACGATGCGTTCGGTATTCGCGAATTGCGGGCAAGTATGCCTCGGCACCGAGCGGCTATATGTTCAGAGAGAGATTTTTGACGAGTTTATCGCCAGGTTAAAGGCGGGGGCAGAAAACCTGGTGATGGGCAAGCCAGATGATCCGGCAACGACTCTGGGGCCATTAATCAGCGCTGTGCACCGTGACAAAGTCTTGTCTTATTACAAGCAGGCAATTGAACTGGGAGCAACGTTAATCACGGGTGGCAGCGTACCAGATCTGGATGCTGAACTATCAGGTGGCTATTGGGTGGAGCCCACCATCTGGACTGGGCTGGATGAAGGTTCTCCTATCGTTAAAGAAGAAATATTCGGGCCTTGTTGTCACATCACACCGTTTGATACCGAGGAAGAAGTTATTCGTTTGGCTAATGATACCGACTACGGCCTGGCGTCCGCCATATGGACTGAAAATGTGTCGAGGGCACACCGGGTCGCGGCAAAAATGGATACCGGTATCTGCTGGGTGAATAGTTGGTTTTTACGGGATTTGAGAACCCCGTTTGGCGGGATGAAACAATCGGGTACTGGGCGGGAAGGCGGTCACTATTCGCTTGAGTTTTATTACGAACTCAAAAATGTATGTTTAAAACTATAGGTAGATGGAAACCGTAATGAATCAACAAAAAATAGTGCTTTTGGCAGCAGAGCTATACGCAGCGATACGTGAATGCCAGGTCGTTGATCCTTTGACGGAGCGTGAACCTGATATTTCCATCGAAAATGCCTACGCGATATCGACAGCGTTGCTGCAGATGCGTAAGGCTGACGGTGAAAAACTCATAGGCAAAAAATTGGGGTAACCAGTGTTGTGGTCCAAGACATGTTGATTCCGCAGGCCACATGTTGCCGGAAGAAGTTGGTCATAAGATTGGAATACTGCGAGAATCTTGGGCGATAGTCGTTATTCGGAGGACAGGAAATGGCGTTGTTAAAAAGAGAAGAATGGTACGACTTAACGCGGACCACAAACTGGTCAGTTAAATATGTTCAGGAAGACGAAATGTTCCCCGAAGAGATGAGCGGGTCCAGAGGTATTCCTGCAGAAGTGTGGGAAACCTATGATGAGCCATATAAAGTCAGCTATCCTGAATATGTATCTATTCAAAGAGAGAAGGATTCGGGTGCTTACTCCGTCAAGGCTGCGCTGGAGCGAGATGCCTTTGTTGACCGGGCAGATCCGGGTTGGGTGAGTACAATGATTGCACATTATGGTGCAATCGCTCTCGCTGAGTACGCAGCGAGCACCGCAGAAGGGAGGATGGCGCGATTCGCCAAGGCACCCGGTAATCGCAACATGGCTGTTTTTGGCATGATGGATGAAAATCGGCATGCGCAGATTCAACTGTTCTTCCCGCATGCGAACATCAAACGCAATCGTCAATGGGATTGGGCCCATCGGGCCTACCACACCAATTCGTGGGCATCTATTGCCGCACGATCATTTTTCGATGACATTATGATGACACGGGATGCCGTATCTGTGTCGATAATGTTAACTTTTGGATTCGAAACCGGGTTCACAAATATGCAGTTCCTGGGTCTGGCTGCAGATGCAGCCGAGGCTGGTGACCACACTTTTGCGAGCCTCATTTCCAGCGTTCAAACTGATGAATCGCGACATGCCCAGCAAGGGGGCCCTTCACTAAAAATTCTCATCGCTAACGGGAAAAAAGAAGAAGCCCAGACCATGGTTGATGCAGCAATCTGGCGAGCCTGGAAATTATTTTCAGTACTCACTGGCCCGATCCTGGACTACTACACACCGCTTGAAGCGCGTAAGCAGTCGTTTAAGGAATTCATGGAGGAGTGGATCGTCGCACAGTTTGAACGCCAATTACTTGATCTGGGCCTGGATAAACCCTGGTACTGGGATGAGTTCATTCGTGCGCTCGATGAAACACACCATGGCATGCACCTGGGTGTCTGGTATTGGCGGCCTACGGTCTGGTGGAATCCTGCAGCGGGCGTCACACCGGCTGAACGTGAGTGGCTGGAAGAAAAATATCCTGGATGGAACGAGACATGGGGTCAGTGTTGGGACGTTATTGTTGAAAATCTTCAGGATGGGAAACCGGAACTGACAGGGCCAGAAACCCTTCCGACCATTTGTAATATGTCGAACATTCCAATCGTCGGCACGCCGGGTAATGGATGGAATGTGAAAGACTATCCTCTGGAATACGAGGGCAGGCTTTATCACTTTGGTTCCGAACCGGATCGCTGGTGTTTCCAGATCGACCCAGACCGTTACAAAGGGCATATGAACTTTATTGACAGATTCTTATCAGGGGAGATTCAGCCCCCTGATTTAGCTGGTGGTCTTTCATATATGGGGCTCCGTCCTGGCGAAATGGGTGACGATGCTCATGGTTATGCCTGGGTGGAAGCCTACAGTCAGAAAATTGACGATGTTGCATAGCCCAATGTTGCATAAACCAATGTTGGCAATCCAATCAATAGGTGATTAGACAAATGGCTCAATTTCCAATTCATTCAAATTTTGAACGTGATTTTGTTCTTCAACTCGTACCTGTCGATACGGAGGACACGATGGATGAGGTGGCCAAAAAGTGCGCATACCATTCGATCGATCGCCGGGTTCGAATGCCGGAAGGTAAGGTATTAAGAGTGCGCCATCATGAAAATGGTGAACTCTTTCCGCGTGACATGAAAGTTGCAGATGCAGGGCTGCGTCCAACCGAGACGCTCGACATTCTGTTTATGGATAACTGAGGGCTGATATCGAAATGACTTATGAAAAAGTATGCACGATGGACGATGTTTGGGAAGGTGACATGGATTCGTTCGAGACGGCAAGTGGCACCGATGTTCTGGTTGTTGGCATAGACGGCGGTGACATTAAGGCTTTTCAGGCGATGTGCCCCCATCAGGAAATGGAACTGGTTGAAGGTGAATTTGACGGCAAAGTGCTCACCTGTAAAGCCCATCTATGGCAGTTTGACTGCAGGACAGGTAAAGGAATAAATCCGGATGACTGCAAGATTTCAGAATATCCGGTGAAGATAGAAGACGATGACGTGTTAGTCGACATTTCAGGCGTAGAACCATTCAGGTCCCACAGCTAGACAGTGACGACAAACGAATACAGGTAAATAGTGAGGTAAAAAATGGCTGCTACGAACCAGAAAGACGGGACATTAAACAATCGGGTAGGACCTATCATGCGAGCTGGTGAAGTAGCCATGGCTGTGGTTGAAGCCGCTGAAATGGATAACCCTGATAAGGAAATAGTCGTCGAGGATAAAGTCGCTTATCTTCGGATATCGGCGGAACAGGAATTAATACTTACCCGAGAATCTCTTGAGGAATGTCTGGGCCGGTCATTCCAGATGCAGGAAATTGAAATCAATCTGAGTTCTTTCGCCGGTCAGATTGAGGCAGATTCGGATCACATGCGTTTTTACTATAACAAATCACTTTGAGAGCGAAATAAGGAGTAAACGTAATGTCGGAGCAGCAGCCGGAAACACTCAAACCACTGAAGACCTGGTCTCATTTAGCAGGAAATCGTAGGCGCCCGAGTGAGTATGAAATCGTTTCGACCAATCTTCATTATCATATGAACAACCCGGATCAGCCCTGGGAGCTTGATGCCGATATTCACATGTCCAGGTGGTATAAGAAATACCGTAATCAAAGCCCACTGAAATGTAATGATTGGGATCAGTTTCGCGATCCAGATCAGATAATTTATCGTACCTACAATTTATTGCAGGATGGCCAGGAAACATATGTATCGGGTTTGTTTGATCAGTTTAGCGATCGGGGTCACGACGAACTGTTGGATACCGAGTGGGTCGTGTTTTTAAGTAAAGCCTATACGCCTGCTCGATATTTGCACCATACGCTTCAACTCGGCTCTGCCTATATTCATCAAATGGCACCCGCTAGCACTATTACCAACTGCGCGACCTACCAGACTGCAGATTCCCTGCGCTGGTTAAGCCATACCGCGTACCGAACCACGGAGCTTTCGCAAACTCACACTGATGTGGGATTTGGCGTATCCGAAAGGGAGATTTGGGAGAAGGATCCAATGTGGCAAGGTTTCCGTGAACTCATGGAAAAAGCGCTTGTAACCTGGGACTGGGCAGAAGCGTTCACCGTTATCAACCTCGTGGCGAAGCCCGCGATCGAAGAATCAACACTCAACCAATTAGGCGATGCTGCGCGAGCTCACGGCGATACCTTGCTGGGGCTATTGACGCAGGCGCAGCTTCGTGACGCAGAACGACATCGTCGTTGGAGTACTGCGTTGGTAGCTTTGGCATTACAGACCGAAGGTAACAATCAAGTGATTCAAACCTGGATCGACAAATGGATGCCGTTAGCTGAGCGAGGTATTGACGCCTATTGTGAAGCGTTACCTTCCGGACAGGAAGCCGCGGGAAAAGCAAAGGCTGCAGTCAAGCAATTTCAGGTGAGCCTGGGATTAGCTTGAAGCTCTTTTGTTTAATGAAACGTTGGCGTCACAACAAGATAATGATATGTACAAGATAACTAATCACAATGATGAAATTAGCTACAGGTGCAGCGAATCCGATACTTTACTGCGCTCAGCTCTGAGAGCGGGGCTAAATTTCCCTTACGAATGCAATTCAGGTGGGTGCGGTTCCTGTAAGTTTGAACTGATCACGGGTGAGCTAGACGTAATCTGGCAGGGTGCGCCCGGCCGTTCTCCAAGAGATATACGGAAAGGAAAATATCTAGGATGCCAATGCCGTCCCAGGGGTGATTGCAAAATCAAGCTCCATCTCACCGACGAACCCACTGAAACTGAAAAACCCCAGAAATTTGAAGCGACGTTTGTCGGTAGGCACGATCTCACCAGTGATATGGCTGAATTTGTCTTCGAGTCAGACAGTGCCGGGAGCTTCCTGCCGGGGCAAAATGTGTTGATGTCGCTTCCGGGGGTCACAGGTGAGCGCGCATATTCGATGTCTAACGTGCCTGGTGATGATGGATTATGGCAATTCATCGTGAAAAAAATGCCCGGGGGGGCTGGCTCCACCTATCTGTTCGATTCACTGGTGATCGGCGACAAGATCTCGATGGACGGTCCTTTTGGCCTGGCATACCTGCGACCTGAAAGCTCTCGCGAAATTGTGCTGCTGGCAGGAGGTTCTGGATTGTCTCCGATTATGTCTATTGCCAGATCCATCGCGAATGATGATCGGTTTAACGATCGGGTCGTACGGATATTCTATGGCGGTCGAGGACCAGCTGACATTTGCACACCCGCTTTGGTGAAAGAACTCGGTCGGACATCTACAAAGTTCCTGCTTGAAAATGCCATCTCTGATGCAACGCTAGGGGAGAATTGGCAAGGTGAATGCTGTTTCGTTCACGAACTGGCAGAAAAAGTGCTGGGAAATCAAATTCCCGTGTATGAATACTACTTTTGTGGGCCGCCGTCTATGACCGATGCAGTACAACGGATGCTAATGATTGACCATCAGCTACCGTTTGATCAGTTGCATTTCGATCGATTTTTTTAGGTCAGGATAAGGGCAGCATCAATCAACAATCGCCATCGAACAATACATCGTATCGAATCGTGTTTTCTTGTAACTATGTTGAACCATGCGTGCGAACGTTTTTTCTGATTGAAACATAACAGCAGGTGGTGAATATGAGTAGTGAAAACCCGGAATTAGCTCGATCGGTCCAAACAGGAAATTTCAAGACCAACTATCATGATGTGGGTGCCGGTGAAAATGTATTTCTTATACACGGTTCAGGTCCGGGTGTTACGGCATGGGCTAATTGGCGGCTCACCATTCCGGCGCTGTCTGATCGCTTCCGGGTCATTGCGCCAGATATGTCAGGTTTTGGTTATACCGAACGGCCCGATGGGATTGAATACAATATGGATAGGTGGGTGCAACATGCTATCGATTTGCTGGATGCGCTTGATATTCAGAAAACGCATCTAGTCGGTAATTCGTTTGGGGGCGCGCTAGCCCTTGCGCTGACTATTCGCTACCCGGAACGTGTTGAGAAACTGGTTTTGATGGGGAGCGTTGGTGTTCACTTCGAACTCACACCTGGTCTGGACAAGGTGTGGGGATACGAGCCATCGATTGAAAATATGCGTGGGTTGCTTGATACCTTTGCGTTCAATCGCGAATTGGTATCCGATGAGTTGGCCGAATTACGCTATAAAGCCAGTGTTCAACCGGGTTTTCAGGAAGCATTCAGCAGAATGTTTCCTGCACCAAGACAACGCTGGATTAAGAGCATGCAGAGCGCAGAAGAGGATATTCAGAATATCAAACAAAAAACCCTGATTATCCATGGTGCTGAAGATCAGGTAATACCTGTCTCGACTTCCGAGCAATTTTTCAGGCTGATAGAAAATTCTGAATTGCACCTTTTTCGGAACTGTGGCCACTGGACTCAGATTGAACACAAAGAACGATTCAATACGCTCATCAGCAGTTTTTTCTCTTCCGGTCCATAAAGCAGTTCATAGCGACACAACTACCTATCGTCGCCTGGAAATAGTTATGTTGCTCGGGAATATCACGTTCCGGTGCAACAACGTTGCGCCTACATTATAGAAGCTACCTTTAAGGAAGCCTAAAAACGAGGAGTTTGCACGATGAATGCTTTGGAGACACAGGAAACCATTTCACATAAGGAAGCAATCCTGAAGGTTTTACCTGTTCTGGCTGAACGTAGAGAACAAACGGAAACGGCTCGATCGGTTGCGCCCGAATCTATTGCCGCCCTGAGAGAGGCAGGCTTGACCCGGCTGATCACGCCGGTTCGCCACGGCGGTTATGGAGCTTCCTTGCGGGCTCAGATATATGCCTGCTCGGAGGCGGCCCGAGTCTGCCCTGCATCCGGTTGGGTGTTAATGGTTGGTGGTGCTCATAATTGGATTCTGGGGAGTTTTTCAGATAAATGCCGGACGGAAATATTTGGTTCTGATCCAGAGGTGCTGGTAGCGGGGACACTGGCGCCACAGGGTCAGTTTAAAAAAACCGAGGGAGGATGGTTATTAAGTGGTCGCTGGCAATTTTGCTCGGGTGTAGATCACTCGCCATGGTTGTTGATCGGTGCTTCTCGCGCTGAGGAGAGCGATGGTGGACCGGCAAGCCTGCATGCGATGGTTCTCCGGGACGAAGTTGAGGTCGATGACACCTGGTATACGCTTGGCATGCGCGGTTCTGGTTCCAAGGACGTTGTGCTCGACGAGGTGTTTGTGCCTGCGCACCGGGCCGAACCTACCGGCAAACTATTCGATGGCCTTAGCCCCCATGCCCTCGATCATGATGAAAGTGGCAACTACATGGTGCCAGTCCTGTGTAGTCTTGGCACACAGCTTGCCGGGTGCGTGCTCGGAATGGCAAGGGAAATGCGGAACATGTTTGTCGATAAAACGCGCGTACGTTCCGATATTTATTCCGGCCAGGGCAGTGGTGCAAAAGCACGCAGGGGCACAATGCAACGACGCCTTGCGGAATCGTCAGCAGAAATCACCTCAGCTGAACTACTGATTGGCAGGAATTGTGATTTGTTTGATGCGATTGCTATCGCAAAAGAACCCGTCGATGCGCAAGCTCATAGCCAGATGCGCTGGCAGGCAAGTTACGCTGCCGAGCTTTGTCGGCGGGCAGTAGAACGTTTGTATGCGGCTGCAGGCGCGCACGCAACTTATGATGGCTCGCCAATGCAGCAGTATTATCGAGACGTAATCATGGCTACGCATCATGCCGCAGTTGATCTCGATGGCTGTTCAGAGGTGGAGGGGATGACGATGCTGGGCATCGAACCTGGCAGGCGATAAATACGTTAAATCTGCTGGGATATCGTTATTGCATGCCGAAACCCAACTTAATGTTTCGCAACAATAATGAAATGCCTATTCGATGAGTGAGGCGAAAGGGCGGAGATAAAAGATGACAATGCAGAATAGAATCGGTCTCGATGACAAATATACGGTCACCCGGGGTCGAATATTCATCAATGGCACACAGGCCCTGGTTCGACTTCCGATGCTCCAGCAGGAGCTTGACAGGAAAGGAGGGCTAAATACGGCTGGATTTATTTCCGGTTATCGTGGCTCACCGCTCGGCAATTATGATTCGACGCTATGGCGTGAAAAAACAGCTCTTGCAGCTCACAACATACATTTCAATCCAGGCGTAAATGAGGACCTTGCCGCCACGAGTGTCTGGGGTACGCAACAGCTGGCACAATTTACTGATACCAATGTCGATGGCGTATTTGGTCTCTGGTATGGAAAAGGACCTGGCGTCGATCGCTCGGGAGATGCGCTTAAACATGGCAATTATTCTGGAACACATCCTAATGGTGGTGTGCTCGTTGTATTTGGAGACGATCACCCAGGAAAGTCGTCTACTATCGCACACCAGAGTGAACAGGCTCTGGCTGCCAATTCTATTCCCGTACTTTATCCAGCCAATGTGGAGGAATTCATAACTTTTGGTCTGCTTGGCTGGAGCCTTTCACGTTTTTCGGGTCTGTGGATCGGATTTAAAACGGTAAATGAAACCCTTGAACAGACTGCGACCATAGACATTGACGTCGAAACTTTCAGTATCCAGATACCCGAAACCGACAGTGCTGCGGATATCCATTATAAACCGGGTCATTACAATCCCCAGGCAGACGAAATGATTGTGAACCGGGTCAGACTGCCACTGGTGCATCAATTTGTTAGAGCGAACAATATCGATAGGGCAGTGTACGCCGTTGATGAATGCATCATGGGGTTGGTTACCGCCGGTAAATCCTACCAGGACACGATGGAAGCGTTGCAGTTATTGGCTGTCGATGAAGTCCGTGCCAAAGAGCTCGGTATTGCTGTTTACAAAGTTGGCTGTATCTGGCCGCTCGAGCCTGAAGGGATTCGGGCATTCGCTGGTGATCTTGAACTACTCTTTTTTATCGAAGAAAAAAAACCATTCCTGGAACTCCAGGCTGCAAGCGTGTTGTATGATTTAAGTTCTCGTCCCAAAATTATTGGCAAGCGCGATGAGGCTGGTGGTGTACTTTTACCTTCGGAGACACTGCTCGACCCGACGCAGGTTGCACTGGCCATCGCTGGGCAGCTAGACCGATTGGGGGTCATGGATGAAAGGCTCAAGCAGAGAGTAGACAAGTTAACCAATAACCTTTTACTGGTAAAATCCGGTTCGGATTCCCCCCTGAACAGAACACCATTTTTCTGTTCAGGATGTCCCCACAATACTTCGACGAATCTTCCCGAAGGTAGCGTTGCGGGTGGTGGCATCGGCTGTCATGGAATAGCTTTTTTTAATCGTTCCGATATGTTGAGCTTCACCCATATGGGTGCCGAGGGTGTTACCTGGGCAGGGATTTCCCCGTTTGTCGGTACGAACCATGTGTTTCAGAATCTGGGTGATGGCACTTATTTTCATTCCGGGTTGTTAGCCATTCGAGCTTCAGTCGCTGCCGGTGTAAATATCACCTACAAGCTTCTATATAACGACGCAGTTGCCATGACAGGGGGGCAACCAATAGATGGCCCCATCTCTGTCGGCACCATCACTCAACAAGTATTGTACGAGGGGGTTAGTCGTTGTGTCATCGTGACGGATACGCCCGAGGCCTATATCAGTGGCGCCGACAATGTACATTCTGATGTCCGTATCTATCATCGGGATCAATTGGATGTTGTCCAGAGGGAACTGAGGGAAACAGAAGGTTGCAGTGTTTTGATTTACGAGCAGACCTGTGCGACAGAAAAACGCCGTCGCCGCAACCGCGGGCTACTTGCAGACCCTGCTAAGAGAATGTTTATTAATGATGCAGTTTGTGAAGGGTGCGGTGATTGTTCCGTACAATCCAACTGTATCAGTATTGAACCTAAAGAAACCCCGCTGGGAATCAAACGGGTAATAGACCAGTCGAGTTGCAATATGGATTTCAGTTGCGTCAAAGGCTTCTGCCCGTCTTTCGTAAGCGTACAGGGCGGAAGCCTGAAAAAGGAAACGGGCAATGCCACTGATGAATCATATATAGAGCAACTGCAAGCAGTCAAACCTGCAACAATTAAAACTGAGAGCTACAACATTATGATTGCCGGTGTCGGTGGCACCGGTGTGATTACAGTCGGCGCATTGTTAGGTATGGCGGCTCATCTCGAGGGTAAAACCTGCTCTATTTATGATATGACTGGCCTCGCTCAGAAAGGTGGGGCGGTATACAGCCATTTACGTATTGCGGATGCTGGTAAACGCATTAATACACAACGTATTGATGTTGGAGCAGCTGACCTGGTGATGGGGTTTGATTTGGTTGGCTCGATGGCTAAGGAAGCGACGCAAACATTGGCAAAGGATCGCACCACATTCGTGGGTAACACGCATATCAAACCTACAGCGGGTTTCCAGACCGATGCCGACATTGATTTTTCGTCTGAGCCGTACATTGCCCGGATCACTTCACTGCTTGGCAGTGATTCCTCGCATTTTGTTAACGCGACTGAATTGGCACTGGCCCTATGTGGCGATACTATTGCCACTAACCTCTTTGTGGTGGGTTTTGCTGCGCAAAAGGGGCTGCTGCCTCTGGAAGAATCTTCGATTCTTGAGGCCATCAAACTTAACGGTGTTGCAGTAGATTTCAACATCAAAGCATTTAACTTGGGAAGGCTATGGGCAGAGGACCGGGCGAAAATCATTGAATGGACCAAAGGCGCTGTACTTAATGATAAAAAGGCGAGCGACTATACTCTTGAAGAGTTAATCGAACACCGGACAACTTTACTTACTGATTATCAAAGCGTGGGCTATGCTGATCGATATCTGGCGCTGGTAAACCAGGTCCGGATGGCAGAGCAGCGTATTGCCAATACGGACCTTGAGTTGACCCGGTCTGTGGCAGATTCCTTTGCAAAACTCATGGCTTATAAAGATGAATATGAGGTGGCTCGACTGTACAGTAGCCCCGAGTTTAAGAAAAAACTGGAAGCGCAGTTCTCTGGTGATTACAAACTAAAAGCACATTTGGCACCCCCAATAATATCAACGTCAGATAAGAATACTGGCAACCTGGTGAAGAAAGAATTTGGTGGCTGGGTATTTATGCTGTATCCGCTACTGGCAAAATTAAAAATATTACGTGGTACCAGGTTCGACATAATGGGTTATACGCAAGAGCGTCAGAGAGAACGAGCGCTCATTGAAGAATATGAAGAACTGATGATTCAGGTATGCGACATGCTTTCTGGGGACAACCTTGAGCTCGCGATTGAACTCGCTGAGCTTCCCAGGACAATCAAAGGTTTTGGACACGTCAAAATGCTTAATATTGATCGTGCTAAAAAAAGGGAAAGTGAACTTGCAGAGCGTTTGTTCAAGTAACGTCAGGGACGCTGCTTAAAATGTCCTAACGATTGTCTCGCGCTGTGTATTCATAGCTCGCCGTTATTGATCATGTCTTGAAGTTCTTGCCAGCTTTTCATCCCCACACTTTCACGACGATTTACGGGGCCAACAGCATCCAGTAAACGGCTGTTTTCGATTCCCAGCATTCGTACTGTCTTGGCAGAATCATTGTAATGTCGATGCCATGTCCAGGGTGGTGTATAGACACAGTCATTGCTGGTCCACTCTACTCGTTCACCTTCGATGATCGAATAGCCATCGCCCTCTATTACGAAATGGATACTTTCATGGTGATGCCTTTGCATATCGGAAGAGGTTCCAGCTGGCATTTCCTGCAGAAACAGCTCGAAAGTCTTAGCGGGAGATTCCAGAAACAAAGCCAGCTTGGATGGGTTACCGGTTATCTCAGGACCGAGCCATTCGAGGTTGTTCGCTTTGGAAACTAACGGTTTATCCATGACCGGCGGGAAATCCTTGGCCTGCTTTAGCTTGACAAGAAAATCATCGAGTAATTGGCTCATTTCGTTACCCTTTTGTATGGCACGTGTCGGTTAGTATGGTGCTGGGCCTGCTGCATGTAGTTTACCTGTAGATATGGCTTCGACAATGAGAGAACCTATTTATTTTGTTCAGGCATCAGCGCTTCTGAATACAATCGCCGCAGCCCATTACTTTATGTCCAGAGTACCTGGGATTTCCATCAGTCAATTGACAAGAGTTATCGAGATATTTGCGATATGGCTAACTGGAACAACAGAAAAATCGTCCCAAAGGCTGGCAGTTGCGCGCATTCTAGTTTGGCATGGAAATTGCGGCGTTTGGTGGGTATTCAATGGATTGTCCTGGAAACGGATACGAGTCAATGCGTCTGACTTCGTGAATCGCGCAACAATAGCTTAATCACTGGGCGATGCGCTAAACGCCAGACAGTTTCTGTATTCCGGGGGACCCAACAAATTTCACTCTGCAACTAAAGGTAGAAAATGGGCTGGTTAAATGGGCAGGTGGCGTTGATAACGGGCGCGGGTTCAGGCCTGGGTCGTGCAATATTGGTGCGATTTCTGGATGAAGGCGCTAAAGGTATCGGCGTCCTGGAATTTGATGCCGAAAAAGCGCAAAAACTGACAGAAGATTTTGGCGATAAAGTCGTGGTGACCCAAGGCGACGTGAGAAGTATGGAGGACAATCAGAAAGCTGTCGCTGCAACGGTAGCTGCTTTCGGTCGCATCGATACTTTCATTGGTAATGCTGGTGTTTTTGACTATTTTCTATCGATCAAGGAATTAGCGCCGGAAAGCATTAGTGCCGCATTTGATGAATTGTTTGCGGTTAATGTTAAGGGTTGTCTGTTGGGTGCAAAAGCAAGCATTGAAGAGTTGACCAAAACTTCTGGCTCGATCATTTTCACCCTGTCAAATGCCGCCTTTTACCCGTCTGGTGGGGGACCCATTTATACGGCGTCAAAACATGCGTTGGTTGGCCTTGTGAAACAACTTGGTAATGAACTGGCGCCGGAAATTCGGGTCAACGGCGTTGCGCCGGGTGGGATGAAAACAGAATTGGGCGGCCTTCAGGCCACCGGAACCAAAGCTCAAAAATTAAATGAAATTCCTGATTTCGACAGCATGATAGAGAATTTGACACCGCTAAAAATAGCTACCACACCGGAAGGATGCTGCGGACCGTACGTATTGTTGGCTTCCACGGAAAATGCTGCATCCATGACCGGCGTTATTATCAACACTGACGGCGGTCTCGGTATTATCGGTTTTAATCTGGACTAAGTCGCTGAAAAAAACTGGAGACGCTAAAGATGTCGTTGCAATATGTAAAAGGCCCAAGAGCCGACTGTTCTAAATATATGGATCTCAATGAGGGCTGGATTGATCGCCGGATATTCTGGGAAAAGGATATTTACGAACAGGAACTTTATCAGATATTTGCTCGATGCTGGTTGTTCGTCGCACATGAGTCACAGATTCCTAACTCAGGTGATTTTCTTACCACCTATATGGGTGAAGACAATGTCATTATTGTGCGGCAGAAAGATGGTTCAATTAACGGATTCCTGAATTCATGCCCTCACCGCGGTAATCGCGTGTGTTTTGCAGATACCGGTAATGCTCGTCGCTTTGTTTGTAATTATCATGGCTGGTCATTCAATACTGCAGGGGCGTTGCAAGGTGTGCATGAGGAATATTGTTACGATGAAGGTGATCTTGACAAACAGAGCTGTGGTCTAAAACAGGTTGCTCAAATCGATAGTTATAAGGGACTTATATTTGCCACCTTCGATGAGGAAGCCCCATCGCTCGATCAGTATCTGGGCGACTTCCGCTGGTATCTCGATATGTTGCTGGATAATGAAGAAGGCGGAACTGAATTAATAGGCGGGTGTATTAACTCGGTGATCGATGCCAACTGGAAATTTGGCGTTGAGAATTTTGTTGGTGACGCCTATCACGCGGGCTGGACACATGATTCCGGTGCTCGCGCCATGAACAATGGTGAGCCCTTTCCCCCAGTCGATATGAATAATTCGTATCATGCGAGCATCAACGGTCATGGATGGGAATTTGGCATGGAAGGCGTGGGCGACATCGGATTGTTGGGACGTCCCAGAGTGATGGAATACTATAACGACATCAGGCCGAAAATGGCTGAACGTTTGGGCGAGGTTAGATCGAAAATATTTGGCTCCGTAGCCTCGTCTTCGGTTTTCCCCAATATGTCTTTTTTACCTGGCATTCACACCATTCGTACCTGGCTTCCAAAGGGACCGACGCAACTAGAACTGCGTACCTGGGTCATTGTTAATAAGAACATGCCGGCTGAGATCAAAGATGACATCACCAAAGGTGTGATGTGTACCTTTGGACCCGGTGGTTCATTTGAAATGGATGATGGTGAAAACTGGGAAAATTGCACCAAAGTCAATGCAGGTGTCATTGCCAGGCATCAGAAACTGCACTATCGATGCGGTATCAATCGGAAAATCGATAACCCTGATATGCCCGGGACAATGTACCTTGGCCAATATAATGACGCAAACCAGCGATTGTTCTATGAACGATGGCGCGACATGATGAATTCGCAATCGTGGTCTGATATCCCTGATCGATACGCCCAGAAGCTCGATGGTCGGGAAACAAGAGACATTCATAACATTAAAGTGGCGTAGCGGAAGATCAAAGATCATGACTGAAACAGCGTACATTCTCGAACAAGGATCCAGCATCGCTCCCCTGGAAATTATAAGCGAACTTGAACAAACCCTTTATAGGGAAGCTCGAATGCTGGATGAAGAAAGGTATAAAGACTGGATAAATATGATGACTGAGGATGTGCATTATTTTATGCCAGGTTTGCAAACGCGTTACCGACGAGACAAAACCGATCATCAAAACGATTTAAGCCTAATGGCTTTCTACAATGATAACAAAGAGGAGTTGCTACAACGTCTTGCCAGATTGGAGACTGGAACTGCATGGTCGGAGGATCCAGCGACGCGTTATTGCCATTTAATAACGAATGTCGAAGTTGAACTCACAACTGATCCGGATGAGTATTTGGTCTATTCAAATTTTTTAGCCTATAGAAACCGTAATGAACGAGATGAAGATAATCTAATTGGAACTCGAAAAGATATCTGGCGACGCATGAATGGCTCGTTGAAACTGAAAAAACGACGGATCATTCTTAAACAGAACATGCTCATTAGTAAAAATCTGAATGTTTATCTCTAACGAGATACACGGCGGTTCTACCGTTGTCGATTTGAGAGGCACCCCCACGTTTTGATCGCGATATGACCCTGAGCATGAAACATCGTCAAAACAGCATCATGTTTTCCGTCAACACACTGACGAAATATCGTGTCAGACGCGATAGGCCCAACAACCTGAATACCCACTGCTTGCGCCAGTTTTACTCCAGGAAGGATTTCATTTTATTGATGATCGGTAAGCCTTACCTGCATCTATCCGTCGCCCGCGGCACAGCTTTCGACATCGTTGGTCAGGGCATCGCCAGTCACGAGATGATGCTGATGGCGATGAAACTGGCTGGTAGTCTCAAGGCCGGTCGGGGATTTTTGTAAAACGCGATTCTGTAATCATTTTCTGATAGAAGGTTCAATGACTGAATTAATCAATCTATGCATTACGAGCGAAGTTGAAGAAGGCACTCCTCTCGCAGTCAGCCTGAGCGGGTTACCCGAACTGTTGGTGTGTGAGTTTGAAGGCGAATTTTTTGTGACAGACAATACTTGCACCCACGGCAACGCAAAGTTATCTGAGGGTTACCAAGAAGAAGACGAAATAGAGTGCCCTTTCCACGGAGGCACATTCTCGATTAGAACCGGCGAGGCGACATCCTTCCCTTGCGTAATTCCGATCAAAAGTTATCCAGTGACGATAGTTGACGAGAAAGTTTGTATATCGCATGCGCAACAACCCAGTTAATAAAAACTACTATATGATGCTTGACACGGCTATCGAGGAGTGTGGGGTTGGGTCCAGGCTAAGCATGCGTTTAAAAGTAGTGTGTCCTTTCTCAACGACAATTTGAACAAGAGTAATAAAAGGTACTGACACTTAACTGCCTCAACCCAGAAAAAGTGAGGATAGGAATTATAACGGGGCTTTTCGAGCGAAAGTCTGAGTATCGAATTAGATCGGTTGCCTGCTTGTTTTATGAAAGAGTGGAGCTGTATGACTAGTTGTGGTTAAACGCTACCAAGTTTTTTGTTGTTTGTGGTTATTGGCTGACCTGGTGATGGGCGATTAGCCAAGGTGCTT
>DTZW01000097.1 GCA_012961165.1 Gammaproteobacteria bacterium | reverse complement strand
ATGGGAAATCGTCTTGCTGAAATGCAACTACGGGTACTTTGGGAGGAAATTCAAAATCGCTTCCGGAAGGTGGAAATCGTTGGCGAGATTAAGCGACTACCTAACAATTTCATTCGCGGTATATCAGATGTGCCCGTTGTGCTGCATCCTTACTAGGAACAGTTTCGCGTCATCGCGCCAGATCTGCGTGGTTTTTTTTCTGGCGCGCGACCAATAGGTGTCGAGGCCTATCACATTCAGGAGTATGCGATGATATTCTCGCCATCGCAGATGTGCTTGGCGGCGGCGGTGTAAGTTTTCATCTTATGGGAACCAGCGGAAGACATTGCAAGGCAAGGTATTATTGGTGCATAGATAAAGTATGAATGAACAACCGAATAATCCATTGCACGGGATAACGCTTGAGCAAGTTGTGACAAAGCTTGTTGAGCACTACGGCTGGGACGGCCTGTCACAAAAAATCAACATTAACTGTTTCAAAAGTGACCCCTCAATAAAGTCATCCCTAAAGTTCTTGCGCAAAACGGAATGGGCTCGAGTTAAGGTTGAGGCGTTGTATGTCACTACACTCGCCAAAGCGTCACCGTGGCGTAAATCGCATTAGCCTGTTGGCACAGTACAATGAATCAGGATTTGGCTGCGAAGCCAATAAAGGGGTCATAAAACCTAATGTCGGTATAGCTTTGCTAGAGGCTTTTTTTCGGATCAAAAATTTCCCGGTTGTAAGGATAGATCACGTTCAGTGCAAACATGATTGAACCGGTAAACTCTGTCATCTCGCCGCGTTTGGATGAGTCGATCAATAGTTCTACCGTGGCAACTATTAGCAGGTAGCCGGCGATGTGGTAGTTGCGCGGCATGGGGGCGGCGATCGCATTGAAAAATGATCGTACCCTGTCGTTCTTTCGGTACAGTGGTGTGGCGACAGACAGGTAGATTAGAAGCGCGAGAGCAAGGCCGGTGCCGAAGATCAATTTATTCAGTTTGACCTCTTCACCGTTAATTTCTACCACGAGATTGTGAATGCCGAGTTCGCCCTGGGCATTCTTGCCTTTCAGGTAATCAGGTGTTTCCAGTGCAAACAGGCG
>DTZW01000096.1 GCA_012961165.1 Gammaproteobacteria bacterium | reverse complement strand
AGATCACGTTGTCCAGCATGCTGCCAGTGCGGTTGATATCGTGAACCTGGCTGTACTTGGCAAGCACCGAATCAACACCAGCAAAATCACCCCACTTGTAACCCTCGGTCGGGTG
This sequence comes from Gammaproteobacteria bacterium, assembly GCA_012961165.1. Classification (GTDB taxonomy): domain Bacteria; phylum Pseudomonadota; class Gammaproteobacteria; order Pseudomonadales; family Azotimanducaceae; genus UBA9659. Next base: position 997 of record DTZW01000096.1, on the reverse strand, counting down.
GTCACGGATGACTTTGAGGTTGTACGCCGAATCCGGCGCCTGGAATCCAATGGCCACAGTACCCGGGAAACCAATCGCCGTGTCAAATAAAGCCCCAGACTGATCCAACTCCCGGTTCAATTCGTCCATCACAGCGACTTTGCCAAAGTGATTAAACCCAATGGATGAGTAATGCAATCCCAACGGGCGCTTGGGCATGATCCCATGCAAAAACTCAGACAACTCGTGGTAGTGATCGTTCGTCACGATGAAATTGGCACGGGTGGTGCTGAACAAATTGTGCGCCGCTGACTCACTGGATGGCACAGCATCAATGTAAATACCGCCTTCATCGTTGAGCAGGGCCAGGATAAGCGGAACAACCGGCCGCTCAGTCAACCGAATGCGGCCAACGATATAGGCGCCACGATTGCGGAAAAAACCACCCCGGATGACATCGACACCAACAATGTGCGCCCCCTGGTCCGAAAACAACAGGGCGTTAATCTGCTGCGCTGCCAGTGCAGCGTCGCCGGCTTGGTCTCGATAAGGGGTACTAAAACCAGGCAAATCGAGAATCTGTTGTAACAGGCCAGCGCTGATCGTTGAGACTGGATAGCTCACCATCATCTCGCTAATGCCAGTCGCACTCGGGTCAGCCTTGATGCCGACGGAATAGTCGACCGGCTTCCACTCACCCATGAAAACAGAACGTTGCACCGAATGCAAAAAAGCAAGCGCCAAGTCAGCCTCGTATCGCCCATAAACCAAGCCTCGGTAAAGCATTTCAAGCTCGTCCCACAGCATCGTCGCAGACTCGGACGCTGGCATCTGGGCGACCAAGGCCGAGGCCAACGCATGCATCCGCTCACCGTAAAGCAGTAACTGGTTTTGGCTATGAAGTAACGACTGTGGAAAATCGCGCTCCTCAAAAGCGCTCTTGGCACGACCGGGAATAGCACGAAAATCGAGATAAAAGCGATCGAACTCCTGTAGCACCACATCAGAGAGAATCTGC
>DTZW01000095.1 GCA_012961165.1 Gammaproteobacteria bacterium | reverse complement strand
CGAAAGAGGCATCTTCCGGACGGTTCCTTATACGAAAGGCATTTCAACCACCCAAATTATTCGTCGGCGAAAACCATCACAGCTCGAATCGAACCCCTGGCCCTTGCTGTGTGAAGGCAGTGGGCCCTCACCAATAGTCCAAAAACCCCTTAAATAACAGGCTCCGACTCCACGCAAAGTTACCTGATTAGCCCTGAGTGGTCAGAAATTAGCACAGTTTCAGCACACGGGTTTTCGCTGTTGTTGGCTGTAATGCAGACGGGTAGGGGAGAGATAAACCCCCATCAGACGATCTCCCAATCGAAGCAAAACGTGCACCTATCCGACATAAGCTGTAAGGGTTGGGCTACCCATTACTTGGGCTGTATCGATGCCCTCAGTGAGGCTGGCCAGCAGGTCCCGCGGGACGTTTCAGTGGTCGGCGCAAACGACAACCCGATGCTGTCTCGAATGGCCCCTGCGCTGACCACGATCAACACGCCGATGTACAAGATGGGCAGTTAGTCGGCAACGATGTTGTTCGAAGTAATCAATGGCTACAGCGCCGATTCTGTAGTGCTGCATATGCAGCCTCGCCTGGTCGTACGAGACTCCACAGTGCCTCCGAGAGATTTAGACGCGACTGTTTAAGCTAGCGTAACGTACTTCAGTATTTCGACTACCTGAGCTGGTGTCTTGGCCCACGCCATTGCCGCAGCGTCGACCTCTTTGAGTGCGTGAATGATGCCCTCATCATGAAGCGTTATGTATGGCTTGCCCTTTGCCGCACAAAATCCAGCATCAAAAGCGGCATTCCACTGTTTGAATTTGTCTCCAAAGCGAATTATCGCGATATCGCAATCTTGCAGGTGGGTCCTCGTGCGAATCGCGTTAACTTTTGACGATTTGTGGTCGCGCCAGAACGGGTCTTGCTCAGCGCCGAGCAAGTCACCCGCGGCGTCGCTGGCCTCGTGATCAGTGACTGCTGAGGTGAATGTTATCGGCAAATTGTTTGCTGATGCTCCGTCGAGGAGTTGCTGCCGCCAATCCGAGTGTATCTCGCCCGACAAGTAAACCTTCCAGGTCATGCCTATATCCTTTGCTACTGACTATCTACTGTATATCGATGATATA
>DTZW01000094.1 GCA_012961165.1 Gammaproteobacteria bacterium | reverse complement strand
CGCGGGGCCTGTCTATTGGTAACTGCAGGACATCTGCAAGATGCTGCGTAAGCCAGCTATTCTCGACCATACCGCCATCAACCCTGAGGATCGTTGGCACTGCCCCATCCTGCTGCATCGCAGACAGTAAATCCTGAGTCTGGAAACACACTGACTGGAGCGTCGCAGTGACAATATCGGCAATACCAGAATCACGGGTCAGGCCGAGTATTGCACCCCTGGCGTTGGGGTCCCAGTAGGGTGCACCCAATCCGGTGAAAGCCGGGACCAGATAAACACCATGATTTACCCGGTGACCCCTGGCAATGGATTCCGTTTCTGCTGCCTCGGATACCAGTTTAAGGCCATCGCGGAGCCACTGTACCGCAGCACCTGCTACGAAGATGCTACCTTCAAGGCCATAGGTAACCTTGCCATTAATACGGTATGCCACCGTTGTCAGGAGTTTGTTTTTTGACTCGATGGCTTCACCGCCAGTATTCATGATCACAAAACAACCGGTCCCATAAGTACTCTTGATCATTCCCTCTTTGAAGCAACCCTGCCCGATCAATGCCGCCTGCTGGTCACCTGCCATGCCCAGTATTGGAATCGCTGCACCAAACAGGCCCGGATCTGTGTGACCAAAATCTGCACTACAGTCTTCAACTTCCGGCAACATTGATCGCGGCACATTTAACCTGGCCAGGATCTCTTCATCCCATTTCTGCTCATGGATGTTGAATAACATGGTCCTGGAAGCATTGGTCGCATCAGTTTTATGGCTAGCGCCACCTGTGAGGCGCCAAAGCAGATAGGTATCTACTGTCCCGAACAGCAACTCTCCGGCATGCGCTCTTTGCAGCGCGCCATCGACATGATCGAGGATCCATTTCAATTTGGTACTTGAGAAATACGGATCTAACAAAAGCCCGGTCTTGCCGGTAATCCAGGGTTCGAGTCCCTCATCGATCAGGGTTTCACAAAAGTCTGCGGTTCGACGATCCTGCCAGACGATAGCGTTGTACACCGGTTCACCGGTTTTTTTATCCCAGACGATGGTGGTCTCTCTCTGGTTGGTGATGCCGATACCTGCTATATCGGAAGCCGACACTTCATTTTGCTTAAGCACTTC
>DTZW01000093.1 GCA_012961165.1 Gammaproteobacteria bacterium | reverse complement strand
GTTTCCCTGACGGAGGAGCAGAGATTGGTTTTGCCCGAGGTGCAGAACTTACACTTCCCACATTCAGCGGTGTACAACGGAATGACGTGATCCCCGGGAGCAACCGATGTGACACCGGGGCCGACCTCTTCAACGATAGCGCCGCCTTCATGGCCGAGGACCGCAGGGAAAATACCTTCAGGATCAGCACCGGAAAGTGTAAATGCGTCTGTATGGCAAACCCCTGTTGCGACCATTTTAACCAGGACTTCACCGGACCGGGGTGCAGCAACTTCGATTTCTTCAATTTCCAGCGGTTTTCCTGCTTCCCAGGCTACTGCGGCTTTTGATTTCATAAAGGGTCCTGTTCGTCTATGCAAGAAGAAACGTATCGTAGATTGGGGGGGCGGGCAAGCATGATCAGAGTGTTAGGGTCAAACCCAGGTAGACAGATCGAGGTGTGCCGACAAAATATCGGTCAGATCCGAAAGAGAAATCAGCGCGTTCTGCGTAGTCCTCATCTGTAATGTTCATCACTTTGTAAAAAATCCGGGCGCTGTTATTCATGCTCAAGCTTCCTCTCAGGTGTAGCAGGTCATGTCCTTCGTATTCATTCCGGTTTTCAGGGTCTTCGTAGTACTTGCCAATATGAACCCATTCAAGTTCATGCGTTTGTCGTGGCGTGACCTGCCATTTGATACTCATGCTTCCCAGGGTTTCCGGGGCTGTGTCGATGGTATTACCTTTCAGTGGCGTGGCTGATAACGCGGGGTTGTTGCCGTACTCATGCTCCGCCCAGGTGAATGCAATACTGGCGGTAACGGCCTCGTGAAGATCCATTTTCATATCGAGTTCAATTCCCTGATGTTCAGTTTCACCGTTGTCGACATTCTGTCGAGAGGTGTCCCGGAAAATGAAATTGTCCTTACTCATTGAAAAAAGGGCGATGTTATAACTAACTTTTTCGGTGCTGCCCCTGAACCCCAGTTCCAGTGAATCCAATTCTACAGGATCGATATCGGCAACGTTTTGACTGTTTTGCAACCGGTAAAGCTCGGTCGCCTGTGGCGCACGGAAGCCCTGCGACAGGGAAACGAATACCTGGTGTGCTTCTGACCATGAGTAAATCAACCCAACCCTGGGGGACCAGTTATTGAAAGAATCTTCTCGGTCCGCTGGCCTGGAAAACCTGCAGCCACCGAACCCGCAGGCGGTTCCGTCATCGCGGGTACGACCGTCGATCATGCGGTTGTCATAGTCATACTCGGTATATTGATAGCGGATGCTCCCGGTTAGCCGCAGGACATCGTTTAGAGACTTACTGGCAGAAAAAAACAGACCTGCTAGCGACGCGTTGACGTCATAATCGTAATGTTTGCCTTGCGGGATGGTCGCCATCAGGAACGCGCCTCCTTGGGTCGGACCCGGTTGTGTTTCCTTCAGGAAGGCGTTGGTGTATTCCAGGTCTACGCCGGCCCGCCACCAGCTATCCGGATTCCAGAGCATGGAAACCCCGACGCTGTCATGTCCATTCTCCTCAATAGCCTGTCCTGGCAGGAAGTGTTGCAGGAATTTCATTTCGACATGTCTTAGATACGGCTTTAGAACAAGCGAGCCTTTGCCCAGCTGTTGGTCGATTTCGGAAACCAGTCTGAAAGAGCGTGCGTCTCGATATGCTTCAGGGTTCGGGTTGTCTCGCTTCTGGCCACTGTCCTTGTAGCTGTCGTGCCCCTTGATGAATCCCGCTGTCTCCTGGTTTAGATTGGTATACGAAAAGGTGGTGGTGATTTCCCGTTCGCCGGTTACCGCTCGATGCTTTAGTAACATCTTCTGCTGATCGAAGCCGGATTCGTCTTTGTAACCACCGTCGGTCGTACCAGATACGTCCAGGCGAAGAGTGTCAGAAGAGAGTGCAAGGCGGGTGCGGTAATAGTCATTTGGACCCGATTCCATTTCGACTTGCCGATGACCCGCTACTGGGCCAGGCGTCAGGATATTAACGACTCCATGCATGGCGTTGGAACCATAAATAGATGAGTCGGGTCCTCGTACGACCTCGATTCTGCTGGCCAGTTCGGTGGTGGCTTCGAAGAGTTCATTGACGTTGCAGAATCCGGGCGATCGAAGTGAAATCCCGTCCTGTGCCATAACAAAAGCGCCACAGCTACCTGCACCGGTCAATACAGGGGACCTGATCGCGGTGAGATGTTCCTGTCCATTGCCGCGGCTGATCCAGACACCGGGAACCCTTTGCAGGACTTCATTGATATGTGTGTGATGAACCCGTCGTAATACGGATTCATCGATAAGACCGATACTCGCTGCGGTATTGCCAAGTAGGGTCTGGCCTTTGGTCGCGGTGACGACAACTTCATCGAGTACCGTGCCGGTGCCGTAACAGTGCAGCGGTATGGTTATCAGACCCGTCAGGAATGTTCGAAAGTGAAATGACATAAATGTGACTTATTATCCAAAGCCCGAGACTCTACAGAAAAAACGAAGACTTTTTAAGTCCCTGTTTGACTCTCAGGTATTCGTTGGTAGGCATACCGGCTGCCCTGCTATGCAAACAAGACATCACAAAAGATTGACAAACTCTCGAAGGTACAGTGAACTGGCACGCGCAGTACACCCTACCATGGTACTGTAGGTCAACTCATGGCGAGTTCTAAAGACGAACAGGAGTACCTGACGATGTATACACCGTCGCTGCTTGAATCTTTTCCGCGGCAAAAACAGCGCCAAACGCTGGGTATTGCTGAAGGTACTCTGCCGTTCAAAGGCCTGGACACCTGGAACGCTTATGAATTTACGTGGTTGAACCAGAAGGGAAAGCCAGAGGTGGCGGTATTACAATTGCAGGTCCCGGGGAAATCCTCGCACCTCATCGAATCTAAATCCCTGAAGTTGTACCTCGGCTCTTTTAGCAACACACCATTTGCTAATCGGGCTGAAATCATTCGTGCACTGGAATCTGACCTGACGCTTGCAACCCAGGCGTCGGTAGGCGTTGTGTTGCGCGCCCCCGAGCAGGTACAGCTAGAAGGTATAGGGCAGTTTACCGGTACTAACCTTGATCTTCAGGATATTGAGATCAATGAATACCGGTGGAACCCTGAGCTGCTTGTGTTGGAAAGCTCTGTGATCCGCCGGGAATCTGTTTACACGCACCTTTTTAAGTCCCTGTGTCCCATGACGGGGCAGCCGGATTTTGCCAGTATCTTGATCCAATACAATGGCAACAGCATCAACCACGAGGGTCTATTGCGTTACCTGGTGTCATTTCGTGAGCATGCAGAGTTTGCCGAGCAGGTTACCGAGCGAATCTTCGTTGATATTATGAACCGTTGCGCGCCCGAAAGGCTTGCGGTGAGTGCCCGTTACACCCGGCGAGGCGGAATCGATATTAACGCCCACCGAACGCATGATGAAGGATTACCCGCTGAGGTTAGGCTCTGGCGTCAGTAGCCAGTTTGTATCGGAGGTACACTGCCGTTCTGCATTTATCCGAACAAGGCGCAGACTTGTGAAAATCCTATCGCCCAGGCAACCGGCCCTCAGCATTCGACAAACGAAAGCCGAACTAGGATGTTCCGGGTCAGCCTGGGGAACCTCTGATTAAGGTCTATTTTCGCCAGTACGGCGTCAGACGCGTACTCAGAAATTTGTTAACTTACAACATGTTAACAAATTTCCTCCGTGCGCCTCTTCCTTGCCCTGACAAAAATATCCTCTTAATCAGAGGTTCCCTAGATCATGCGCTGCTCTCGAAAGCTTGTGATTTCATCGTTTGAGAATCCCAGTTCGATAAGAATATCAGCGGTGTGTTCGCTCAAAAGCGGGGGGCGCCTTGGCTTACTACGCTCGATCTTGCTGAACTCGATTGGAATTCTGGGAAGTGGGTAGGTGCCTTCAACACCGGGGTATGTCAGGTCTTCGAGGTAGTCCATTGCCTGTACCTGCGGGTGATCCAATGCTTCCTGTGGTGTCAGAACCTCACCGCAGGGAATGCGTGCGGTATCCAGTGCTTCGACGACCTCAACGGTGGTTCGTGTTTTGGTCCACTGCTGCATACGGTCACTGATCATTTCACTGTGTTTGCCACGGCTGGCATCGTCAGAAAAACGTGAATCGGTGAGCCAGAAGTCATCTTCCATGAGTCTTGCCCATCGCTCAAAAAGTGGTTGGCCGACAGCGCTGACGAGAACCCAGCCATCCTTTGTTTTGAAAGTATCGGATGGGGCGGCTGTCTGGCCGCGATTGCCTGACGCTACCCGATTAGCGTTGGTAAGTGCCTGTTCGATCAGCGTGCCACCGGCAACTGTCAGCGCCGATGCGAGCAGGGCACCTTGAACTTCCTGTCCTTCACCGGTTTGTTGGCGATGCATGATCGCTGACAATATGGCAACGGTATTGAGGGCGCCGGTAGTGAAGTCAACGTAGGGGTGGAAGTTACGTGTGGGCTGATTCTCCTCACCGGTAAGATGCAGATTACCGGACATCGCCTGAGCGACACCGTCAAAGCCAACTCGGTCGCCAAATGGTCCGCTGGCGCCGAATGCAGAACTGCTTGCAAGAATAATGTCGGGTTTGATGGCAACGAGCGAAGCATAGTCAATACCGATATCCTTTAGCCCGGATTGCGGCATATTGGCTAGAACAACATCGGCGGATTCAATTAGCCTGCGCTTGACGACATCAGATCCCGGTTTCTTGGGGTTAAGCGTGATTCCGCGTTTGTTGCGATTCAGATGAAGAAACATCGAGCCTACCTCGCCGTCTTCTGTGCCAGGATTTACCGGTGTCGTGTAGCGATCTTCGCTACCATCTACCTTCTCGATCCGGATGACGTCCGCACCCAGGTCCGCCAGCAGTGCACCCGCGAAAGGTCCTGCAATGTAGCGCCCAAAATCAAGTACACGAATACCTTTTAGAATTTCCATTGACAGAGATCACCTGAGTTGTCTGCGAAAGCGTTTCTATGATGATAGCAATTGTTAGCCAGCCATCGTCAAGAAAGTGGTCGGTCTGGCGGACCTCAGAGAGCCGCGAAAGGCCATTGAATGAAGTTTGGCCTATAGTGTTGCGCCCGCTATTATGCAGCTGCCTTGATATCCTCAGCGTGGGTCTTGCTCGCCATGAAGTATTTATTACGGCGAAAAAATTGCCTGACGATGAAAAGTTGTGGTTAGAATGAAGTGTAACGACTTGTCGCTGATTGTTGGGCCTGGTCGGGCGTTCGCGCAACGATGCAAAAGAGTACTGCGCCGCGTTCGTGGATAAACGTAAACTGACTTATACTGGAACCTGAATTTATGCCTGTTGCAAAACCCCTCGCCGGTCTCAAGGTGGCCGACTTTTCAATGGTTTACGCCGGTCCGATATGTGCACGTATGTTGAGTGACTGCGGTGCCTCTGTCACCAAGATTGAACCTTTGGGCCTCGGCGATACGGTGCGTGGCAATGCGCGTATCTTTGCTCACTTCAATGCCGGTAAAAGCAGTGTGCAAATTGATCTGGACAGCACCGAGGGGCAAGAACTTGCGCATAGATTGATCGATGAAGCCGACGTGGTCATCGAGAACTATCGCCCTGGTGTCATGCAGCGCTTTGGCCTTGATTATGCGTCGGTCAAGGCACGACGGCCGGATCTAGTGTACTGCTCGATCTCAGGCTTTGGACAGTCTGGACCGGCGGCGCAGCGTGCAGCGTATGCACCGGTTGCCCACGCTGCCAGCGGATACGATATCGCGCATATGCGCGCGCAGATCCATACGGATACGCAGGTTGGCGAAAACGACCGGCCGCCTGCATCAGGGATCATGATTGCTGATATGTTGACGGGTGCGTACGCATTTGGAGCGATACAAACGGCGCTGCTGGGGCGCGTCAGTTCAGGCCTGGGCGACCATATTGATATCACGATGCTTGAATCCATGATGATGTTGATTCCCGGGCAGCAGCAAGCCGCACAGATCGCCAATGCGCCCAAATTCGGCGGGTTCCTGCCAGTTGCGACTACCAGCGGCTTCGTCATGCTTTGTATCGTGTCCGACAAAAATTTTGCCGGGCTATGTGCGGCGATAGAACGCCCGGATTTACGGACCGATCCCAGGTTTGTCCGCATCGCTCGTATCCGAAATGTGCGCGACCTTGTCACCGAGGTCGAGCGGTGGTCCGCTACACGAACGGTGGAAGAGTGTGAGGCACAGTTCGACCGACATGGCGTGCCTTGCTCACGCTACAACACGGCTGCAGATCTGTTCGATGAGCCTCAGCTGCAACATCGCGGCGCGTTTACTGTGTTCAATGATGACGAGGGCGAGTACTTCGTACAGAACCTGCCGTTTCAGTTCGCATCTGTGGACAATGCCACAACGCCACACTCGCCAGCGCCTGGGGAACACACCGATGCCGTGCT
>DTZW01000092.1 GCA_012961165.1 Gammaproteobacteria bacterium | reverse complement strand
CGGCCGCTACATTCATGGTAGGGGCTGCTGCGGGGTATCCGTGTATAACTTGTCCTCAGCCTGTTGTACGCGCCACATGTGTGCATAGGGTCCATTACGGTCTAGCAGTGCTTCGTGGCGGCCAGACTCTTTAATTTGCCCATCTTCAAACACATGAATCTGATCTGCGCGGGTAATAAAACTGAGCCGGTGCGCGATAATCAGGATCGAGCGCTGTGAAGAAAACTGATCTAACGAGGCTTTGATCTCCTGTTCCGAGAGCACGTCGAGCGCAGAGGTAGCCTCATCCAACACTAGAATCGCCCCGGGACGGTACAATGCGCGGGCCAATGACACCCGCTGCCTTTGTCCACCTGAAAGCCTCATTCCCAACTCCCCCACCTGCTGCTCGCCGTCGTTTGAAAACTTGTCTATGCCCGTGGCTTCCAGCAATTGCTGCAGATTAATCTGCGGGTCGCCGCTCTGGGCATAAGTGACATTTTGCGTAATAGTGCCGTCAAACAAGATCGGCTCTTGAGGTACCAAAGACACCTGGCGACGCAAATCAGTAAGTGAGTAAGAGCCTATCGGAATCCCATCAATAAGGATCTCACCGTTGTTTGGCGTATAAAAGCCCAGCAGAAGCGACGCAATCGTGGATTTACCACTTCCGGATGCACCGACAAGCGCAACGGTTTTTCCAGGTTCTAAAGTAAAAGATACCCCCTGAAGGGCCGGCTGATCTCCCTGGGGATAAGTGAAGGCTACGTTTTGGAACTCTACCCGGCCAAGAACCTTTCGTGGCGGGTTGGATTCGCCTATGCTCTCAGATGGTTCATCAATCACCGAAAATACGCTATTAGCAGCGGCTAACCCGGCCTGAACATACTCGTTGATCCTGGCCAGTCGCTTAATAGGGCTCATCAAGAGCAATATGGTGCCCATGTAAGAAACGAAGGTGCCCGGGCTGACGAATGCTCCGATCGTGTCAGTCAGTGCCAGGTAGATAATCAGGGATACTCCCGAACCGGCGATTAGGAGCAGTAGTGGAACGCTAATCGCTGCCACCAAAGCACGACGCAGGGATCGCCGCCTGTTGGCTTCGTTGACGGCCCTAAAGGTAGTCTCTTCTACCGCGTAACCGCCGAAG
>DTZW01000091.1:4102-6466 GCA_012961165.1 Gammaproteobacteria bacterium | reverse complement strand
AGTTGAACGGTTCTTTCTATTACTATGATTATGAAAACATTCATACCGTAGCAACCGAAGTTACTCCGCCATTGGTACCCGGTGGTGCTCCAGGCACAACGACGTCGGTATTGGTGGCACCGGGTGCTGAAATCTGGGGTATCGAAGCTGAGGCGCTGTGGTTGGCTTCTGATCGATGGACTCTTGGCGGTAACTTCAGTTACACACCAAGCGAGTACACGAAAGACTTGTTCATACAAGATCCGGCAGAGCTTAGTACGCCAGAATCGCTGTTTCCGGATGCCACCAAGCTGACCCAGAACATCAATGGTAACCAGATCCTTCAGGTGCCTGAGCTCAAGTACACAGCATTTGCCAGTTACGAAATGCCTTTGCCCGGCGGCTCAAGACTTGAGTTATTTGGTGTTTACTCCTGGATTGATGATGTTTACTACTCGCCTTTTGAAGCCGAAAATGAAAAAGCTGACTCTTACGACCGAACTGACATCCGAGCGACCTGGACGTCAGCGGCCGGTAACTGGAGAGTATCGGGTTTTGTGAACAACATTTTTGATGATGTTGGTGTTCTCCAGGTTTTAAGGCAGGGTGAAGGTGAGTTCTTCCGTCATACTGCTGGAACGACAACGCCAAGGTTGTATGGTCTTGAATTTACGTATTCAATGGGGCAGTAAAACCTAGTTAGGTTAGTAACAGAAAACGGGCGCTCTAGGCGCCCGTTTTTTTTGCCTGAATTTAAGTAAGTCCCTGAGGTAAACTTCGACTGAAACCTTAGCCAGGGCTATCCAATGTTTGAACTACCCGACAAAGCAATCCAGGTAAGAAATGAAGTAGAAGCATTTTTTAATGCCCGCGTTTTACCCAACAATAAACTTTGGGTAGATCAGGCGCGAAGCGGCCAAAGCAATCCAGATATTGAGCGCCAGCTTCGCGCCGAAGCTAAAGCGTTGGGATTATGGAATATGGCGCTGCCAAGGCTGGGTGACAGCGAACCGGGTACAAAACTGAGTAATCTGGAATTCACAGGCGTGGCTGAAGTGTTAGGCCGGCTTGAATGGGCATCAAGAGTTTTCAACTGCCATGCGCCAGATGTGCCGAACATGGAACTTCTGCAACTTTTTGCCACGGCGCAGCAACGTGAAGACTGGCTCAATCCCTTGCTTGAGGGCGAGTTCGGTTCTTCCTTTGCGATGACTGAGCCGGGTGTGGCATCGTCAGACCCTGTGAATCTGGAAACAACGATCGTTCGTGATGGCGATGAATATGTCATTAATGGCCGAAAGTGGTTTGCCTCGAATGCCTCTCATGAGAACACTCAGCTGATTATTCTTGTCGGTGTTACCGATGCAACCGCAAAAAAATCCAAACGCCAATCGTTGATCTTGATTCCTCGCCATGCGGAAGGTGTCGAAGTGGTTCGAAACCTACCGGTGTTCGAACACGAGAGCGTTACCAACCTGCACCCAGAACTTACCTTTACGAATGTGCGTGTGCCGGTGGCATATCTTTTAGGCGAAGAGGGAGAGGGCTTTGCCATGGGCCAGGCTCGTCTGGGACCTGCGCGACTGCATCATTGCATGAGAGCAATAGGCGAATGCGAGGTATTGATCTCACTCATGCTGAAAAGGTCAACAGAGCGAACGACCTTCGGCAAGCGTCTTGATGAGTATAGCTCTACCTCTGAGGCGATCAGTTTATCCAGAATCGAACTTGATCAATGTCGGTTGTTAGTTCAACAAGCCGCGCACCTCATCGATACTGTGGGTAATAAAGAAGCTCGAAAGAAAATATCAATGATCAAGGTTGCTGTGGACCGTGTTTATCAGCAGATCGCAGATCGTGCTGTGCAACTCTATGGCGCTAAGGGCGTCACGAATGACACACCTGCTGCCCGCGCTTTTGGTAAAGCCCGGGCTTTTAGAATCTATGATGGTCCCGATGAAGTGCACCTGCAAACCATCGCGAGGCTAGAGGCGAGTGAGCAGAATCTGGAAAACTTAACGCACTATTTGTTCGACTGAAGTTGTTCGACGGACCCTTTACAGGTCTATCAAAATGAAAAACAGCTAGAAACGACCTCGGCTGCTGCCACACATTATTCAACGTGCTGTTTGGCTTTTCTGCCGCTTCAATTCGGGGGTAACGCGCCACTTTTCAGCGGTTACCCATCATTTTATTGGTTGGAAAGTCGGGGGTTTTCGTGGATTATTTGAGACAACAACACTGGAACATTACCGAACTAGCAACTTTTGGAAGTGAACTATGACCACCATTCGAGCTGCAATCGCGACGGATCCCATTAAGCCGTTCATCCTGGGTGACTACGAACTGGAGAAGCCACGTGCTGATGAAGTGCTGGTGAGGATT
>DTZW01000091.1:0-4027 GCA_012961165.1 Gammaproteobacteria bacterium | reverse complement strand
GTGAAATTGCCATTGCCCATGGTGCTTGGTCATGAAGGATCGGGCATCGTCGAGATGGTTGGTGATGGTGTCAAACACCTTTCCGTAGGCGACCATGTTGTTCTTTCCGGGGACTCGTGTGGCAGCTGCCGTAAATGTCATCATGGATTACCTTCTTACTGCGATGAGTTCGTCGAACGTAACCTGACAGGTTGCCGGGTCGACGGGACGAGTCCATTGAGCGCTGGCAGCGAACCGGTTCGTGGCAGGTTTGTCGGCCAGTCTTCTTTTGCAACGCATAGTATTGTGCCGGGGCGCGCTGCGATAAAGGTCGACAACAGTTATCCCCTGGAATTGCTTGGTCCGCTCGGCTGTGGTCTGACCACCGGCGTAGGCACCGTGATGAACGCTTTGCGACCCCGTGCCGGGAGTAGCATTGCGATTTTTGGTGCCGGTACTGTAGGTTTGGCGGCGGTAATGGGCGCTGTGTTGTCAGGCTGCCAGCAAATCATTGTGATTGACCCGATTAGCAGCAGGCGCGAAATGGCGATGAGCCTGGGGGCAACTCACGCACTACCGCCTAACGATAGCGCTTTGATTGATGAGTTGCTGTCGTTGACCAAGGGTGGCGCTGACTTCAGTGTTGAATGTTCCGGTGTCCCGGAAGCCGTCAATGCTGCTGTGATGTGTCTTGCTCGGCCAGGTTGGTGCGCTCAAGTCGGTGCGACGCCTGCAGGAACGATGCATCCGCTTGATATGGATCATGTCGGTTTCGGTAGAGGGATCAAAGGTGTCGTTATGGGTGATTCTAATCCGCAGACTTTTGTGCCGTACCTGGCCGCGCTGCATGCCCAGGGGAAGTTGCCCTACGACAGGTTCGTAAAGTTTTATGATTTCTCGGATATCAACCAGGCAATTGCAGATAGTAAGAGTGGTGAGGTAATCAAACCGATATTAAGAATGGACAGCTAAACCTTCAACCTGCCATCCAGAATGGGGTCGTTGTCTGGCCTGGTCATGCGGAACGATTCAGTCAGTACAGCGTACTCGTCGTACCCCATACGGGTCAGGATTCGCATTGCTGTCGTGTCAACCCGGCCATCGGTGATAAATTGATCGTTAATGTGTATTCCGACAACCTCGCCAAACACCATTTGAAAGCTGTGATCACCGCCACGATGGCGAATGGTATGGGTATCTACAACCACGCATTCTATTGCCGCCGGTGACGCTGCCACCCTTGGTGGTTTTACTCTGGTTGAAGGGATCATCTGGATGCCTGCGTGTGCCGCTTCATCCGTATCCCGAGGTAGATGGGCCGATGTCATGTTCATGACTTCAGCCAGTTCATGGGTCACCAGGTTGCAAACAAACTCACCGGAACTGATGGCGTTGCTTTCAGAATGCTTTCGTTCATCGGTAAAGCTAACAGCGCCATCCTTCGTTGTCAGCCCGGGAGTGGCGCTAAAGATCACGATGTCGGGATTATCTGCGACCGCCTGGAAGTAACTATAGGGTGCAAGGTTAACGTTGCCTTCCGGGGTTAGCGTTGAAATCCAGCCGATAGGGCGAGGTGCAATCAGCGCCTTAAATGGGTTGAAAGGCAAATCGGGTGCGGCTGATGTCTTGTTGCGGGCTTCTGTGTCGTAGTACAAATCTAGTCCCAGGTTGAACACTGATCCGGTAGTATAAACGGATTCATCTGGTACGATTCATGCTAAAAGGCTAAAAGGCTAAAAGGCTAAAAGCCTAAAACGTAGAGGTTTCAGTTTTGAGTGATATTCTGGCATCGGATAGCACCTATACCGAAGACCAAAGGGCGCTGCTAACCAGGTTGTGTGATTTGATGATTCCGGCGGGTGAGGATCGACCCTCAGCCGCTGATCCTGAACTGTTCAAAGACATCCTTTCCCGGCTTTCGACCCATGAATCTGTTTTGAAGCCCGCGTTAGCTATTCTGGCGACGCTCACATTAGAAAAACTAGCCGCCAGTGAACAGGTGACGCTAATAAACCAGTATCGGCAAGCGTACCCTGCTTTTTTCCAGATCTTTGAATCACAGGTCATCCAGGCGTACTACGCCAATTCAGTCGTTCTTACATCGCTCGGTGTTAATGCACCGTCACCGTATCCGGGAGGTTACGACGTTGAGGAAACCGACTGGTCGCTGCTGGATCCGGTCAGAGGTCGTGAACCTTTCTATCGGATATTGGAATCGGGGGAGTAGGGATGTCCAACGAACCGGTTGATGTACTAATCATTGGCGCTGGCGCTTCGGGGGCGGCTGTCGCCTGGAGCCTTGCTGACACTCGCATGAGGATTCTGTGTCTGGAACAGGGCGACTGGGTTAACTCGGCTAACTACCCATCCGCTGGCCCTGGATATGAAACCCGCCAGGATTTTGCGATTAGACCCAATGATCGTCGGCTCGATGTTGATTACCCTATTGATGATGATGAATCCCCGGTAAAGGTCGTGAACTTTAATGGCGTAGGTGGCGGGACTATTTTATATATGGCGCACTTCCCGCGCTTTCACCCGTCGGATTTTCGGACTCGCAGCCTTGACGGTGTGGGCGAAGACTGGCCGATTGATTACGCAACACTGGAACCTTACTTCGCAGAAAATGACCGGATGATGGGCGTTGCCGGTCTTGCGGGTGATCCCGGTTGCCCGCCCAAGGAAATACAATTACCTCCAGTGCCCCTCGGCAAGCTTGGTGAGAGAATTGCCGGCGGTTTCAATGAACTTGGATGGCATTGGTGGCCGTCAGAAAGTGCAATTGCCACTGAGCCTTATAATGGACGTGATCGTTGCCTGAATCTTGGTCCCTGCAGTTCCGGTTGTGCCCAGGGGGCAAAGGCGAGTACGGATATCACATACTGGCCCTATGCCATTCGAGCCGGAGTTGAATTACGAACACGATGTAGAGTGCGTGAAATCACCGTGGACAAAAAGGGAATGGCGACAGGTGCCATTTACTACGACGAAAATGGCATCGAACACGAACAGAAAGCCGCAGTTGTGATCGTCGCCTGTAACGGTGTGGGCACACCACGGCTTCTACTGAACTCAGTATCAACGGCATTCCCTGATGGGATTGCCAACGGCAGCGGATTGGTAGGCAAGAATCTGATGTTGCATGCAATGGCGGTTGTTCAGGGTCAGTTTGATTCCCGCATTGATGGGTTCATGGGTCCCATTGGTTGCGCGCTCTGGAGCAAAGAATTCTATGAGACCGATCCGTTGAGGAAGTTCAAACGTGGTTACACGATGGAAATCGTGCGAGGCAGTGGGCCTTCTGGCACAGCACTTAATGGGATGATGATGGGCATGCTGCCCTGGGGCAGTGAACATCATGCTGCATTCGATCAGTTGTTCGATAAAGCGGGGAGTATTTGTGCTGTTGGTGAGGATCTTGCCGAAGAACACAACACGGTCACGCTGGACCCGGAGCTAGTGGATTCGAACGGCATTCCTGCCGTGAAAATATCTTACACATTGGGTGAGAACAGCCAGAAGATGATTGAGCATGCTGGTGAGCGAGCGAAAGAAGTCTTTAACGCTGCGGGCGCAATTGCCACCAGTCCTACCATTAGTTCTGGCGTCTCGAGTGGCCATTCCATGGGTACCGCCAGGATGGGAACGGATCCAACGCGATCCGTCGTCAATGAATGGGGACGAAGCCACGAAGTCAAAAACCTGTTCGTGGTCGATAGCAGTGTCTTTGTGACCTCCGCGGGTGTTAATCCGACGAGCACGCTTCAGGCCGTTTCGCTCTATATCGCCGATTCCATGAAGAAGCGTTTAGCGACCCTGTTTGATTAAAAAGGCTTAACACAGCAGCGGCAAACTGATCCTGGAAGTGCCGCCAGGTTGCGCCCACCCATTGGTCTAAACACACTGTCGTTGATCGCGGTTTACTATGGTGTAATAGACGGAACAAGTGTTGCAGAGATCAGCTATGGCCTATGTAGAAAATAGAACAATCCATGACGCCGATTCACATGTGATGGAGTTTCCCGAAACTATCGGTGAGTTCATGTCG
>DTZW01000090.1 GCA_012961165.1 Gammaproteobacteria bacterium | reverse complement strand
CAAAATCCAGATCCACGCACGGCGTTGTGTCTGTTGAAACAAGCGCCAACAATCAGAAGGGTGAACTAGTGATGCGTTTTTGCAGAACACTTTGGGTACCTAAACGTGGGCATGGTGCTGATGACCTTATCGCTGCAGGAGAAAAACAGATATGACAGAAGAAATCCCCAACAGATCCGGAGACGCATTCACAACGGATGACGAGTATCAAATTCTTAATGCTATTGATAAATGGCTGGATAAAGAAGTTAAAGACAAGGTTTTAGCACTAGATCATGCAGATGAGTATCCAATTCAAATGGTGGAGCAAATGAAATCGCTCGGCTTGTTTGGGGCCACCATTAGTCAGAGGTACGGTGGGCTGGGTATGCCGAGCTCCAGTTACGCGAAGGTCGTGACCGCTATTTCTGAGGTTTGGATGTCACTCACGGGAATTTTTAATTCTCATCTTATTATGGCGGCTGCTGTTGAGCGGTTTGGGACGGAAGATCAAAAGCAAAGATTCCTGCCAAGATTCGCGACAGGTGAAATAAGGGGTGGTCTTGCGCTAACGGAACCCAGTTGCGGTACAGACCTTCAGGCTATTCGCACAAAAGCACATAAAGAGGGTGACCATTACCTTATCAACGGGTCTAAAACCTGGATTTCAAATGGCATTGAGGGAGATTGCGTTGCACTGTTGGTTAAAACCGATACGGAAATTCAACCTCGCCATAAAGGAATGAGCCTGTTCCTTGCAGAAAAGGGGCCTGGGTTTTCTGTGGGGCCTAAGCTTGAGAAGCTGGGTTACAAAGGTATCGACTCCGCAGAGCTGTTCTTTGATAACTATGTGATCGCTGCAGATAATCTAATCGGTGGTGAAGAGGGGCATGGCTTTCATCATACTGTTGGGGGGCTGGAGCTGGGTCGTATCAATGTAGCCGCCAGGGGTGTCGGGGTTGCCACTGCTGCCTTAAAGGCAGCTACGTCCTATGCCCAAATCCGCGAAACCATGGGTAAACCTATTGGCCAACATCAGGCAATTCAGACGAAACTGGGTGACATGGCTACCCGTTGCCACGCAGCGAGGTTATTGGTCCAGGATGCTGCTCGAGCTTATGACCGCAGCGAAAGGTGTGATATGGAAGCTGGCATGGCGAAATTATTTGCTTCCGAAGCCGCAATGGAAAATGCATCCGAGTGCATGCGAATTCATGGCGCTTATGGTTATTCTAAAGAGTCCCATGTGGAACGCTATTACCGGGATGCGCCCCTCATGTGTATTGGTGAGGGTACAAATGAAATGCAAAGAATCATTATCGCCAGACAATTAATGGAAAGAAATCCAATCTGATAAAACCGTTTCTCTTTCCTCGGTAAAACCTTGGTCACAGCACGAGCGCGTTCACAGGACTTCTTAGACGCCTTTGGTGCACGGATGCGATGCATTCAAACACTTTACAGTTCGGCCAGGGCATAGATGAGCTAATCAACCCTTCCGCTTGTAAGCCTAAAGATCAGTACTCAATTAGACATTGGCCATTCCGAGGATACAGCGGCCTGCCCAAACTAATCACTTCGATAATTATTGAACGGGATACTTTTACAATCCTGAGAAAAGTGGTTTGAAACCAAAAACCCTCACAAATATTATTGTGTTTTTCTTCGCGTACTCATCGACGGCATCATCATCCGTATACGGCTTTAACCTTGAACACCCCGTTCAATCGAATGTCCCTACGCTTGAATTTCCACCCGTCCGGCGTAAGAACGACAAGGCTATCGTAGTAGCCAGCTTGAACAGGCTGCGGCAATGGCTGTTTGGCAAGCATTTGCCATGTTATTAGAGCGTGCGTCCGCAAGCTTGCAGTCCGGGCGTCAATCTCCGTGATAACCGTATTGGGCATCAGGTGTTTGGTGATCAGCCCGATTTTTTTGAAATACCCAGCCCGAACGTTTGCGGCCTCACGCATGCTGTCGCGCCCGCGTAGTTCGGTAGACGGATCAGATTCGCCATTTAGGTAAAAGTTGCACTCTGTGTCTTCAGTGAAGAGCTGGGAAAATTCGTCCGCTTCCGCGGCATCCCACCTGAAGCTGTACTCCGCAACGAGTTCTAAAATCGCAGATCGGTCCGCAGCCGAAAGTAGATTACTCATATCCTGTGCCCTTATTTATAGTGGTTGGGCGACGATACACATAATAGATGCGGCATTCATTAAAAAACCAGGCTGGTTGATGTCGTTTAGCAACTACTTAAGCAATGTGTTCTGAATTGCATCAACCATCGCCGCAACACAAGAAAGGGTCTACAGCTGGAGTTCTTTAGACAATCTCAACACCACGGTTCACGCCGCGAAATTAGCCGAATGCAAAGGTCCGATTTGAGGGAACTAGGTTTTTACCCCTGGGCTATTGTTCGCGCGTTTCTGTAACTGTTCTCGAATGTTCGCATGGTAGGCCCGGTCGATTCGATATCCCGCGTAAATACAGGCCGCGATCAAGCCCCAGATCATAGCGAACGGTCCATCGAGTAAACCGAGTGCATAGATTTTGTCCGGGTGAATCTGACTTGCTTCGACGCCCTGCGGGAATTCGATGATATCCAGGGCGACGCCTGCGACAACGTGACCGATTCCATTGGTGACCTTGGCGAAGAAGGTCCGTGCGGAATAGAAAATACCTTCCTGGCGTCGACCGGTATTCAGTTCATGGTCATCTGCTATGTCGGCCAAGGCTGACATGACACTGATGTTAAGTATCGAGCCACAGGCCGACGCAATTGTGCCAAAGAACACAACGAAACTAACGAGCGTCCAGGTTGTGTTCTCGGGTGCCAAGTCAAAGAGTCGCAGCGTAACGGCGCTCGACCAGGCGACGCTAAGGCCGGCTGCAGACCAGACAATAGCCCATCGCTTTTCGATAATCTGGTGAACACGCGCAGTGACAGTGAAACCGATAGTGTAACCAAAGACGTTACCAAGAATGAGCCAGCCAATCTGTTGGTCGGAGAATTCCCAATAGAAAGTGAACATATACAGCCCCAGTGTTTCATGGGTGCCGATGGTAATGGATAAAAAGAACAGCCCTAGCAACAGGAAAAGATAGTTCCTGTTACGCATTGCTGAATACATCTCCCGAAATAATTGCCGGGTGCTGAAGCGCGGCAGATCATCGGGTACTTTCTTCATTTTTGGAATTTGACCCCGAGTCGCGTAAGCCGAGCCAAGCATGCAGACCATAACGAGACTGGTGCAGAATATAACCACCGGGTTGTAAGCCATCTGGGTCATACGGCCATCGTCGAAGCTTGGGAAAATGACAAACCAGACAACAACGTGCATGACAATTACGCCGATGTAAGTAAAAACATTGTTGTAACTCATGACTCGGGTGCGTTCGATGTAATCGTCAGAGAGTTCGGCTCCCATCGCCAGATGAGGCACAGCAAACAGGGTGGAGCAGATACGCATCAATACGGTGAACAGCGCGAACCATGCGAACAGATGAAGACCTTCAAAATCAGCAGGCGGGTTGAAGATCAGGTAAATCGTGACAATTAGCGGCAGGGGCGCGGCAAACATGAAGGGATGGCGGCGTCCTAAGCGAGATCGCCAGCGGTCTGAAATCGAGCCGACGAGCGGGTCCGTGAACGCATCAGAGACAATGCCGATGGTCACAGCAGCCGCAGTCAGCGTTCCTGAAAGCCCCAGAATTTGGTTATAGAAGAAAAATGTAAGTGCGTTAAATATCCAATTTGTTGCGGCCTCTCCAGTCGCACCAATGCCAAATGCCAGTTTGGTTGGCAGGGTTAATCCTGAAGATTTTGTTATCACCGTGAGAAACTCTCAATCATATGCACTTAAAACATAGTACGTGATGACCTTTGTATTAGACAGCCAGTCAGTATTGCCGGACGATCGGGTTACTGCCGGAGCGCATGGCGAAAGGCACGACTCAACATGAAAGGAAATTAAAGGTTACTTACCGCTGATGATGACTTGCAGGTACGTTATCACTCCGACGCCTGCAGGGATACTCAGTCAATATTCTGAATACCGAAGCAGCATCCGTCGCCCTTTATTTCGGGAGCAACCGAAACTGCATTACAGATAATCGTTATGCACTGCCAGGATTTGTGGCTTCACATTGACGTTCTGAGGCGTGATTACCGACGGTTGTCCTGTGATGGCGCAGGGGTACAACACTTAAAACCTTGATGTCTGTCACGGCATCAGTTTATAACGGATCTTTTTCAGGAGAACCCCATGACAGATAGTAGCCGACTCAAGGATCGGGTAGTCATTGTTACCGGTGGTGGTGGTGGCATAGGTAAAGGTGCCTGCGAGCGAATCGCAGACGAGGGCGGACTCGTCGCGGTACTAGACTTGCGTGCTGAACTTGCCGAAGAAGTCGCGGCAGGAATCAATGCAAAAGGCGGACGCGCCATCGCGCTGACTTGCGATGTTGCTGTTGAAGCCGAGGTGAAAGCGGCGGTTGCGGAAACTGTCAAAACCTTTGGTAGTCTTTACGGTATGGTTGCGAATGCCGGAACAGCAGGCTCTGGCTGGATCCATGAAACGGCAATAGCAGATTGGCATGCAGTGCTTGGTGTGAACCTAACGGGGCCCTTCTTGTGCGCGAAACATGCAATACCCTATATGATTGAGAATGGCAGCGGTGCCTTTGTGGTGACATCCTCCATTGCCGGGTCCGTCATTGGTGCCGGAGGAGCGGCTGCTTCTTATGCTGTATCCAAAGCAGGTGTCATTGCTTTGGCGAAACAGATTGCGGTTGACTACGGTTCCCAAAACATCAGAGCCAATGCTATACAACCTGGCCCAGTGGCAAATAGTAACCTTGCTAAACACGCCAAAGAAGATCAGCGGAGTCACAGTACACCGAGCGCGAAACTGCCACGACCAAAGCCCTGGTTGCCTATTCGCCGAGTGGGCGATCCCTATGCTGAGTATGGTTCGACTATCGCTTTTTTACTTTCGGATGATGCTGGCTATATAACGGGTTCAGCAATTCCGGTCGAGGGAGGCTATCTCGCCACCTAAATTCAATGCGCTACAATCAATCTACTGATATGTAAGACGAACGAACCCACTCACCAGGGCAGTGCTTTGGTCAGCAGTTCCCAAAAGGTTCGTTCGAAGGGAGCAGGCTTAGTGGCTTTTGCTTCGCCTTTTTGCGTTGGGCGGCCTTGTGTTTCATTGACTTTAGCGGGCTCCCTGGTTCGCTCCTTCGCCGTTCTTGCCACAATGAGTTGCATGCTCGGCACAATGTTAAGGACATTTTCAAATGCACCTCTGGCGGAAATCATATCCGCTGGCGCCTGTGGGTTTGGTACACCTTGAATCAACTTCTCCTCGCGCATTGGCAGTCTGAAACTGCTCTGATTATTGTTCCACCAACACCAGCCCCATGCTGGATTTTCATTCGAACCCGGCTTGGCAATCTGATCAATATAATATTTGGGCACCAGCCCGTCACCGTGTTTCAACACCAACTCACCCAACTTCACTATATCGTTTGCAGTGGACATAAGACCCGTCAACGGACGGCCATCCGGTAAAACCTGCGCGCGCTCTACCCAATGAGTGTTATTCATAGCGGCACTTTCAAACATCCATTGTTTGCTCAACGCCTGCAATGACTGACCCGTTTGTTCCTCCAAAATTCGTTTTAAGTAGTTGTAGGCGACGTTGTTATAGCGCCAACTTTCACCAACCACACCTTGCGCTGCGAGCTCATCGTTCATCCCTGTCGTCATGTTGAGTAGAATCTCTACGGTGAGTTTGGCTTCGTCCCACGGAGACAGAGAGGTCCACTCCGGGTCCATTAGATGATTAATCGAGTCACACGTCTCGATGAGATATTTGTCTTCCGCAACGCCGATCAGTAGTGACACCAGCCCCTTTTGGATGGCAAATACATCAACCGGCTCATCCGATGTTGCGTCATCGATAATGGTCACACCCTGATACTTGACGACTAGTTGATGAGTGCCGCTTTGTTGTGAATAAGCGCGTACCGCGGCCAATGCAGCGACATCAATGTTGAGTTGTTTCAATTTGAATTGATCGAGCGACATCTTTTTCCATTCCAATAACTTGTTCTGGCAAAGCCGACCTTACCACTTGAAGCCAGGACACAAGACTGCCTTTTCACTGAAAACTTTTCCCCGCTAAGGGCTTTTCCCCGCTAAAGGCTTTTCCCCGCTAAAGGCTTTTCCCCGCTAAGGGCTTTTCCCCGCTAAAGGCTTTTCCCCGCTAAGGGCTTTTCCCCGCTAAGGGCTTTCCCCCGCTAAGGGCTTTTCCCCGCTAAAGGCTTTTCCCCGCTAAGGGCTTTTCCCCGCTAAGGGCTTTCCCCCGCTAAGGGCTTTCCCCCGCTAAGGGCTTTTCCCCGCTAAGGGCTTTCCCCCGCTAAAGGCTTTCCCCCGCTAAAGGCTTTCCCCCGCTAAAGGCTTTCCCCCGCTAAGGGCTTTTCCCCGCTAAGGGC
>DTZW01000089.1:3560-6492 GCA_012961165.1 Gammaproteobacteria bacterium | reverse complement strand
GGTCAGATGAGCGGCTCTTATATGCGCCCTATATTGCCCGGCACTTCCAAGTGTGTGAGTAAAACACAGAGGAGGGCTTTTTGGAGCGTGGACAGAATTTACGAGGTCAAGCCATCACTGGAAGAGGTGCAAAGGAATTGGCGGCCCGAGCATGACAACGAGGCTAATACACTTTTTGTAACTGCAAGTGTCGAACAGCCCGCGATTCCGGGAAAATTCCGTTTCACACTGTTCGATGTCACCCGCGAGAAGGGTTGGGCAATGAACGCCGGCGACAAAGACGATGATTCACTGGATCTGGAGTTCCTGGACGGACTGGCTGGCTTCCTGACTCCCGAGGAGACCTCAGACGGCTGGACGATCGAAACCAACCGCACCATGACATCAGCGACGGTAACGATCAAAGCCAACGATTATGGAGCCTGGGGTAAGCTCAAATGTGAGGTAAACCCCGGCGGCCATTGGTTCCCGTGCACCTCAGAGAACGGCGAGGGTTATGTCACCATTCCCCTTGACGAGGATGAAAACAAGATCGCTGATTTCTGGGAAGAGGATAAGGACGTCTCCGGCGATGCCGCAGCAGATGATGACGAGACCCCCGAAGGCCGCGAGCCCGGTGATGGGTTCTCCAACTACGAAGAATACCGGGGTTTTCACATCAAAGGCGAGTGGGCTGATACCAACCCGAGGGAAAAAGATCTTTTTGTACACAACGATGCGGACGACAAAAAAGTGCTGATCGATGCCGGCATAGGTCTATTTGAAAAAGCATCCGAGCTCACGGTGCACAAGATTGAAGCCGACGAATATGACGAGCAGCGTATCGTTAACTTTAACCGCGGTGAGCACCAGGCGATAACCCGGGACTCGAAAGGCCAGAAAGGTCTTCATATTGTCGTCGTTGAAGACCTTGGTGAGGGTATTTGCGGGATGGCTCCTGGTCCAGGTTTATTTCTTGGCGGTCCAAACGTAACCGAACCGATACAGATCGTCGATAGATGTGTAACGCCCGAAAGATATTTTCAACAGGGCCACTACGAGAACGTGGATGCTGATCGGATTTTTGTCGGGAGTCGTGAAATAACAAGCATCGAATATCTGGATTTATTGTTCGCCGGAAAACCGGTCGGGCTAATGTCTATGATAGGGGTGGGCGTCGTAGCACACGAACTTGGCCATGGGGTCAATTTGTGGCACCCGGGGCTTGACTCGGGAACGTTTGAATGTGGTGCGGGTACGGTAGAACCAAGAGGAGGAAGCATGTATTCTGGACCAGAAGATAATCTGATGCGATATGCTGGCCCCTCGCAACAGTATGTTGACGGCAAGTGTTATGACTTGCCCTACCACCTCGATAACACGCCACAGACCGCTTTTGCCCGATCTTTGGGCGGCACTGGGATAAACGCCGGATCGCTTAAAAAAATTGAAGAAGAAGACGGCAGCGAGTACTGGCTGCCTATGGCGGGTGATGCCAGTTGCACTGGTACGCTGATCACGAATATGAGTCTTAACCAGGATAAGGAAACAACTTGGCCAAAAGGGTGCGAATTTTGATGCGTCACATGTGGCTGATAGTTATTCTGGTATTCGCTCTCCCGGGGACCGTTGCCGCACAGGCAGAGTTGCACCTTGGGGTCTCCCCGGGCCAGTCGCCCGGGCCTTCGGTTTTAGAGATTGCACTTGCCACCCAAGAAAGTGATACCAAAACGTTAAAGGCGTGGCTTGCGTTTAAAGCGCCATTGCTCATCAATGCGGGCGCAGATGATCCTGCACCCACGAAGCATTTCAGCCTGACTTCCGTTGGCGTGCCGAGCGTGTATGTCTATGGGGAGCGGCTCAGTATTAACCGCGTATTCAGGGTTGATCCCGCGCTTCCCGATGATTCGATCTGGAAAGTCCGGGTGGAGTTTGGCGATATGGTCCTTGAATCCAATGCCAAGGCAATCACGCGCCTTGCCGAGCCCTTGATTAACGCCGCGACTGTCGCCATGCGCATCGGCGATGGCACCCTGCTTGAAGAGATTGGGACGACATTGATTGATCGACAGCCGGACCAAACCCACGGATACCGCTACCGGGGACTCGCCTTGGAGATGCAGGGAAGATACGCCGAGGCCGAAGAAGATATCAAGACGGCAAGAACCATTTTTGATGAAAACAATCCGCCCGTCGATGCCGATGGCCGCATGACCCCTAACTGGGAACCGCCCGAACTTCTTGATCGTGCCTTGCGGCGCATCCGTGCAGCTCAAGAGGGGTAGTTTGGCCCAGGCAATTACGTTCTTAAGCAACGCTGGATGCCACTGCCGAAGTGGTGACAATTTATTCTGTTGGGCTCAATTGACGAATCGCCGGTCAGCGGTCTTTTGCCAGTTATTGGTGCCTGTATTTGTTTTCGGACTCTTTACCGGGTTAAGTCCGGTTGTGGCCAGCGCCCCTTTCCAACAGTGAATCCAAATGTTTATTGATGCCGGCGCTGTGTAATTGCATTGCTTGGCCCGACGACCCCGTGCAACCGTAAACCCAGAACCTGTCTGGATAAGCAACTACAAGTTCCGCAACGACCGGTTAACTCTTGGTTGCAAGAGAGGTTGGGTTTGAGCCTTGTCTGATAGCGGTAGAGACTTGAACAAGACTACGGAAAAGCCTCTACCTACCACTTACACTCCTCGCCCATCAGGTCGCTTAATTCAGACGAACTCACGCCAGTACCAAGGTCGATCTTGATTGAAAATTCATAGCGCCCGGTTTCCTGCAAGTCCTTCAGCATTTGTGCGCTCTGGTTGAGCAGCAGTTCGACATGGCGGCCTGACGCCTTACATTCCATGAGCATATTGCCGGGCATATGGATCTGGATCAGGCATTTGTTATCTTCGTAGCCTTTGATGATGTTCTTGCCGGTAAACCCTGGAATGATCGGGTGCGGGTA
>DTZW01000089.1:0-3511 GCA_012961165.1 Gammaproteobacteria bacterium | reverse complement strand
TCAAGGTTCTCCATATAGGCAAAGGTGTCACTGACATATTGTTCTAGATCTACGCGTGGCCCCTCGTCTATGGTCGCTTCGCAGGATTCGACCATGGCCTGGCCTAGCCTGTCTGCGAGATTTTTATCCGGCGTTAGCCTAAGTGGGAAGGGTCCATCATGGTAGGCCTGAAGTTGTTCCGCCCAGGTTTGCTCCATGGCGAGTTGTGCCTCGACTGCTTGTGCAGGCGCTTTGCACAGCAGCCCGATTGACCCTGCGATCATGACCTTAAAGTGACATAGGTTTCCCTTCGAGCCTTGAATAATAAATTGGACGTTTCTAGTTGGAATGGTGGGTACCGAAAATGCGAATTCGGAGGGTTTACAGGCCTTAAGATTTCCAGCCAGGGTTTGCGACTGTGACAGGTATTTGGCGACGGATGCGGGATTTTCAAAGATCCACTGTTCATCATTGACAGTTTCGGCTGAGCCGCTCGGGGAAGTCTCTATTTCCTGAAAAGACGCAATAAACCACCGTCCATCCCTTTGGACTATCTGATATTGCGCACGTTCCAGCGGGTCAGTAACCGAGGACGCATCCGGCGCATCAGATTCTTTTTTCAAAAAACCGATGTTGATAGCTGTCCCTGACTCACTGTCGCCACTCGAGGAGGTGGTTTGGTAGGACTCTACACTCAACCCCTTGCCGTGATTTCTGCGCAAAAATTCAGCATCCTGGCCGGACTCACCCGAAAGCCAAAAATGAGACAGGCCGGCCTCGTTGGCGAGTGCGATGAAGCCCAGGTCGATAACGTTGCCATAGGCAGATCTGGCATAGCTCACATAGTCACCTAACCAGAGTCCTCTCCGCATGATGTCCAATTCCATACGAACCGGCTCAAAGTCGTCTATCAGCCAGGTTTTGTTTGGCTTTCTCAACAGGTAACGACCTGCCGCCGGCGCTTGGGGCGCAGGTTCAGTGCTTGTGCTGAGCCCTTTTTGAAAATGCACGATGACTTCTGCTATTTTCCCTTTCTGGGTGGCGTTGGAGAAACGATAAGGCAAGCCAGCGTTATCCTGAAGGAACAACAGATCAAAATCTGAGTCCTTTTTGCTGCGCCAGAATTTGGTCTGTTGCCGTTGCAGGCGCCTTCGCTCACTGGTGGTTAAGTCCAGGCTCAAAGTCGCAGCGGGGATCGCGACATCAAGATAAAGCCGCAAGACGGGTTCCACCAGAAACGAGGACCGGTGCAGCATTTTGCGGGCATAGGAACTACCCTGAACTGCCGCTTGGTAACAGAGCGTTTGGTTGTCAAATTTTTCGAGCCATTTGTCAGTGCGAAGCACTTTTTTGCAGGCACTTTGCGCTGCCTTCATTTCCTGGCCAGCAATTGCGATCTGGTTGATGCTGAAGCAAGCTAGAGCAGCAGCCATCAGTATCATTAAGAACCGGTTCATGACATAGCCTTTTGATTGTTTTGTGACATGATCCCACGCGCCAAACAAACTTGCAAAACCACTATGTTTGCGCCCCAGTTTGAAGTCAAGCCTGCTCTGGCTCCAGTAGCGATCCAGCAATAACCCAATCTTAAAGCGCTTGCCGCCTTTATCCTCTTTAGATCTTCTGCGTAATTTCCCTAACCAAACTCCTCCAATCAAATACCTATTCCGCATCACTGCTTGTTTCATGTGACCCCCATCACATCTTCCCCATACTCTCGCCCAACAAGGGGACAGGGCGCACATCCTTGAATCTGGTATAACATTACAATGGTTTCACTGGAATTGACCAACTAAACCCTGAATTAGGGGAGATGAAAATTAACAGGCTGAATAGCAAGCTAATGAGAGCATCCGAGTTAATGGTGTTGGGTAGCATATGTCTACTGGTAGCGGCTTGTGGAGGGGGCAGCACGTCAAGTGGATCGCAGTCAGGGTATGTGGGTACATGGCATGTGCTGACCCAGACTCTCCTTGGAAGTGGGGTTGCAACACCTGTTGTAATGGATATTTCAAATCAAAATGCGCAACTGGTGATCAGTTAAAATCAATGGGTGACCAAGGATGACGATCCAACAAGCGGGTGTAACAGTGTGACCCTCTCACTTAGTGTGACAGGTAGCTCATGGGCTTCCACAATACTGAGCAAAGATGGTAGTTGCGCCAGCTATACAGGCCCGAATTACACTGGAACATGGTCAGTAAATAACGGTATATTGACCTGGACGATGGGAACACTGGTCTCCTGGACTGCGGAGTAGGGAAGATTTCCCATTACCTGGTTCGAATGTCTTATCTACCTTACAGACGTATTCCTGCACGACATTTCCAACATCCCTAATGCGCTCATGTAGTGGCCCCGCTCGTTCAGCCACGTTGAGCGCTCCGAACCGACAACGTTATAAAGTTTTGAATTAACGATGCTTCTCTTTTAAAATACCCTTTTTATTGGGGGATCGTCTAGCGGTAGGACTGCGGACTCTGACTCCGCCAACCCAGGTTCGAATCCTGGTCCCCCAGCCATTTCATTTACCTCGGCCTAATAAAGGAGAACTGTGAGCGTGTCAGTGTCGGCGATTATAGTGCGCCAAATGGGCGATCTTTATTGGTGCCAAAACTGCCAAATCCGCCAGAGCAATAAGGAGTGAGCCCTTGAATGTTTCGTCTGATTGGCCGCAAGAGGTCTTTAGCGTACTGATCGCCCAGGGTATAGACCTGGTGGCTCATGTACCTGATGCAGGCCATACCGCATTGATCCATTTGGCTGAAGAACACGATAAGGTTGATGTCATAACCCTGACCACCGA
This sequence comes from Gammaproteobacteria bacterium, assembly GCA_012961165.1. Classification (GTDB taxonomy): domain Bacteria; phylum Pseudomonadota; class Gammaproteobacteria; order Pseudomonadales; family Azotimanducaceae; genus UBA9659. Next base: position 726 of record DTZW01000089.1, on the reverse strand, counting down.
GGAAGAGGGGGTCGGGTTGCTGTGTGGTGCCTGGGCCGGCGGGCGCAAGGGCGTGCTATTGATACAGTCAAGTGGTGTCGGTAACTGCATCAACGCATTGGCTCTACCTGTGATTTGTCGCGCGCCCTTTCTTACGATAGTGTCGATGCGTGGCGAGTGGGGAGAATTTATACCGTGGCAGGTGCCAATGGGTCTTGCCACTCCAAAGGTGCTTGGTGCAATGGATGTAGAGGTATTCCGCGTGTCTGAAGAGCAGCGCGTGGCTGACACGGTCAGTGCCGCGGGGTCTTTTGCATTCAATACGCGCCGCTCGGCGGCGGTATTACTCTCCCAGCAGATGTTGGGTGCAAAACAGTTTAAGGAAGGTTGAGATCATGCTCGAGCGCCGCACATTGGTTAATCACCTCCTGAGGCAACGCCCAGACAATGCTTTGACGGTATCCAGTTTGGGCAGCCCAACCTGGGATATCGCATCAACCGGCGATAATCCGCTTCACTTTAGTTTTATTGGAACTATGGGTCAGGCTGCGCCGTTCGCATTGGGTCTTGCAATGGCCCAGCCCACTAAACGGGTGGTGTTGTTCGCTGGGGACGGAGAGCTTTTAATGAGTCTTGGCATCCTGGCAACGATAGCCAATCAGGCCCCGGGCAATCTTACGATCGTGTCGCTTGATAACGAGTCCTACGGTGAGACGGGTGGCCAGCCAACCGCAACGGCTGGGCCGA
>DTZW01000088.1 GCA_012961165.1 Gammaproteobacteria bacterium | reverse complement strand
AGCATGTCTTCGCCAACATTGTCGATTATCCAGCCGACAGGTTCTCCCGCAAATGGCGAGACTTTTAGGTGGCGCTTGGCCGTTACCGAGGGTGCCTCTTCAAATTTTCTCATACGTTTATACAATTTCGCCGTAAAGTCGAGTTGGTGCATCCAAGAGGGTAACCAGGACGCGGCATGTTCCATGCTGATAACGCGCAGTTCGGGATGACGTGCAAAGACATCATCAAAGATCATGGCGGATAAGAATAACTGGGCGCTGGCGCCAATATTTAACAGGCTTAATTCGCCTGTCGGGGCATCGCCGCCCAAAGCAAGCTCTGACTTGCCGTTATTCTTGAAACTGGGCGATACCGGGTTGTAATCACCATTAACGGCAACGTGCAAGCCAACGGGCGTTTGTCGTTCCGCGAAGGTCGCCCAGATTGGGTCGAAGTCCGGGTGCGTGAATGAGCGGCCTTCTGGGTTCGGTTCGTTGGTGGGCAGCAGGAACGTGTAGCAACCCTGAGCGAAGCCTTCGTCCATGATGGCTTTGGCTGTTTCTGGTCCCAGGTTAAGCGGCAAGTATCCTACTGCTTTTAGTCGATCGTCATGGGCGCAGAAATTTGCCATGGCTTTGTTTAGCGTTATCGAAGTCGCCTCGAGTGCTTCTCCTTTCGCAGCGGCCAGGGTTTGATGAAAAGAAAAGGTCGGCAATACCCACTGCATTTCAAACCCTAATAGGTCGAGCGTGTGCGAACGCTCTTTGGGGTCAAAAGCGCCTAGCCGGCTCCAGCCATTTTTAGTGTTGTCCATGAGCGAGGCTTCAAATTTAGCCATACTTGACGGGTCATTCTGCCTTTTTTCGAATAATTCCCGGCCGCGGTCCAGCCCGGCTTTAACGACGGGGAGTCCTTTTTGCTCAAGCATTGATGGCACAAGGTCGAGATGTTCAGGGCTGGCTGCATTGTGTAGAAAATCATCAAGTTCGATCAGGTGTGAATCGACATCAATAATGCGTCGATGAGCTGCGTAGGTCATGGCTAGCGTCCGGTAACGGTTATTTTAGACAATCTAAAATAACCACACTATTTTAGATTGTCAATAATAAAGATAGAATGCAGTTATGGAAAAACAGCGATTAAGAACCCGGCTCTCGC
>DTZW01000087.1:22754-37697 GCA_012961165.1 Gammaproteobacteria bacterium | reverse complement strand
AGCCTGCATCCGTCAAAACCTGACCAATAGGATGGTCCTGCTCACTGCGCTGCACCGGCATTGTCCAAATCCGTACCATGGGTCTTCGTCAGCATTTTTACGGAAATTAACGCTAACAGACAGGCAATCGCGATGTATATCGAGATGTAAATTGCCCCCAATTCACTCCAGAGTGCGGTTGCTATTAGCGGTGCCCGTGCCCCCAATTATCACATGTCCCAAACGACCACACTTCAGGTAGCCATAGAACTCTCGAACCACATATCCTGGCAGTTGCTTGCCCTGCGCCGATAGCCCAATCACAAAGGAAGGAAAAGCTAAAGTTGCGCACAATGGCTACAAAGGAGGGACCTGGCGGTTAACACGTGGCCTTACTCGCGCGCTTCAAGAACAACAACGGGCCAATTATTCTTGTGTTGATCGGTAATCTGAATTTGATGGCTTACAGGTAGTCGAGCCAATCATGACATCTACAAATCGAGCTCGTCACGAGGCCGGGTACAAGTATCAATGACCGCATACAGGATTTTCCTGGCGCAGGGCATCAAATCCGGAATATAGGTTGCCCCCATCCCGCCAAGTCCCTCGCCAATCGGTTCCGGAGAGCCCTCCGCCGGCCACGGCCAGCCCATTCTTACGGTGGGGATGCCCAGGCGCCGCAGGGTTGCGCCATCCGTCTGACCGCCCAGCAAATCGGGCTCAGCGGGATAATCTGCATTCTCGACATCTTCCCAACCACGACGACCAGATTGAATAATCCAGTTATCGGGATCAGTAGTCCCACCCGCTACAGAGCCATACATCTCCCACTCCATATCCAGCTTCGGCTGCTTCTGCTGAAGCGAGGACATAAACTCTGATACCTGTGCTTTCACTTCTCCGGGCGAGGTTCTGGGGTTGATACGCACATCGAAATAGATTTCGGTAGCCGCCGATGGAAACGCGGGCCTTTCGGGCCAGCCGGAACGAAGAGCCGATATCCAGCCGTCTGGTCGAACAATTCCCGACGTATTGCGCTCCGTGTATTTTGGCAACCATTCCTCAAGAGCCAGAATCACCTCGGCCGCAGGCACAATTGAGCTTCGAAAGCCGGGAGTGCCGCGAGGAACACCGGCGTAACCCAACGTTCCCTTAACAGTTATCTTGAACCAGCCCATGCCCGGTTCTTCGTGATACACCCAGTTCCACGGTTTCATAATCACACAAAAATCGGGCGCCATTCCCCGGTTCAACAAGTGCTCGACACCATGAGACATGCCGGCATTATCCCGCTCGGCGATATTCACTGGCATACCGCCGTCGGCAAACCCCAAGTTAAGATCACCCGTTAACGGCACCTCGGCGTCAATCAACGCGTTAACAATTTCCGTAAGCGTACTGACCATTGCCTTGGGATTAGAAGAGCCCAACCCATATATCCAGTCTTCAACCATGGTGGCCTCAGGGCGCATATCAATCTCTTGCCTGGGTCCCGCCCAGGGATAATCACTCTCGTCACCTTCGAGGTGTGTGTCGATAGGCGCGTAAAGCAATAACGTCGCGCCGCCACCAGTACCGCGAAGCTGGCCCAATACGTTTCCGGAGATATCGTTCATGGGGTAATACGCCGCGGGCATCCCCATATCACTGATGTATTCCGTCATGAAGGCACTGGCAGCCCGCGTCGCCCCTGTAGGACTGTGAATATCGGTCAAATTGAATAGCAGTTTCTTTAGTCGATCAGGGTCGAGCTTGGAACACGCCGCCTCGTACCACTGACGCTGTTGCCCACTCAAGGGGACCTTTGTAGTTGTCGTCATTCTAGTTTTCCTTGCTCAAAGCTCTCGTGCCCGCCTCTGCAGGCGGATAAGTATTGCAGCCACCGATACTTTTCCGACGACCGCAAATCACGGTAAGCAGGTTGGCTTGTACATTATGCCCGTTAACCAGAGTCCTTAGTCTTCTGGCTCTCTGTGGCCCCAGAGCATGGGGGCGTCATAGCTTTTAACACGCCAGTTGTCCCCTACCCGCCGGCCGTTGCATCCGTATTCGAGACCAAAACCCGACGGGGTGACAAGGTAAAAAGACACAGTTAAATCGTTAGTGTGTTTGCCCAACCCCATCATTACCGGAACTTTTTTATCAAGCACAACGTCATAGGCGCGGCCCACATCATTGAGACTATTGGACTCAAGCATGAGGTGATTAAATGTGCCCGGCGGAATATCTCCAAATGGCGGCATAATTGCCAGCGAGTGGTGTCGGGGGTTGCAATGATAGAAAGTCGCGTCCTTCTCACCCTCGTCCCAGATAATGTGGTCTGATGTTCTAAAGCCCATCACCTGGGTGTAAAAGCGGTGGCTCTCGGCATAGTCACCGACAAAATACACAACATGGCCCAGACCGAGATCACCGGTGTTAAAGCCAGAGTTGCCGCCTGAGGAGATGAAGGGTAGCTTTTCCGACTGCGCGCCATAAAATACTTCAGAGGGCATCCCGCTGGCAGGATCTATGAAAGCATAAACCCGCGTTACCTTGCGCTCATCCCTCAGTGCCTCGCCACCCTCAGTGACCTCGACGCCATAGTCGCGCAGTGCAGCAACCATCGCTTCAAGTTCTGCCTCGTTCGCCAGCTCCCAACCGACAACAGCGATTGAATCGCTGTCAGACGGATACAGGGACAACCGGTGATGCCAGTCATCAAGACGAATATCGATAATGCCGCCCTCATCGCGAGCCAGCAGTTCAGTGCCAAGTACGCTGGACATAATGTCCAGCCAACCGTCCATATCCACTACGTTAACGGCCATGTAGCCCAACCCACAAACACTCATAACAGCTCCTTTGTTAAACTTTTATTCACTTGATAAAAACTGCTCGGCACGGATATTTTCGCTTCTCAGGCCAAGGCTCTCCAGATGAGAGAACGCCGCATCAATCATTGGGGGCGGACCGCAGAGGTACGCGACAGTATCTTCGTTAACGTCACCCGCCTGTATCGCATTCACCGGATTTCCCTCGGCATATTCGCTGTCGCCATCGATCCTGTCCAGCGAGATGCGCACTTCAAGCGTGCGCATCCAGAATGTGCGCAAATCCAATTCCTCTGTAAAAAATAGCGCAGATTCATCGGCACAGCCAAAGCTCAACAACGTCTTCGGCTTACGTCCACTTTTGTGTCGCATGGTGTCCAACATGGAAATCATCGGCGCGACTCCGGTACCACCCGCAATCATAATGTGGTCTGCACCCATATCATCTCGCAGATAGAATGAACCAAAGGGGCCTTCTATCTCCAGCACTTGATCGACCGCTGCATCACCACGCAGGTATTCCGACATCTTTCCCTCCGGAAGACAGCGGATCAAAAATTCCAACTTGGGCAAGGCCTGCTCAGAACTAACCAAAGAGTAACTGCGCCAATCATTTGTGCCAGGCACCCGTAAACGCACAAATTGACCCGGAGTGAAATCCAACCACTGCCCTTCGGCCAGTTCGAGCTTCAAGTGGGCCACATCCGAGGCCAACCAATCTAAAGCATCGACAAACGCGTTGACTTTGACCGGGCCAGACGACGTACTGGGGTAGTCGAACTGGATGATCGCGTCGGAGGGCGCATCGCTCACACACAACAGCCTCAGGCCTTCCGATTGCTCGCGGGCCAACAATGACGTTGCTACGCCGGACCGCATCTCAACATCACCACTGACAACTTTCGCCATACAGCTACCGCAAGTTCCACTGCGACACTGGTGCATTAGGGGCAAGTCGTTCGCTATTGCCGACTCTAATACAGTCTGGCCAGGAAGAACCTCGATCGACGTCTCCACCTCGTCGCTGAACCGACACACAACATGACTCGCGGCCGCGCTAGTCACAATTCCACGTTCTCTTTACACATCAATAAACTACCGCGACGCACTTGAAACTCACTCCTCGATCTTGTCTACCCGGTAACCGGGAGACTTACCATCGGTGATATTGCGCAGCCGAATACTGGAAGATTTAATCGAACCCTGCGATCCCTTAGCCGGCTTGGCGATACCCCTGTGGTTACGTGACGCCAGTTTGCGCCAGATAATTGCAGAAACGTCAGTATCCACCAACTGTTCATTATCCCAACCGGTGCCATCTGCATAGTAGTCTTGCATTGCTTCTCTCGCGTAGAGGTCACAGTCGTTAAATCCGTGAAGTGCCAGGGGCTTAAAAACGGTTTTATACCGGTATTCATAGTCCTTCAACTCTTTTTCGGTGGCACAAACTTTCACCAGAACCTCCCAATATTCGTAAGTATCATCGGTAATTGGGACATACCACTCGTACTGCACAATATGCTCCTCAGGCCAGTTCTCAACCATCAGCACGCCGGGCATAACAACCGAGGTCCTGTAAAATCTGCTGTTGACCCCCGCTACTTTGACACCGAGTTTCTTGTTCTCGAGGATGGGTTCCCAGCGATCTGTAAAAAGCCATTGCATCAGCCCCTTCGGACCGCCTTCCTCTTCGAACGTGGTAATACAATCATCGCTGACCGGGCGTATCCCCAGCGGTAATACCCAATTGTTGGATTGAACGATGGTGTTGTCCTGGTGCACCAGGATATGCGCGTTATCAAAGCCGTTCTCACACGCGATACGCCAGTTCGCCTCTCCAGTTCGGTGGATACCCCGTGAGATGGCATTTTCGTCCATAAGGCTTGGGGCTGGCGGCCACAGTGGGTGGGGGTATTCTTCACTGCTCTCCGGGAAGCGAATAGGAAGATCATGACTTAGCGGCGGCACGTCTTCATCGGGAAAGTCATCTTCGCGGACAAACACGAAAATCATTCCAGAAATTTCCTCGACCGCATAAGTTGTAATGCCGGTCGTATCGATGAGCTTATCGTCTGGATTGCCCACGATGGTATCGAGGTTGCCCGATTCAAGATTAAAGGTGAAGCCGTGGTACCAGCAAGATATCGTTTCTTTGTTGAAGCACATCGGCTTGGCCGACAAACGTACGCCGCGGTGAACACATTGGTCCTTGAGGGCAAATACCTTTCCATCTACCCGTCGCAGCACAATCTGCACACCACAAATCTGAATTCCTTCAACCTGATCCTCGGCCAGCTCATTACTGAACAGCGCAGGGTACCAATGATTGATAAAGCCCCACTCGGCATCCTTATACGGCTGATACTGACTCTGGGTTTTTTGATCATTCTTGCGCAAGGAACCTGAATCCTGATTACTCGTCGCTTTTCTTCGCCGGACTGGCGCGTTATCGCTCATGACTTATCTCCTGCGTGATTAATACACAACCTATTTGGTTTCCATAAATTTACAAACGACCTCATCGTGCTCCTCTGGCCTTTCCCACTGAGGCCAATGTGCACATCCGGCCATCACATGTTTTTTCGAACCTTTTATGATTTCGGCAAGGCGGTCTGCTGCATCAACCCCATGTATGGGGTTTTTATCGGTCCATAAAACCAGTGTGGGTACTGCAATACTCGCTATGGCCTCTTCGTCGAAGTAAAACTCGGCAATATTGTTTGAGAAAAGAAGCCGGTAATATTCGACAAGCGCATCGCGAGTTTCCGGAATCGACCAGAGTGACTTGCGCAGTTCGACGAGTTCGTCGGTGACGCCGCCCAGGGGCATAAGCCACTCCAGGCGCTTTCGAAGTAACTCAGTTGTGGGGTTCATCAGCGCATTGACAGAGGTCTCGCGCAAAGCATCGAGATCGCTTTCTCCCTCGGCCACGAATTCCGGATTCAGTGCAATTCCCCAGGCCGTGTTCAAAATAAGCTTGTCGCATCTATCAGGATGATTGATCGCCATATCAAGTGCGATCCAGCCACCCAGTGACTCTCCTTCGAACGAGGCCCTTTCCAGACCAAGATGATCCATTAAATCCAATACCTGATCGGTGAACTGGCTTAGCCAATGGTCAGGCTCGCCAGGCCCGGCAACTGAAAATACGGGCCGAGAGGACATACCATGCCAAATGAAATCTATTGCCATTGGCCTTGCGGATTTCGCCAACGTTGCCATATTGCGGGAGTAAGTTTCGGCATGCCCGCCACCCCCGTGCAACAGGAATAATGGAGCCTTACCGTTGGCAACCTCTATACAACGCGTGCGGTACTTCGCTGTCTCATAAAAGCGGGTTTCGGTGCCTAGTAAATCTAGATGGATAGAGGATTTCATATCGTTTTCCTGGACTAATCGACTCTGCCTGAATGATTCATGATGCGGCCTTAGGCTCCAGCAGGAAGTTCTGAACGAGTTGCTGGAATCGTGTGGCATGTTCAATCTGCGTCCAGTGCCCGCAGTTACCAAAAAAATGTAGCTGCGAGTTTTGAATGTGTCGGTGCAGGTTCAGGGATACTTCCGGGTCAACGACAATATCATCGCGACCATGGATAATTAGTGTTTCGTTATCGAGAGACTGAAGTTGTGCAACCGTGAGCACCTGAGCATCCAGCCAACGCTGGTGGGGCTCAGGAAAGACTCTCTCAAAAACCTCCTGTGCGCCCGGTCTCATGGTCGCCTTGTAGCGCAACTCGGCCAACTCATCCGTCACCAGTAAGCGATCAAACGCCATGATGTCCATGATGCGTTTCATATTTTCCACAGACGGTTTGTAACTCCAAAGTGCTTTCAAGTTATCGTTGACGTTTGCCGGCCAACCACCAGGCCCCATAAGCACGAGCCTGTCAAAGCGCTCCGGGTATTCCGAGGCCAACCACATCGACAAAGCGCCACCAAATGAGTTTCCGACCAGGTGCGCGCGCTCAATCCCAAGGCCGTCAAGCAAAGCCATGACCTGATCGATCCAACTCTGCATAAAGCTGAACTCAAAGTCATCGGGCGTCTCTGTATAACCGAAACCCACGAGGTCCGGGGCCAAAACTCGGAATTCGGGAGCAAGAAGTGGCAGCATTCCACGCCAATTAGCCCAGCCCGACACGCCCGCACCAGAGCCGTGCAACAGCAACACGGAGTCACCATTACCCATGTCATGATAATTTGTCTGGTAACCACACGTTTCGAGACTGCTGGCGATTTCAGGGTTGTCACTCATAAGGTAATCCTGTCAATGCAATCAAGCGATTTATCGTTGGTCATAGCGCCGCGGGCGGCACGGCAGCGAACACATCATCGTTTAGCAGTTCTGGTGACTGGTATGCCAGGCGACTATGCGACAGCCCCAAATCGAGAAGCATCTCGCAGAGCTTCAGTGATACCAGGCCAGGGTTTAACACAGGAACGGGAAGCTTATCAGCCAGATATGCGTGCGACTGGTGCATAGTAGTTGAACCGATAATTATCACGTCGGCGCCGTCCTGCTCTATCGCCGCCCGACCCTCCGCTTCCAGCCTGGCAAATACAATCTCCTCTTTGCCCGCCAGCAGTTCCTGAGCATCAGGGCGCACATCAATAGAGCGAACCGATGCGACTCGATGCGCAAGCCCCTGCTCCTGGATAGCCTTTTTATAAAGGGGTCGCCATTGATCCCACATGGTTAAAATCGAGAATTTCTCTCCCAGCATGCATGCGGTAAGCACGCAGCTTTGCCCCGGACCAACAACAGGAATACTCAGCCTGGAACGCAAAGCTGCCACACCCGAGTCGCTCATAGAGTTGATACAGACGGCGTCATACCCCTCGGCTTCCGCGGTGGCGCCCGCTTCCAGCACGAAAGCGTCTGCTAAAGTCATTTCATAATAGGAATCGAGGATTTTGGCCCCGGCTTTTACGGCGACAAAATCGATTGTCACATCGTCACGACGCAGAGAGGCAGGGATTTGAGATTCAAAGGCAGCAAGGGCAACCGCAGGCATTGGTACCGGCATAATCATTTTGATTCGCTTCAATATTAACTCCAGCCAGGGACGACTATGATTTTCAGAGTAAACGAATATATTTTCAATTGAGTTTCAATGCAAGTTTTATGTATCTTACGTTATGATTGGCTCAGATCATGAGTCCATCATACTAGTCGACTAGCTGACTTGGCCAAGGACTGCGACCAAGAACATTATTTTTTGTAGGGTTTAAGCATGAAAGACAAGCAATCGGACAAGCCTTCCCAGGACATACTTCACCGAAAGTGGCGCCTGGGCGGTGACGAGCATTCAATCACTACGACTGAGTTCGAATGGGCAATTATGCGCTTCTACAGCGCCTTTGAACGCAGCTGTCAGCAGCTAGCGTCCGTCGCGGGCAACACTAACCGGAGTTTTCAGGAACTGGTGATACTGCACGTGGTGGCCATGCAACATCACCCACAAACCTCCACGTCCCTCGCCCGACAGTTGAACCGGGACGACATTGCTAATGTTCAATATATTCTGAGAAAGCTATTAAACGAGGGACTTTTGGTAAAGAAAAAGGAACCCAGGGGGAAAACATACACTTACGATATTACCAAGAGCGGAAGTGTGATGGTCGAACGCTACGCCGAGATGAGAGCCTTGCTGCTACTCGAAAAAACCAAGTTTATCGATAATATCGACACAAAACTGCATGCCGTAAATGATCTACTAAGCCTGCTCACGGGCATCTATGACGATACAGCCCGAATTTCAGCAACCTACAGCCCCATGACCCTTGACGAGCAATAAGAATAATTGGGGCCGGAGTAAAATTTACATTTTTATTACATGTCTGGATCGGTGCTTCAGTATCTTCTGGATGTCATCAGGACGGTGCGACGTATCGCTCTTCAATCGATGCGATGATCCAACCGGGCGGCGTTGCGCAGGTCGACCGGAAATGTGGGGTCAGAGTCGTGACTCTGACCCCACGGTTGTGACCCCACGGTTGTTGGCGAATTACTCTCCAGCAGTCCAAACATTTCTTACATTTACCGTGACTGACAACATTATTTCTCATTACCATGTTTCCTATCACTGGACTTAAGGGATAAGGATCAGGCATTTTTTTCAACTTTTCGGAGATTTCTTTGAAGCCAGTCTCTCCTGACAGTCGCACCACTTAAACTCTTTTGAGGGCAGGGGTTGCTTAGCAACATCGCAGGAATTGCTGTAGGAAGCGAACATGATTTCGTTTGAGCAAAGGGCTACATTGAATGGCAGCAGCCGGCAAGAAGCGGTTTCGTATTTGTAGATACCAATCAGGATACTTTTGAAATCTCGGAAAACACTATTTAAAATAACTATTCACCCGGTTGGATTTCTCTGGTATGGGCCTTTGTTCGGGAATCCCTGGATGGCGAGTGTTGGCCTGGACGAAGAGCAGATTGAACAGAACTCCAACATGGTGAAAGTATTTGGGGTGACGCTGGTGCTGGAGTTCGTCATGGCGTTGTTTAAGCGCTTTTTTTCTTCGGCGATCCAGCGACCGCTTCAGCGATCAATGCAGGCAACGGCGCATTGTATGGTTTTCTGACCGGATTTGGCTGGGTTGCCATGGCAATTGGTGTCAATGCGATGTTTGAGCAGAGATGCTTCACCTACATCGCGATTGTTGGCGGTTACCGGGTTGTGATATTCACCCTGATGGGGTTGATTCTGGGTGCCTGGAGATAGTCAGAATCAGCCGCGCGGAATCGTGCTGCCCATTATTGCCCACTGCCAGGCGCGACCGCCGTGTCGTCGGGTTCCTTGAAGGGCATTAGGAATTTTCCCCACATGGTGGGTTCGGTTGGTCCGGTGCCGGTTTCATCAATCGTCCTGTCGAGAAAAGTTCCAAACAGGCGGTCCCAGACAATGGTACTGCAGCCATAATTTGTATTGCTTTCCTGCAGGACGGCAGAATGATGGCAGATGTGATATTTATTGGTTGTAAAAGCAAGGCCGATGCTGCGGCTGTTTAAGGCGATGTTGGCATGAGCCACCGAAGCTTGCGTAACAGTGAGAACGGCTGCCCCGGCGGCTGCGGTGCCCACACCAAATGTCAGCTCCACCAGTGCCGCCGGCAACAGGATGAAGAAATACTCGATGGGATGATTCAGTCCAAAGTTCAGGGCGCCAAGCTTTTTGAACGAGTGATGAGAGCCATGCCCGGATAGGCGCCATACCAGATACCATCGGTGCTCAGCGCGGTGCATCCAATACCACAAGAACTCGCTTAAGAAAAATACCATAAACAATTGCACCAGCAGGGGCCATTCGTGAGGCCAGATGTCGAGTCCGATTGAATGCCGGAAGACCTCAAGTGGACCCGTCAGCCAGGCTCGGTAGAGTCCAGCGAGATACAGGGCAATCGTGGAGAGAATGACAACCAGTATCACATTCCGGATTTTCTCCCTTGCGTTGGTTAACCAGGCCGGGCGGGCAGGGAAGTAATGCTCAGAAAAACCCAGGACTAATTGTACGAACAGAACGGTTAAGAGATAAGTCTCTTCCTGTAAAGGGTCCAGATACCAGTGACCGATGACGATGATTAACAACAGAGGTTGCAGGCAATAAAACAAGACCTGGCGGGGTGTAGAACCTTCAACTGGTGTTACCAGGGGTTGGGTCATAATATTGCCTTACCGCGATCAGTCATGAAGTCACGCGCTGCTTTTGCTACGGCGCGGGCGCAGGCTGCTGGAGTGGTTCCGCCGGCAAACATGTTGACGCAGGGTCCGGTCAGAATGTCTGGATGTTTGTCTGTGATCCATTGAAGCAGCTCCTGAAAAATGGTTGGATCATCGCCAGAGAAAGTCACTGCAGCAATCTTATTGCGATTCAGTGTCAACCGGAAGGTGTCGGTTGCTTCGTAGCCCATGGCAAAACCGAAATCATCGGTGACAGTGATTGCGCAGACGATCTCATTTGTTTCTATTTTGCAGGGACGGCGCAGTTTCACCTTGTAGTTGGCGGCCTCAGCCCAGCCCTGGTAGTAGAGAATTGCCACCGCATCTGCATCGCCAGCCATCAGGCGTTTTAGTTGGGTCGCGTCCCATGAATAAAAAGCGGAGATGAATTCTTCAGCTGTGCTTTTGTTGCTACTGTGGTTGCTACCTTCGTTGTTATTGTTGTTGCGGCTGCTGTTGATGGTATTGCTTGTATTTCTGCTATTGGTACCATTGTTAGTGCCGCTGTCTCCAGTGCCGCCGTCGTTAGTGCGTCTGTCGTGAGTGCCGTTGTCGCTAGTGCTGCCGTCGCTAGTGCTGCTGTCATTAGTCCTTCTGTCACTAGTGCTACTGTCATTGGTGCTATTGTAAGTGCTGCTTTGAATGTTGTTGCTGTAGGTCTCTTCCGGGTCTTGCGACGAAGCCGGCAGCCCTGCAGAAAGCAGAAAGCTACCGGCCAGCATCCGAGCGACATTCTTTAGTCTGAGCAAATTCTCTCCAGGCGTAGTATTCGTGGTTCAGCAAGCTGATGCCGCCTTTTCTGGTTTTACCCGAGGCGGGGATCACGTTATCGCCAGTGGGTTGCACTGGATCAGGTCAGGAAAGCATATTAGTAATCCCTGCAGCATAAATCTACTGATGGTTGTTTTATAAATATGCGACCAAAGCAGCTTTACGGTCCGGTGTCACAAAATGCAACGAGCGAAAATCAACTGAGTTTCATCCCTTCCAGGTCATCCTGGTCTCGCCATTGTTTGAGTAGCCTGTTGAACGCGTTGATGCCTTTTGCATAGGGTGAATTCTGTTTGCCGAGTCCAAAATTCTGACCCTCACGGTTATAATAACCAGGCGTGCAATCACGCTGAAAACCGCCGCCACCGCCCCCGGCTCCTCCTGCCATTTTGACGATGTGATCGACCCACTGTTGTTCGGCTTCTGCTGTAACCTCGGCTATGTGGCTGCCGCGTTTCTTGACTTCATCAATGATGTAGCTCACATGGACTGCCTGGTCATCAAACATACTCGTCATGTTGGGAGACAGGCCATTTTGGTTTATACCGATGGTGAACCAGTTTGGAAAGCCATGACTGCACAGGCCATGTAAGGTTCGGTAACCTTGCGCCCAGTGGTCATAAAGTGACTGGCCATTGCGGCCAATGGTATCGAAGTCAACTCGACGATGAGGTGTAGAGGAAATTTCAAACCCGGTGGCGTAGATGATGCAATCAACTTCATACTCCACACCGTTTGCGACCACGCCTTTTTCGCTGATTCGCTCCACCCCCTTGGCCTCGCTGACATCAACCAGTTCGACATTTGAGCGGCTGAACGTCGCCAGATATTCATCGTTGAAAGTGGGTCGTTTGCAGAACTGGCGATACCAGGGTTTAAGTTTTTCGGCAGCCTCTTCATTGCTGCAATCGTGATCAACCCTGGCTCGAATTTCGTTCATCTTTTCGAAGTCTGCAATCTCCGAGCGAAGCATCATTTCTTCCCTGTCGAGATCCCCGGCATCGGAGCCCCGGCTTCTCAGGGAAACACCAAGTCTGCGTACAATGTCTGTCCAGCCATCTGCCACCAGATCATTGGTGAGGTTTTGGCCGAGCAGGACCGCGGCGAAATTTTCCCGTCGTTCTCGTTGCCAGCCTGGTTCGAGGTTTTCGTACCATGTCTGGTCGGTGGGTTTGTTTCCTCGAAGATCCACTGACGAGGGTGTGCGCTGAAATACATAGAGTTGCTTTGCGCAATCGCCCAGAAAAGGCACACACTGGATCGCCGTTGCGCCCGTGCCAATCACCGCGACCCGCTTATCGGCGAGGTTCTCAAGTCCGCCATTGTGATCGCCGCCGGTGTATTCGTAGTCCCATCTCGAGGTGTGAAACGTATGTCCCTGGTAGTCGCTGATGCCAGGAATGCCAGGCAGTTTAGGCCGGTTTGCCGGGCCCGTTGCCTGGATCACAAATTGCGCAAGAATGCTGTCGCCGCGATGGGTTGAAATCTGCCACATTTTTTTGTCGGATAGCCATCGGAGTTCGGTGACGCGGGTTTGGAAGATTGTATTGTTGTACAAGTCAAAATAGTTTCCGATGCGCTTAGTGTGTTCAAAAATTTCCGGTGCAAAGGAATATTTCTCTTTCGGCATGAAGCCGGTTTCTTCCAATAGAGGAAGATAGCAGTAGGATTCAATATCACATTGGGCACCGGGATAGCGGTTCCAATACCAGGTGCCGCCAAAATCAGCGCCCGATTCGAACACCTTGAAATCTGTCACACCTCGTCCTTTGAGGCGTGCCGCGGCCATTAGCCCACTGAACCCGCCACCGATAACCGCCACATCAATGGTGATATCCATCGGTTCCCGTTCATCTGGCGTGGCATAGGGGTCATGGTCTGCGTAGTGTGCAAATTCTTCGGCCGCTTCGAAATATTGAGCTTCGCCATCCTCCCTGAGTCGTTTGTCACGCTCTTCCCGATACTTGTCCCGCAGAGCTTGTGGATCGAAATCCAAGTCCGGGAACATGTTGTGCAATCTTTCTCGTTCGTTAGCCATATCTCTTCCTCAAAGGGGACAGATCTGTTTTTATGTTTTCTTTGCAAAACTGGAAAGGCTCCGAGCGCCTGACACGCTGGTCTTGGAGAGGGTTCAAACCGTCCCAGCCGATTTTAAAGCTCTTAGTTACGACTTTATTCCTGGCCTTCTGGCCGGTTTTGCTTGTCCCCAGGCGGAGTCATCATCTGCACGATCATAGGTTGTACCGGGCGAGTATAAACGGTTTGAATTCCACGACTGTAGTTCATGCCGATCACAGATGTATGAGTTTCATTCGGAAACAGATGGGTGGTCAATTCCAACCCTTTCAGGTTCGCCTCGCGCAACATATCTTCAAGATGAAACATGTTCGTCACCATGGCAGATTTCGCCGCAGCGGTGCCACCTACCTCTTCAAGCGCACCCACCGACATAAAAACTTTTGCCTGCAGACCGTCGTGAGCGGCAATGTACGCTTCTGCATCGTTCATAATGGCCCGGTCTGCCCACCAAATCGAAGGACTCCCGATGATGTAGCGGTTAAATGTGTCAGGTTGATTGAACAAGACATACAGTCCAAAAAGACCTCCCAGCGAATCACCCCAATACCCACGCTCCTCCGGGACGGTCGGATACTGACTGTCAATGAAAGGCTGGAGCTCCTGACGAATGAACTTAAGAAACGCCGCTGCGCCCCCTGACTTCTGTTTTAGGTTAGGGCTCGGTGCGTCTTTGAATAGTGGCGCCAGACTCGGAATATCTGTCGCACCTTCAACTTGCGTCAGATCCCGGGTTCGGATTTCCAGCCAGTTCACAGGGCTCTTCATGTCATAACCGATGCCAACGGTGATGAATCTGGGAACATCGCCGCCTAATTGCATGATACTGGTAGTGTCACTGAATGCCGTGTGGCCATAGCTGTCTGTTTGGTACAGGACGGGAAACCGCTCTGAATCATCTCCCCTATTCCAGGGAACCTGCACGTAGATCTCGAAAGTCTGGTCTACGAACTTTGACTCGATGAGATGGGTATCCATTTCGGGGGCTACGAATTGGCCAGTTTGCGCGCCGGCAGCTGTGCCAGCCGTTATGACATAACCGGTCAGGAAAACACTGATAGCAAGAACCTTTGAACGGAGCATGATTGTCCTTTGTGCTAAAGCCATTCGACACGGGAGAATATAACGAATCTCTTAAACCCCTTCAAGAATGGGGTGAATGGCGCAAATGGGGACAGCTCTATTTTCTTCTTTTTTAAGCATCTTTCTTGATGGGTACGCCAGACATAAATCAGTTCCGGGTCTTCAAGGGCCCACCAGGGCCCCTGCTTTCGATCCGAAGAACTGTTCTACTTTCAATCTCATCGATGAAAAGACTGTTGCCGGTAAGTTGAGCACGATCGAGTGCCGTCTGAATAAACTGGTGTGCCGCGATAGCCGCGACCCTGTCTTCGACAAATGTTCTGTAGCCTACCCTGCGCTTGACATCTGTATTGCCGAGCGAGTCAAAGCAAGGATCGGAATCAAGCCAAGTTGCCTCCGCTAGTCCCAGTTTTGCCCGATAACTTGACCAACGATATTGGCCAGCGCCTGTGGCGGTTAGGATGAATAACCACACTTTTCACACTTCTCTATATCGATGCG
>DTZW01000087.1:0-22705 GCA_012961165.1 Gammaproteobacteria bacterium | reverse complement strand
TCATCGAGTAGGCCTTCGGTTTCGGGTTTTCTCGTTCTTCTCCAGGTTTCTGTTGAATGACATACTCACGCAATTTACTGATGGGCGGCAAATTGTATCTGCTGCAGTGCCGTACCATCACGACAGTTCATAAGCTCTGAACCGCGACTCTGTGAAATTTGATTTTAAGACAGGTTTGCTGTTGGCTGGCGCCTTTATGGCTGCAGCACTTGCACCCCTTGGTTCTTCTTCTATTGCGGTTGTCATCGCGGTTATTGCAACCGCGGTTGGCGAAGATGTGGCCATGGTCACAAAGTTGCTGGTGGGTGGTTACCTGTTTATCAGCATTGTCGGCCAGGTGCCCGTTGCCTTCGGCTTTTTTGGTACCACAATGAGCGGTGCTGCTACCCTTGGACCCTGGCAGGGGCAATTTTGTTGTTCTGCTTTTTCTATATGAATGAAGTACGTCACAAGAACCCAATCATTGATCGAACCCTGTTTCATCACCATGCCTATCGCAGCTGTTGCGCTGTTACCGCGTTAAACAACTTCACCATGTACGCACTGCTTTTCCAGGTTCCGATCCTGCTGATTGTCATGGGGATCAAAGGTCCTCTCGTCGCTGGAACAGTACTCTTTGGCATGACTGCGGCAATGATGGTGAGCGGTCTGGCGTCAGGATTCATCACCAATCTTTTTGGTCAGCGTCAGACGCTGATTGGGGCGCAACTGTTCAGCATCATCGGGTTTGTCCTTCTGTTGCAACTTAAAACAGGCCCAGACAAGGAAATGATAACGGCTGCAATTGCGTTCATCGGCATCGGCGTGGATCTGACCATGCCAATCATTCAGACAGTGGCGATGAGTTCGCTGCCTGTCGGGCAAGCGGGAATGGCGGCGGGGGGAATGGGTGTGACGCGATACCTGGGCGGCGTGCTTGGAATCTCGATCATGTCATTGCTGCTACAGGCGGGCGACAACCTGGAAACTCACAAACTTCTGTTTGAGATCCACATAGGAATCGCCATAGTTATTGCCGGTATTGCATTGATGCTTCCAGCGCACCAGAGAGTCGTCGATTAACCAGTTGCTACAGATTGGCTATCTTCTGCCAGACCTTCCTCGCCAGGTTGGTCGTTAACGATTCGATTTCATTGGCCGATGCGATGACTTCGCGATCGTTGATCGACTGACTAAATACTGCAGCCAGCTGCCCGGTCAGTGACAGCAATTCTGAACAATAGTCCAGGTACCGATTGAGCTCGAATGTCGTCATGGTGCGTTGTGGAGATGCAGGTGTGCCGAAGTCCTTTGTAATTGATGCTGGGTCCTTCGTTAACTGGTGCATGTCGATCACATGCGAGATTGACCGCAGTTGGTGCAAGGACCGCAGTGCCCTGTGCCGCTTGATTCGGTTTCCCATCGTAACCCGGAAGAAAATCGCGGCGCCGATAAGCACCGTCGCATTCAATGCGGCTTCTGTCATCTGCATCCATTCGTCGAGGTCAAATGCTGTGCGGGTGATCGTGACCTGCGTAATGCCATAGATCAACAGAAGAGCGGCGATGACGATAACGATACCGACCGCGATCCGCAACAATGGCTGGGGTCTGGAGATGAATTCTGACCTGGCGGCGCTTTCCTCAGAGAATGTGTGTAGCTCCCTTGCAACCTGGAGCAAGCCGGATTCCGGAAATCTGTCGTGAATACGCTGCTGCAACCTTTCTGTGGTCGTCGATATCTTGGTGATGTCGAGCGTCTGGTACATAAGGAGCAGGGTAAACGGGACAGGTTTCTCAATCATCCGGATTTCGCCGCCCGGTCTTTTCAATCACCAGCAGCAGGTGTGGTAAAGTTTTTCTGGGCTTCGCTAAGGAATCATCATGAAATACAAACTGCTCGGTAAGAGCGGACTCAGGGTCTCAGAGCTTGGGCTCGGTGCCATGACTTTTGGCCAGGAAATGGGCATAGGGGTTGATAAAGAGGAAAGTCGGAAAGTATATGACGCCTTCCGGGAAGCGGGCGGTAACTTTATCGATACTGCCAATGTCTACAACCGGGGCACCAGTGAGAAGTTCCTTGGTGAGTTCATGCAGGGAGACCGGGAGCGCATCGTACTCGCGACAAAATATACCGGCGGTATGCGTGGCCGGGATATTAATGCGACAGGAAATTCCCGTAAGAACATGATGGATTCCGTCCATGCCAGCCTGAAGCGGTTGCAGACCGACTTTATCGATCTGTTCTGGGTCCATGCCTGGGACCCCTTAACGCCAACTGAAGAACTGATGCGCGGCATGGACGATTTAATCAGCCAGGGCAAAGTGCTTTATGTCGGCGTATCGGACACGCCAGCCTGGGTCGTGGCAAAAGCAAACACCCTGGCGGAGCTCCGCGGCTGGTCCCAGTTTGTTGGCCTGCAGATTCGCTACAGCCTGATTGACCGAAGTGTTGAGAGAGAACTCCTGCCGATGTCCCGGGCGTTTGATATCGCAGTGACCCCGTGGGGAATCGTTGGCTCTGGAGTCCTGAGTGGTAAATACAACAAAGATGACAAGGCGGAGGGCAGGGCCAAAATGCGCGGCCGGATAGATGACAGGTCGCTTGCAATTGCGAGTGAGGTTATTCGCGTTGCCGAGGAAGTGGATGCAACGCCAACCCAGGTGGCAATAGCATGGTTACTCCGTGCCCCTGCCAACATCGTTCCCCTGGTTGGTGCCCGGACGCTGGAGCAATGGCAGGACAATCTTGGTTGCCTTGAAGTGGAACTGTCGGATGAGCACATGCAGAAACTGGACGATGTCAGTTCGATTTCACCCGGCTTCCCCCACGATATGTTGTCAGCCCAGAGAGATGCACGCGGTCCACGAATCGAGAACCACCGAAGCTGGTCATCAGGTGGGTACGATCGATAGCACTATTCGAGGATTGAGGTCTCTCCACTCCGCTACGAACTCGCCGTCCGCGTCGAGATGACAAGGTCGGTGTCAACTCGACCGGAGCCTCGAAGGGGCGAAGCGGAGAGATCGCAAACCTGGCCAAGAAATCTCCGACAGAATCTCGCGACCCAAGGATTTAGATTTCCCATCCGACCAACCGCTTTTTGAATCACACCACAGGTTGTGTATAAGCAACGTGACGCCCACCAAAAGGCGAATACTCGAGTCCTACCGGTTCCGAGACGGTTTCAAAATTTGTCGCGGTCCATCCCCAGGCACTGGTAATAGCCAGGTACACCCAACGCCAACTGCCGTCTGCTTCAAGACGCATGGTGCCCTCGTATCGACCCCCTTGAACGCCATTCGGCGTGCTGGTCATAAAGTATGCACTGAGGTCAGCGCTCTCAAGATCGTCTGCAATATTCACGGCGACATTGGCGGAGTGGTGCCCGCCTCTTATGCCTGGAGTAGCTTCGGCATAGGGCGCATATAAAGGTGCAATTTCCGCGCGACCCTCAAAATGCAGATCATCGCCGCCCGCACCAGGGAAATTAGGGACGTCCAGGATCGCATCTTCCGTATAGCAATCGATAATGTCATCGCCGAAACCCGTATCCAGGCTGTATAGGTAACGGTTAAGGGTACTGAGCACGGCT
This sequence comes from Gammaproteobacteria bacterium, assembly GCA_012961165.1. Taxonomy (GTDB): domain Bacteria; phylum Pseudomonadota; class Gammaproteobacteria; order Pseudomonadales; family Azotimanducaceae; genus UBA9659. Next base: position 19,131 of record DTZW01000087.1, on the reverse strand, counting down.
TCTTTGGCTTCAAGCCGGGCTACTCGGTGTAGTAAAACTTCAATCTCGTCATTCATCAGTGGGCTCCTTTGTGGGTAGAGGCAGGATACAGCGGATAGATAGTGACTCAAACTGGCAGATCACTGCGATTAAACAAAAAGAAACAAGATTAGAACTACGGATTGGAAGGGGTTGGCGACGGCGGTGATTTTACTGATGGATCGGAATGGTCTGGGCTGTTTTCGTAAACCGCCTCCAGGATACGAAATGCAACTCCGTCTACAACTGTTGATGAATCCACGAAGTACAATTGGGTTTCACCGGTTTGTTCGAACGCGCCGAAAATTGGTGCCTCTGATTGATAGGACCAGATAGTGATTTGACTGCCTAGCGGGACGTCGTCCCAGATACTTTCAATAGGGCCCCAGATTGGCCCGTCGTGTTTAGTGATTGATTGGATTTTTGTCGGCGGACCAAACGCCGTTTTGAGCTCCTGCTGCGAGATGCCGACATTAAAGTCCAGATGGTTGGGGAGAGGCTCACTGCAACCAGAAAGGAACATCATGATGGCAAGGTACGATATGATTTTTGAGCTGGGGACAGTTTACTCAATTCAATACAGAAATTAGAGGGACTTCGAGTTCAGATAGGTAAAACCAGTGCAACGTCTGGCGAGTTGGTGGGTAGACTGGTTGTTCTGCGGGGGCTACAGGTATAGTTTGTGGCTTGTGTCACGCAATTATTGATTCTTTCGCAGGAGAAAACTGATGAGCCTGTTTTCCGAATATGCCGTTATTGATGTTGATACCCATGTCACAGAGCCACCTGATCTGTGGACTTCCCGAATCGGGAGCAAGTGGCACGACGTTGTCCCCCGCGTTGAGAACATAAAAGGGCGTGACTTCTGGGTGATCAATGGCAAGAAGGGACTGGCCCCTGGCGGTGTTTCCATGGCGGGTCACAATGGCAGACCGCCCAATGAGTTTCCGCCAACCTTCGATGATATTGCGCCCGCTGCTTACGATGCCAGAGCCAGGATCGAACATATGGACCGTGAAGGGATCTACGCGCAGGTGCTGTATCCCAATGTTGGTGGATTCGGTTCCCAGAACTTCCTGAGCATAGAGAACGAGTCACTAAAAATTGACTGTGTGCGTGTTTACAACGACTTTCTGGTTGAATGGACAGGTGTTAGCCAGGAGCGACTGGTGCCTGTCTGCGCCCTGCCTTTTTGGAACGTTGATGAGTCAGTGATTGAAATCGAGCGCTGTGCAAAACTTGGCCATAGATCAGTGCTGTTCCCAAGCCAGCCACAGGACTTCAGCCAACCGCCACTGCACGATCAGCACTGGGACCCTATCTGGGAATGTGCCCAGTCTCTCGGTTTGCCGATAAGCTTCCATATTGGCGGACAGGCTGCTCTGGGGGTAAAGGAAGGTGAATTCGTCCCCAGGGGAGTCGGAATGGGACTCAAGGCAACGTTCGCCCGCTTCTCGGCGCTTGCCTTTATCGGTAACAGTCTCGGTATCAGCGAGATTATCTGCGGCGGCGTTTGTCACCGGTTTCCCAGCCTGAACTTCGTCTCGGTAGAAAGTGGTGTTGGCTGGATTCCAACCTTGTTAGAAGCATTAGACTGGCAGTGGAGCAACGCGGGCGTTGGAATAGAACATCCTGAATATGAATTGCTGCCGAGTGAATATTTTCGACGACAGATCTTCGCCTGTTTCTGGTTTGAGCGTGACGTGATCGCCAGGGCGGCTGAACTGTATCCTGACAACATCATGTATGAAACAGACTTCCCGCATCCGACATCGATGACACCAGGACCCGCGACAATCGCCCAGCATCCGAATGAGTATGTTACAGAGGCACTTGGAAACCTGCCCGAAGAAACCCTGGGTAAGCTGCTGCACGACAACGCTGCCAGAGTTTACAACGTCAGCTAGAACCAGGAGCCAATTAAATAAACGTTACATTTCCTTATCACATTATATATCCGGAGTAGATATGAAGACTCAAATTACCGAAATGTTCGGTATCGAACATCCCATCATTCAGGGTGGTATGCACTTTGTTGGTCTTGCCGAGATGGCCGCTGCTGTTTCCAATGCTGGCGGCCTTGGCATTATCACGGGCTTAACCCAACCGACGCCGGATGACCTGGCGAAGGAAATTGCCCGCTGCAAGGAGATGACCGATAAGCCGATCGGCGTCAACCTGACCTTTCTGCCCGGTTTTGCCTCGCCGGATTACCCTGGTTACATCAAAGCCATCGTCGAGGGCGGCGTAAAGATAGTTGAAACGGCGGGCCGTAGTCCTGAATCATATATGCCTGAGCTTAAAGCCCATGGCATCAAGGTCATCCATAAGTGTACCTCTGTTCGGCATTCTCTCAAGGCAGAAAAAATCGGTTGTGACGCGGTCAGTGTCGACGGGTTTGAGTGCGGTGGTCATCCCGGGGAAGATGACATTCCCAACATGATATTGCTGCCTCGAGCCGCAGAGGAATTGAGTATCCCGTTTGTCGCTTCAGGTGGTATTGGCAACTCTCAGCAGTTGGTTGCGGCCCTGGCGCTTGGCGCGGACGGTATCAACATGGGTACACGTTTTATTGCAACCGTCGAAGCGCCTGTACACCAGAACGTGAAGGAAGCCATCGTCGCAGCAAGCGAACTGGATACCCGGCTCATCATGCGATCGCTAAGGAACACCGAGCGCGTGTTAAACAATCCTGCGGTTGAACAGATCATGGCTGTCGAAAAAGAAAAAGGTGCAGATCTGGAAATCAGCGATATTGCTGAACAGGTCGGCGGCGTTTATCCGAAAATCATGCAGGAAGGCACTATGGATGCTGGGGCCTGGAGCTGCGGCATGGTCGCCGGGCTCATCCATGATATTCCAACCTGCCAGGAATTGATTGACCGAATCATGACGGAAGCTGAGGCTTCGATTAAGGGCCGTTTGGCAGCTTTTGCCTAGGAGCCCTCTGGTTTTTCCCCGGGCAACGATGGTGTATCGAACCTGATCGAACTTGCGCCATCAATTGCCTCAGATATTTCAGGCAGTGCGGCAACCCTTGCCTGGGTACTGACAAGTTAACTATTTTGAGACTCAGACGTGGGAGTACTCTGCCTCTTTCTGCATCAAATTGCGCCCGAAATGGAGCCAGCGGTCCGTAATAATCGTGTCACCGCAACTATTTTGTAGCTCCAGCCCACGGGTATGAGTTAACTTGTCAGTACCCGGATGTGATTCATAGCACTGAACAGTATGAGAATAATCGGGCAGAGCAATCGCACGAGGCGACCAGGGTGAGGGAGCGAGGATGCGAAGGTTCAAATCGACAGGCCAGGCCCAGAAATTCGTGACTGTACATGCTGCGGTTTCAAATCTGTTCAACCTTGGTAGGCACCTGGTAAGGGCTCAGCACTATCGCGATCTCAGGATGAGTGCGTTTGCAGAATGGAGCAGGGCAGTTGCCTGAGATCTGTGACTCAAATATCAAGGTCTCGAAAAGTTAATTTGGCAGTACCACTCAAGGCCTTCTTGGCATCGAACAGCGAACCCTGAACTAATGAAGTTCAAGTATCACCGTGGCAACAGCGAGTATCTGTAAGCTTCCGACTATGAAGCCCTTCGCCTTTCGCTCCAGGCCATGTAATAAAAATGTAAATTTTACTCCGACCCCAATTATTCAGCGAGCAATCTTTGGCAGTTTACGCAAATTGAGCGTGGCGGGTGGCGCGTTGACGGTAGGTTGCACTTCTTGGGCCAGAACGCGAGTATGGAGTCATAGGGATTGATCCATTGGAGAGCGGCATTGGTTTCGCAGTATTTTGTTCTTGCTATAATGGTAACCTCGCTATGTCTTGTTGGCTGTGGCGGAGGAGGTGGGTCGTCATCTAGTCCTGCGCCAACACCGGCGCCGCAGCCAGAACCCGAGCCAGAACCCGAGCCAGAGCCAGAGCCCGATCCAGATCCGGAACCCGAACCCGAGCCGGATCCAATCCCAGTCGATAGCGATGCGGTGGGTGTGCAAGCGCCGCTGAGCACAAATGCGGGGCACCCGAACTTCTTGAGCCCGCATGCGAAGCCAATCGTCATCAATGGTCGCTTTGTTTACGCGGCAAATACTCCAGCCGATACGGTCGACGTGATCGATTCGGTTACGCGACAGATTGTTGTTCGAATTAACGTTGGTGTAGATCCCGTTGGACTTGCGGTGCGACCCGATCGGCGGGAAGTTTGGGTGGCGAACCACATCTCGGATACGGTCAGTGTGATCGACACCGACCCAGACAGTCCGACGTTACATCACGTTATTGCGACCGTGCAGTCGATCAATCCGGTGGGGTTTGCGACCGACTTCGATGAACCCGTGGGTATTGCCTTTGCCAGTAATGAAAAAGCCTACGTTTCCCTCGGCCCGGACAATGAAATTGCCGTCATCGATGTTGGGTCTTATGCGATTACCGGCCGGTTACCAATCCGGGCGCAGGATCCTAGGGCAATTGTAGTGCGCGGCGATCGACTCTATGTCCTTGCCTTTGAATCTAACAATCAATCGCAACTGTCGGGTTGTACCGAGGAGAAGATCGATGGAGACGTATGTACGTTCGATGCTGTGGAGCATGCTTTTACAAACAACAACGTCCTGTCGCTGAACTACGAAGCGGACATCATTAAGAATCCATTGGTGCCTGATCGAGACCTGTTTGTATTCAATACATCGAACGATCAGCCCGTCGCAATCGTAAATACGGTAGGCACACTGCTCTATGGGTTAGCGGTTGATAGTAATAGCCGTGTGTTCGTCGCACAAGCAGATGCACGCAACGACGAGAATGGCCGCGCCGGGACCTTACAAGAGGGCCTTGTTGAAATGGAAAACCGTGCATTCCTCAATCGCATTACCCGCGTTGACTGCGAATCGAACTGCGGTGCGCCCACTTTTTTTGACCTGGAGCCGTTGCCGCCCGTGCATCCAGATGAAGGCATGGCGCTAGCCACACCATTCGGTATTCAGATTAGCGATGATGACAGTACGCTTGTCGCCACCGCAGCAAGCTCGAACAAGCTGGTTACGATTAACCCGGACACGGGCGAGATACTCGATAGCGTCGATGTGGGTGGTATACCGCGCGGTATTGCGTTGCAATCGACCGAGCAAGGCGCTGCATCTACCGCTTGGGTGCTCAATGTCGGCGACAACTCCGTTGCTCGCGTGGACGTCTCGTCTCCGACGGATATTCGGCTGAGCGACACGATTGCGTTGGAGGACCCAACGCATCCCGACGTGAAACAAGGTCGCCTCGCCTTTAATGATGCCAATGCGTCTACGACCGGTACGTTTGCCTGTGAAAGTTGTCACCCTGATGGACACACCGATCAACTTATTTGGGTATTAGATACACCCGTTTGTGATGTGTCGGGGTGCACGCAGATACCACCGCGCCTTACGATGCCGGTTCGCGGGTTGCGAGATACTGCGCCATACCACTGGGACGGCATTCCCGGCGATCCATTTGGTGGCATCAACACGTCATCGATCAATACGCCGATTAGTCCGACGTGTAGCACCGATAGCCCGGAGAGTTGCACCTTGTCTTTGGTCGACGGTTCGCTTGGATCGACCATGTGCGACCAAACCAATTGCCCGCTGAACGACGACGCGAAACCTGGTGCGCTCGATTCGGTCGAGCGTGATGCGATGTCTCGATTCTTGCTCAGCATACCTTTTCCTCCGGCTCAAAGACGAGCGTTTGACAACGCGCTAACAAGCCAGGCGATAGACGGATTTTTCGAGTTCAGCTTCACGAACGATGCTGGCGGTCGTAGCACGGGCGCGCAAGTATGCGGTGATTGCCACAAGATGCCATTCCTGGTTAGCACGAATACGCCAGGGACCGGTATGGATGCACCGACCTGGCGTGGCGCTTACGACCGTTGGATGATCCTGCCGCAAGCGCGTTTGAATATTATCGATTTGATGAACCTCGTTGGCATGGATGACACGTTTCCGGAACGTGATGTTTGGGATCTAGCAGGTGCATCACCAGAAATCTGGGAGATGGTGCTGCAAGGCAGTACGGGGTTTTCCGGGAGCTTTGCACGGCAAGTGACCCTGAATCCTGATACGGCAGGACAAGCCCAAACAAGCGACATTCTCGATGCGTTAGAAGTGTCGTCAGAGGAAGGTGCCATCCTGTTGCAAGCGGAAGGCGTAGAGATTGCTGATGGGGAAGCGGGCGCCACTGGAGTGGCGAGCGCAATCGGTCTTGAGTTTGTCAACGATGTTTATCAGGTTCGAGGTGGGACTGATACTTTCACCCGCGCAGAGCTAATTGCGGCTGCCGCAGCGGGGGAAATGGTCATCACGTTAACCGGGCGGTCTGGTCAGAATGTCGATGTGGACAATCCGCAGCCAGCATTGTGGCCTGTGGCGCCAATTCAGGCGCAAACGCGCAATGTCGAACTTGCGTTCCTAAGTGCGGCTTCGACGCTGCGGATCAACGGCCGGCATGTCCAACCAGGTGCTTCGCTGTTTGTGGACGGCCGCCGGGTGGATGGCGTTGTGCGCTGCGAGACAGGCTCATTGCCAGCCTGCGACAACGAGATTGTTGAAGTTGAATTGGCGGCGTTCCCGCAAACCGGCGGCTTGCACTTCTTGCAGTTGCAGAACCCACAGGGTTTGTTTTCGAATGACATGATGTTCTTTTCGGAGCAAACACCCCTTGCACCACGAGTGGGTAATCTCATTACGAGTGGTGGGTCGTTTTCGCAAGGTTTGGACCAGTTCGACAACAACTGGAACACGGTGGAAATTGCGACAAGCGCCATCTTCGAGAGCAACGGGGAGGTGAACATCGACGTGAGTGCTGCGTCTTCCGACCCTTGGCACGCACAGATTAGCCATGCCGTGATGGTGGTTGGTGGGCAGGAATATACGCTTTGTTATCGAGCTCGGGCTGGTGGTTCGAGAATTATGACGGCCTATTTAGATTCCAACATGGACGCGTATACCAACATTAGCGAGGGTCAGCACCAGGTCAGCCTGACGGCCTCATATCAGTCGTTTAGCCACACGTTTACAGTGGCCGAGACTGATCTTAGGGCGAGAGTCTCGTTCGATTTTGCGCAGAGCGCGCTGAATGTGGATATCGACAGTATCGGATTATATGAAGGATCCAGCTGCGGGAGTCCTTAACATCAGTAGTTCGTTTCGGTGAATAGTTATTTTAAATAGTGTTTTCCGAGATTTCAAAAGTATCCTGATTGGTTTTTTTGCGAAAAGAAGTCTGTTGAGCAGTTTTGCGGTTGAGGATAGGCAATGTCTGAATAGCCAATGATCTACTGTCTTACAGCCGGCCGGGTTGATCACTGAAAAGATTTTTATATCGGGCAGGGGTGATTTGGCTTGTTTCTCCGAGAATGTTCTAGGATTGAATAGCTGTCACAGGTTTATTCGGTGGTGGTTGTGCTTCGATGTGATCCAGGATCTTGTGAATGATGTCTGGGTCAGTGATGTCAGCGAGCTCGGTAAAAGAAGAGAAGCTGGATGATGCGCCAACTGACTTTCCATGAGTCGATGATCGAACAATGGGGCAGCCGAGCAGGTTTGGATATGCTATGGGGCTTGATGCGCATGCGCAGTCACTGACTTTCGACCGTTACCTTTACAAATATGAACTTGCTACAGGGGGGCGGGAACGCCTTGACCTGGGTGATGGTGTACGCGGCGCTGAGCCTGTATTTGCGGCGAGGTCCGACAGTTCAGTCGATGACGATGGGTTTGTATTGTCGTTTGCCCATGATGAGAACAAAAACCAGTCAAAGTTCCTGGTTATTGATGCCCGGAATTTTGAGGGCAAACCTCTGGCGGAAATTCTGCTACCGCAGCGGGTTCCATACGGTGCACACGGCAGCTGGATGCCTAACGAGGGCTAGCGAAAGCACAGGTATCTTTGCTTCTACATTTGAGCCTGACTGATTACTCTCAGCAAAGCAGCCGCAATGACACCAGGCACTTCCTCCTGCAGGAAATGACCGCCCTGTGTTTCTGTGACCGGTGCGTCCGGGAAATTCTGCTTCATGAGCGGCAGGCCTTTGGCGAGGATGGGATCGTTCATTCCCCAGATTATCTCTGCTGGTATATCCAATCCCTGCACATAGTTTTCAATCATCCTCATTTCTACCGCGCTAGGGTGATCAGGTCCATCGGTCACCATTCGCATCATCGCGAGCGGCGCTTTAGCATTTCCACTTTCAACGACAGGCTTTCCGTAGAGTTCAGTCACATCAGCTGGAAGTGATTCGGGATCTCCCTGCATCTGGGGGAGACGCTCGAATATGGAGACAAAGACTTCCAGAAGCAGTTCACCGACTACAGGTGTCTTGACTGTTGCATGGGCGCTGGAGAGATCCATGGCCTCTTTAGGTGCATTAAACCCGGTGTTCAGTATCACAGCGCCTTTTAGGAGGCCAGGTGAAAGTGCCAGTGCCCCCATGCCAATCGGTCCTCCCCAGTCCTGGCCTGTATACACAAGTTCGGTCAGTTTCAGTTGTGACAGAACACCATTGATCCAGCGTATGTGGTTGGCGAGCGTATGTTCACTCGCAGGAACCTTGCTTGAAAAACCCAGGCCAACGAGCGTCGGCATGATGATTCGAAGTTGGTCTTTTGGCAGCTCTTCAGCGATCTTCCTGTAGAGAAATCCAGAGGTTGGATTGCCGTGTTGCAGAAATACGGGGAAACCTGAGCCAACTTCCAGAACATGTATCTTGATTCCCTGTTCTACCTCGACAAAATAGCTCTTGTATTCGTCGGTGACGTGCTGGGCTGCATAGTCAGGCAGAGGAAATGCTTCAAATTGACCCGCATCCAGGGTGATCATCCCTGCGCCTTCTGGTGTTTTTACTTGCCCATCGCGTGTAATGACTCCGGCAAAAACAATGCATATCACTGCAATGGTCAGTAACCCGACCATAAGTTTCTTTTTCAATGCCATCACCTCCTGGGACTAAGTCGCCATACTGTAGTGGCTCTCATCAAGTAATGCAATGCATTATTGTGTCAACTAATGCATTGCATTATAATGCCTGCTATCCTGTTGTATAGAGACACCAGGTGAAAGGAGTAAGCAATGACAGGATGGAAAAAGTGGGGGATAGGTGTCTTAACAGCACTGATCGTCGTAGCACTAACTACCTGGTTTTTTCGTGTTGAGGTCGCACTCTGGGCGGTAGGCCGCGTCATGGACTCCCGCTACGATATCGGTCCTTCCCAGGAGATAGCCTGGTCTTCGGGCGCTGACTCCCAGCAAAGTGCGCCGGAGAATCGGCCGCCCAATATCATCCTGATCCTTGCCGATGACCTTGGTTGGAACGATCTCAGCATGAATGGTGGCACCAATGCCACCGTAGCAACACCCAATATTGATGCCATTGCCGCTGAGGGTGTCACGTTCACTCAGGGCTACGCGGCTAATGGCACCTGCGCGCCTTCGCGAGCGGCCCTGATGTCCGGTCGTTATGGAACCCGCTTCGGATTTGAATTTACGCCAACGCCGCCGGGTATGTTCACTGCCCTCGGGTTAATGACCTCAGCCACCGAGCGGCCACTTTCGCCTGGCCCGATTGCCAACGATGAAGCCAATGCTATCGATTTTGCAGACATGGGAATGCCGGCTTCAGAAATCACATTGGCGGAACTGCTGAAGAGTCAGGGCTATCACACCGCGCACATCGGGAAATGGCATTTAGGTCAGTCCAATGGCATGGCTGCACACAAGCAGGGATTTGATGAAAGCCTTCTGATGGCGAGTGGGCTTTATGGTCGAATTGACGATGAAAACGTCGTTCAGGCTCGGCAGGACTTTGATCCCATTGACCGCTTCCTCTGGAGTGCGATGCGTTTCGCGGCAAGCTTCAATGGTGGTCCGGCATTTGAGCCGCCCGACTATCTGACGGACTATTACACTGACGAGGCTGTTAAGGTCATCGATGCAAACAAAGACCGGCCGTTCTTCCTGTACCTGGCGCATTGGGCGCCGCACACACCGCTACAGGCCTCCCGGGAAGACTACGAGGCGCTCGATCACATCGAACTGCACCGTGAACGTGTATATGGCGCAATGATTCGGGCGCTGGATCGTGGTGTTGGGCAAGTCATGGCAGCACTCAAGGCCAATGGACTTGATGAAAATACACTCGTTCTGTTCACGTCCGACAATGGCGGTGCAGGCTACATTGGTCTGCCTGATGTGAATGACCCGTATCGTGGCTGGAAGATTACGTTGTTTGAAGGTGGCATCCGGGTGCCTTTTCTGGCGCGATGGCCCGGGGAGCTTCCCGGGGGAGTCACCTACGGCGCACCGGTTCACCACTTTGACATGTATGCCACGGCCGCCGCTGCCGCCGGTGCCACGCTGCCGGGTGACAGGGTTATGGATGGCGTTGACCTGAGGCCTTACCTGGCGGGTGAGACGTCAGAACCTGTCGAAGATACTCCGCATGACTATCTCTTCTTTCGTAGCGGGGCTGCGCAGGCCGTACGCGACGATCAATGGAAGCTGGTGGTCAGTGCACCACCGGGCGGACCTCGAAAGGAATGGCTGTTCAACCTGCAAGCGGACCCGTCCGAACAGATTGACAAGATCGATGATGAGCCTGAAATCGCGAAACGAATGAAAGCGGCGCTGATGGCACACAATGCTGATCAGGCACCACCAAGCTGGTCCTGGAGCGGTGCGAGTCCAATAAATATCGATCGGGATCTTTCGCAACCGGATCAACCGGATGATGAATTTGCCTACTGGAGTAATTGATACTCGTGACCAGTTCGAGCGGCAACGATACGACGCGGGGACAATTGCTTGCTGCGGCAGAAAAACTGTTCCTGCAGCACGGGCTGGATGAGGTTTCGACACGCGCTATTGTTCGCGAAGCAGGCCAGAAGAACCAATCCGCCCTGCAGTATCATTTCGGGGGCCGCGATGGGGTCATTTCAGCCATTCTGGTTCGACGGATGCAACAGGTGGAAGCCAGGCGCAAGGCGCTGCTGGATGAAGCGCTGGAAAGCAGTGGTAAACCTTCGTTGCGCACACTATGCGCTGTTCTGGTCCGAGGACCTTTCCTGCTTTGCAGGGAACAGAAAGATTTTCGCGAGTTCCTCGGACAGTTGGGTACAAAGCTGCTTGCATCGGACCGCGAGATGACGTTTGCGCTGGACTTTGGAAAGCTACCCAGCCTGCAGGCACTGCGCGTGTTGATCCGGCAGCATCTCGCCGCATTGCCACCCGAATTGCTTGCGCTGCGGGCAGAGAATACCAATCACTTCGTGCTGCAGGCCATAAGCCGCAGGGCTCGCGTGGGTGGCAGCTTCCGCGGTAGGCGTGCTGAGCTGTTTTTCAATAACCTGGTAGACCAGGTGGCAGCAATGCTGGTGACGCCAGCTTCGCCTGATACGCGCGAGCTGCTCGAACTCGATGTATCCGGCGAAAAAAACTGAAGCTGGTCAGCTACTTGTCGAAATGACATCTACGCTGTGACACCTATCCATGACATCTATACATGCTGAAGTGATCCCGTTTAACAGAACCTGATGGTAGTTCGTGTATATTAGAGTTTGTCTAATGTTGAACAGGTTCAAGATGAAACGATTCTTTCAGTTGATTGTTGTGCTAGCGGGGTTGCTCATCATTGCGATGATTTACAACACGCTAACGTTTCAATCAATTTCATCCGAAGAAGTAGAAGATGTTCAGGTTGAACTGGTCAATGACGGTATTGCTGAACGGTTTGCCGGTGCTATCAGAATACCGACCGTTTCACACCAGAAAGTTGAAGACATTAATTACCCATCCTTTCTTACCTTGCACCAATATATTGATGCAAGCTTTCCAGAGATAGAGCAATCGCTTCAGAAGATTGTGATCAACGACTACAGTTTGCTGTACAAATGGCAGGGCAGTGACCTTGAGGCTCAACCTGTATTGTTGTTATCTCATATGGACGTGGTTCCGGTAGTGGCGGGTTCAGAATCGCGGTGGGAACACCCGCCGTATTCAGGTGCAATTGCTGACGGGTATATTTGGGGGCGTGGAACGCTCGACAATAAGCAGGGGGTTTTTGCGATCCTTGAAGCGGTAGAGGATCTGCTTACAAAAGGATACCAGCCTAGAAGGACGTATTACCTGGCATTTGGACATGATGAAGAAAGAGGTGGTGTGCAGGGTGCCGGGAAAATTGCGGAGTACCTGAAATCGAAAAATGTTAATGCCATATATGCATTGGATGAAGGTGGCTTTATTACCAATGGTGATCAGTTCGGTTTGCCGGGTAAGATTGCCATGGTAAACATTTCTGAGAAAGGAATTGTTAACCTCAAGCTGACTGTAACAGGTGAAGGGGGGCATTCTTCAATGCCACCGGCTGAAACTGCTGCGGCAATACTCAGTCAGGCTGTGGTAAAAGTATCTGCCAATAAACTACCGGTTAACACAGAGCCCGTGAAGAAAATGCTGGCATCTGTCGCTGGAGATTTATCCCTGCATCAAAGAGTTGTCGCAGCGAATTTTGGCTTGCTGAAGCCTTTCGTGACGTATTTCGCCGAACATATGCCGATGCTTAATGCTTTTGTAAGAACCACCACCGCACCAACAATGCTGCAAGGCAGCCCCAAGTCCAATGTTCTTCCTACCGAGGCAGTCGCGATTGTAAATCACCGCATAATTCCGGGTGAGACTGGAGAATCAGTCAAAGACTTCATCACAAAAGTAATCGATGATGAGAGGGTCAACATTGAATTCAATGGAGGTTTTAGTAATCCCTCAGAAGTTGCGTCGGTTGACAGTCTGGGGTTTGAAATTATCAGGAAAACGATCAAGCAGGTCTCGCCGACCGATCCAATTATCCTTACTGGCATGCTGCCGGCTGCAACTGATACACGGCACTACGGTGATGTCTCAGACGATGCTTACCGCTTTATTTATGCAGAAATCAATATGAGCGAGAACAGGTTTCACGGGACTAACGAGCGGATAAAGGTGGAGTCCTACCTGGAAGCAGTCAGATTTTTTGTTCAGTTGATTAAGAACTCTGATGGTGCGGAATCAGATCCGGATTGATCATTTGTCCTTTCAATTGACGAGATGAGCCCCCTGCCAAAACTGCCTGGAGGTAAGTATGTCAATGCTGGACAAGTCAGCAATGACCAAAGGCAAGCTGCGATACCATTTACGCCTGAAGCCGGGTGACGTAGGCAGGTATGTGCTATTGCCCGGTGACCCTGACCGGGTTCTGCGGATAGCAGAGCAACTGGATGATGCCAGGGAGGTTATGTTTCACCGGGAATACCGCACTGTTACGGGGTCTTATCGGGGTATAACCATCAGCGCGACTTCCACCGGCATCGGTTGCTCGTCAGCCGCGATTGCGGTTGAGGAGCTTGCTAATGTCGGTGCGGCGCATTTCATCCGGGTTGGTAGTACAGGAGCATTGCAACCTGAAGTTAAAATAGGTGATATCGTCGTAAATACAGCATCGATGCGAAATGAAGGCACCACATCTTTCTATGTTAATGATGGTTTTCCTGCGGTGGCAGATCACTTTCTGACGAATGCATTGATCGAGTCGGCAATAGAGTTAAGAGGCGAGAGAGGTTATGGATTGCACGTCGGCCTCGGTGCCAGTGATGACGCCTTTTATGGGGAGACCCCGGATCATATCCAGATGCTGCATTAGCACAAGCTCATCAATGTGGAAATGGAGGCATCAGCCATATTTACCATTGCACACCTGAGAGGTTTAAAGGCAGCGATGGTTTGTGGCGTATCGGGAAATCTCGTCACGGCCGATGTTGTCTACGAAGAGGAAAACAAGCCCCTGATTAAATCCTGGGATGACGCTATCGCCATTTCCCTGGATGCCATCTATCGATACGAAACGGGATCACTTGAGTCTCGATTGTGATCTAGAGCGCAGGGATTCAGCAAACGATACCCTGAACCTGACCAACACCAACCGTAATCTTGTTGGTGGAAGACCCAAAGCAGCCTTGTGAATAGTTATTTTAGATAGTGTTTTCCGAGATTTCAAAAGTATCCTGATTGGTTTTTTTTTGCGAAAAGAAGTCTGGTTTCTGTATTATTGACAACAATCTAGATGATCAGGTGATGAGCGATACAGGTTCGGGGTTGCTGTATGCAGAATAATTCGGCCGAAGGCAGGCTTTAAATGGCCTAACGCTTTAAAAAACCCGGCTGGAATTCAAAACCCTCTTGTTTTGCCCTGCTTATTGCACTCCTCGCTGATTGTTTCGCTACAGTTTTTGCATCATTGGCGTAAATATCTGCTGCTATAGTCAGCAAACTGCTGGTTGAGGGCTTTCTTTTCCAAGCCAAAATCGGCGAGGTTATAGCGATGAGGAGCTCGGTGTTCGCGCAGGTTCGTTTCAATCCAATCCTTGATTTCGTTGTGAAAATCATCTCCTATTGGAATACCGGCCAGTTTCAGCACTCTTGCTGCTTCCTTTTCAGGGTGTTGTAGCTGGTCTTCATACAGTACATCTATGAATCGGTTTTTATCGTTTCCAGCTCTGACCAGCATGAATTGATCGAGCCAGGCATGGAGTCTACCTGGCCAATATTCACCGATCATTTTATGACTGATTGTGTCAGATGCCAGTTTGTATAAACTTGCCTCCATGCTGCAATAAGATGGAATAACCGCAATTGGATCGCGATGTGTCATCACAATTTTTGCCGTGTTGAAGATTGACATGGCTGTATCCAGTGCGACCAGATGTCCGGGTGTCTTCAGGACCCAGGCTTTGCCTTCTCGTGATGGGTCTTGCCATTGCAGTGACTGCAGTATCTGGTGCAGATCCAGATAGCCAGGCTTAGGATCCTGTAATGCCAGCCATCTGGCGTATGACGGCACGTAGTAGCTCGCCTCGGCCATCGTACTGGAAAACAACTGCCCGAGAATAATGACTTCTTCATCAGGCTGATCAATGCTCATGGGATGAATGGACATGAGTTCAGGCAGTTTGCCAAGCATGAAATCCAGAATGTTCCTCGCCGCTTCAAGGCGCTGGGTGGCTTCGGCGCGTATTTCGCCAGGGAAAGGTGCATAATTCTGCGCCTCATACCAGCGTACGCCGGTCATACCCCTCGACGACGCCAGCATACGATGGAGCATGGTGCTGCCGGTACGTGGCAGTCCGGTGACAATTACCGCTACCTGCACGTCTTCCTCCAGAATTTCCGGGTGTGCCTTGATCAAGGCGATATGACGCAATCTATTTGACAGTGCTCCGACAATCATTGCCTGAGCACCATAGCTGCCTTCAGTAGTCAGGCGAGCTTCGGTGTTAAGTGCTGCGATAAGGTGATCGATATGATCGAAAAACCAGGTGCTGCCAAAATCGTTGAGCTCGGTTAGATGGGATGCTTCCTCAATGAGGCTTTGTCGATTTGGTAGGTTCATGGGTTTACTAGTCGGCTATCGATTTGATCGCTGCAATATCCGTAAAATCAGTTGCCAATAATATACATAGAAAGCAGAATGATATTTCCTCCCGCTCTCTTAGGGATTCTGGACGATCCAGGTACACAAAGCCACGGGTATTAGCCATGCTCTTAGCGGATAAAGTTATTCTGATCAGCGGTGTCGGACCGGGTCTAGGCCAGTCTATGGCAAAGATTGCTGTTCAGGAAGGCGCAAAGGTTGCGCTTGGCGCGCGCAATATTGAGTTTTTGCAAAAGCTGGTTGGTGAACTTACCAATTCAGGCGGCGAGGCGATCGCTGTTGCGACGGACGTGACAGACCGTTTGCAGTGTGACGCAATTGCTCAAGCAACTGTAGAAGCTTTTGGCTGCATCGACGGACTTGTTAATAGCGCCTATAACCACGGTAACTGGGCAACGGCAGATCAGGCTGACGCAGAAGAGTGGGCGCGAGTCTATGATGTGAATTGTGTCGGCGCGCTACGTATGGCCCAGGCTGTACTGCCTGCCATGAAATCGGCAGGAACCGGTGCGATTGTGAATGTCTCGACCATGGCAACAGTAAATCCCTTTCCGGGTGAGGCTGCTTATGCGGCAAGCAAAGGAGGACTTGGTGCGCTGACCCGGCATATGGCGACTGATTTCGGTCAATTCAATATTCGCGTTAATGCGGCCAGAATGGGATGGATCGGGGGTGCACCGGTATATCACTACATTGACGATCAAGTAAAAAGCGGCCGTGACAGAGATGAGGTGATCGGCGAAATTACCAATCGGATCGCCTTGGGCATCATTCCGTCAGAGCCGGATTGCGCTAAATCCGTGCTTTACTTTGTTTCCGATTATTCGAAGGTTGTATCTGGCGCCACGTTGGATGTCAACGGCGGCGAATACATGGCACCTTAAGATGATGGATGCCAGACAGATATGGCAGACTTTCTGCCGTGACCTTGAAGCAGCCGGCGATGCTGTCTTCGATACCGATCTTGGCTTAACGGAAATGGATGAAGCTGAAAGTGTGCGCTATCTGAGCCGTCTTTTGCGAATTGGTCTGGAGATGCACCTTGAAAATGCTGATGCCAACTATCCAACCTTTTATCAGGCGTCCCATGAAACAGCTAAAATAGGTGCTGATAACCCAGATAACCATTATCAGAATGCGACGATTAATGGTTCACAAACCTACCGTATTCATGGTTATCGCGGCACTGTGCCGATATTAAGCTTTGCCACCAAAGCCAATCGATATGCCATTGACGGTAGCATGGCTTCCACCGGCGAACTGGACAGCGGCGATATGGAAATCGCATCAGACGGGTCATTTGAAATAACAGTCAGCAGGCATCAAACGCGAGGTAACTGGCTGCCACTTGAAGAAGACTCGTCCATCCTTATTGTCAGGCAGACCTTTTTTGACAGGACCGATGAAATTCTTGCTGATGTTTCCATAGAATCAATTGATTGCTCAGTTCCACCTGTGCCGATTACATTGGCGAGGGCGTCAGGTGCACTTCAACTTACGCCTGCTTTTATCAATGGCACAGCGCGAACGTTTGTGGGATGGGCCCATGACTTCCGGAACCAAAACAATAATCGGCTCAGCACACTGGATCAATCTCGTTTCATCAGGGCAGGCGGTGATCCCACGATTCATTATCTGCATGGCTGGTGGGAACTCAGCGGCCACCAGAGGCTGGAGATTTCGAGCGAAATACCAGCCTGTGAGGGATGGAATTTCCAATTGAATAATGTGTGGATGGAATCACTGGATTACCGACACCATCAGATTCATCTTAACAATAAAACCGCTGTTCCAGAATCTGATGGACGGGTGAAGATTGTTGTAGCGCATGAAGATCCCGGTCATCCTAACTGGATCAGGACCACGGGCCATTCAAGTGGCACCATGTTATGGAGATGGACCAGTGCCCAGACACACCCTGTTCCAGAAGTAGAAGTCGTCACCCTATAGCAATTCGATGGGACATCAAGGCAGATCAATATGAGTAAGACAGCACATCTATGGAAAAATCCGCAAGCCGTACTCACATCCATACGCGTCGAGATCAACGCTCCGGCGTCTCTGGTGTGGGATATTCTGCTCGACATGCCGAGTTATCCTGACTGGAATCCTTTTTGTGTTGAGTGCTCCTCATCGCTGGAAATGGGCGCACCGGTCAATATGAAATTAAAAAGCTATACCGAACCGGATACGTTTTTTGATAATTGCGAATACATTTGTGCAATGGTGCCGCAGAAGCAGATTTCGTGGGAACTGCCCGATGACGAAGCCTGGCCTTACCCTGCCCGGCGCGATCAGTTTATTGAAGAACTAGGTGATAACAGATGCAGGTACTGGTCCACCGATGCTTTTCTGGGCGACAATGGCATTCATGTAATGCGGTTTGCAGGACCCTGGGTGAAACTGGCTTTCGACGATACAGCGTGGGCGCTCAAAGCGCATGCGGAAGCTTTAATAATTGGGGTCGGAGTAATTACCCGGGGTAAAGTGCCGGAGTAAACGCGCCAAAAGCTAGTCATAAAAAACCGATCGGGTGGTAGCGATTTGGTTAAGACGCTGGATGATCTCATCCACGTTGATTTCTACTCGCATGTTGGCTTTAGCCCTGTGTAAATGTGACAGGATCACATTTTTACGATCTCAGGGTAGCAAATAGCTAGCAAGATACCGTTGCATGTCGGCGGAAACGCAAAATATAAACGTAAGTTATTGATTTTAATGAGAAGTTGGTAGCTACGGGTGGACTTGAACCACCGACCCCAGCATTATGAATGCGAAAATGATAATTTACCTCAATTAACCTCTTCTTACTTCGTCTGTAACTAATTGATTAACAAAGCAGGATTACATCTGCTTCGTTGGTGCTCATTACGTCAATCAAGGTCAGTTGGGCACGGCACGGGCACGAAAAATATCCCCCTTAATGATCAGCTCGCTTTTGCTTGAGGTGGCTTAATCAGAGATTCTGCGGGAATACCCAGTTCTTCATGTAACTTCCAGATCATCTTCAGAGTGAGCGAGCGTTTGTGATTTAGTATTTCATACACACGATTACTCTTCCCAATCATCGGCTCAAGATCCTTGACTGTCAGGCCGCGGTGTTCCATCTCAAATTTGATCGCTTCGACCGGGTCCGGTAATTCCATGGGATAGTGCTTGGCTTCGTAGGCCTCAACGAGCGTAGTGAGCACATCCAGTCTTTCACCCTCGGGGGAATCGAGTTCTGCATCCATCAGTGATTCAATGTCCCGTAGAACTGCTCGATAGTCTGCTTTGGTTCTAATCGGTTTGATATCCATGGTTCGAGTCTCTTGCTAAATAGTTTGTGCATCAATTTCGTCGTAATGCTTGTGGGTGCCAATAAAACGGACATAGACCACTCTGTAGTCATAGTTGATCCACACCACCAACCGGTACTTGTTGCCTGCAATGTTGAACACTACGCGCCCGTCTTTGAGAATGCTTGCATTGCCAAAATCCTGCTTCACCTCGGTGGGGGCTGCCCAATCTGCTTTCAGCGTATGTCGGTACCAGGCCAATGTAGGATCTTTCGCATCCATGTATCGAGGATTTTCTGCCCAGAATGCTTTGAGTGTTGACAAGGCAATGACTCTCATCTGG
>DTZW01000086.1:3100-37702 GCA_012961165.1 Gammaproteobacteria bacterium | reverse complement strand
CAGACATTATTGTTGGCAGTTCATTGCGCAATGTCATTACAGCGGGCGCCGGTGACGACGTTATTACCTCCCTGGGAGACCAGGACATTATCTATGCGCAAGCCGGTGATGATCAGATCACGGTGGGCACAGAATTTAAAAGGGTTGATGGAGGGGCAGGCGTTGATACGCTTGTTGTCAGTGAAGATGTTGACTATCGAGAGATTCAGGGAACGCGAATTGATAGGGTTGAAATCATCACGCTTGATGATGAAGATGCAGATGTCATCGATCTTGATGCAAAGGCAATCGCACGTATTGTCGATGGTGACAATGATCTGACCGGCATTGAAAACAGCCTCATTGTCCTCGGCAACGATGGGGACGGGGTGAGACTGGAGGGGGACTTTGCCTCATCGGGTGAAATGCTGCTGGATGCCGGTCGAGGAGAGGAGTTATTCAGACTATATACTGATGGCGAGGCGACATTGCTTCTCAGCGATGAAATTCTACTCAAGCTAACCCCAAACACTGAGCGCACTCACGAGTTGCAGGACAACGATGTTGCGAGTAGTGAGGTAGCAGATGGTCTAGTAAACGCTGCTATCGAAATGGACATACTGCTGGAAAACAGTATCAATCTCGATAATGTGTCTAGCCTTACAAATGAACAAAAACTTGAGCAGTCCAACGAGGCAATCGACGTTGCCGATTTGCTGGATGACGAAGGCGATATGATCGACGGTCCTGTGCTGGATGGTGTCCATCGCGCTCCTGACAATGCCGTCGATAAAATAGTTCTCGATCCCCTGGAGCTGTCCGCTCAGGAAGGCTTAATGTCAAACAGCAAATCAACCCTGGCACCAGTGGCTGAACCTATCGGTGATATCAATTACATATCATTGATAGATTTCAGTAACGATCTTCTTGCCTCCAGTATTTTTATGGAAGCCAATCCATATCTGTAGAATAATTGGGGTCGGAGTAAAATTTACAATTCCGTCTTTGGTTTACGGCCACACTTCCGAAAAGACTGTGGTAGTCCCGTCAGTTCTTCAAGATGTGTATGCAAAACTATGGGAGCTGAATCAGCATGAATAAAAACCGGGTGCGCTACTGCCGGCTCCGGGACAGTTAATTCCATGATCTACCTCAATAATTGATATTTGGCTCACCCGAGGGATAGAAGTGGCCGGCCAGAACCATGCCGGAATCCTCGGTACATTCCAGAGAATGCTCCTGCTCAGCGGGCAGGAAAATAATATCGCCAGTTTCCACGGGCGCTCGTCGAGTCTCGGTCCACATCGTGCCGCAAGCACTGAGAATTACAATGGCTTCCTCATAGAGATGACGATGAGGCGCCGCCTTGGATTTAGGGACCTCCCCAATAAACTGGGATACCTCAGCGCTGCCGGTATCTTCGCCGATTAACACCTGGTAGAACCTATCTGCCATGCTATTGCGCTTGCTATCGTCGCAACTGAAGGCCCGCTCGGGATAGTCCTCTGCAAAATTTTCCAATGGCGCCGCCAGAATCTCAGCTTCTGAATGGCCGGGACACACCGTGACGAGGAACGACAGCTCCTCGCCTGAATCGCAGCTAACCTCGAAGGACTCATCTGCTCGAATATGCACCCCAGATTGTGCTTCGATGCCAAAGGGCCTGCCGGATATCCTGACCTCGCCACGGCCGGACATGCCAAATAGAACAACCTCCGAGCCCGGATAGCGGCGGGGTTCGCTGTTGCCGCCAGACAGCCGTGCGTAGTACTGGCCAAGGTTTTTTGCATTGTCATCGCCGGTAATAAGGGGCGCCACCTGCAAGCCCCCTTCGGGTACCCAATTCAAACTGGCAGGTTTCTGTACGTAGCAATCACCATCCAACATCGCCCGGCCAGACGGATCGAATGCCACTTCCTCTGTGAGCGACAGCAGCTCTTCCAGCGAGCGATCATCGCCAGCATATTCTTCGGTCAGATCGTTGTGGCTGCCATCGCACAAGGGCTGTCCCCGAGTGTGCTTGCATCCGCAAAACAGGAGCGTACGCGATTCGGTTACCTGGAAACGCAACGGTTTAAAATCGGTGCCTACATGTGACTTGTCACAGAAGGGCTGCGACTTGCTCAGGCCACAACTGCACCACAGGTACGTCTCGCCCTCCTCCACATCTATGCGGTAAGGTTTGTATTGGGCTACTATGGGCTGATCCACGCGATTGACTCGTTATCTGCAATAAGAACAAGAATTCTACAATGCAGCGACAACAATTCACCACAAATTTTGCCGCACTACTGACCATGGCCGGCGCGCCATTGGCCTGACATCTATTTAGGAACCTACCTATGTGGAAACCTGCTGTTCGATTTTTTTGCGCTATGTTTTTCGCCGCTGTGGCCACCTCCCAGGCAGCAACGCCGGATACCGGGCTGTATTTTATTGTGCTGGTTAAGTCGTCCAACTACTCACAGAACCGCGATGGTGAGCTCACCCGTCTGAACTACCATTTCTTTTCCGAAGTGTTTCCGCACAACCCCGACACACCTGTAACGGGCAGCCTCAGGCGTGATGGTGTGAGTTCCTCGGCGAGGTTTTATGAAAAGCGCGAGAGCAACCACTATATTGAGGGCGGCCACTTCGATACCGTAGAAGAAGCCGACAAAACCCATCCCAATGGCCTTTACCGGCTGTCGGTCAAAACCGATAAAGTGCACATCGTAAATCAGCAACTGAACCTGGCCGGTGACAGCGGTGCAACCGAAATTCCCGAACCGATCACAATCCACCTATCCCAGGGAGGCAATGCAGTCGCCCCCGATAAACTTGACCCGGACCAGACTCTCACCATCAGTTGGAGCGAGTACTCTAACGGGCGCGACGACCCACGCGGCATTGTTGACGACATGATTTTTGTCGTCATGCAGGATTGCACCGGCGCGCGCATCGTACATACCGGATTGCCCTTCAAGGGCCCCTACATGACCTGGAAGTCACAAGAAGTCACCGTGGATACCAGCAAACTGAAACCCGGACATCCCTATTCGATTTTCGTGGAATTCCCGCACGTAGTGGACAGTCGCATGGCCGAGGGAGTCCCAATATTCAGCTCCTATGCCACCGCCACTTACCTCGACCTTGTCACTCTGGGAGAAGCACAAAGTAATGAGTGTCTTGATTCCATGCCGCCAATGGACACGGGGCAAACCGACCGATAAGAGCAAACACCATGGTATTTCTCATACGATTGATAACCTTAACAGGGGTGCTGCTATTCACCGCAACACCCTCGCTGGCGGAGGGCAAAATGCCAGCCTTTTCCATTAAAGAAAACATAGTAATGCTGTACTACAAAGATCTGTCTGCTGCGGTGCCTTTTTACGAGAACACCTTGGGCCTGAAAAAAACCTTCAATCAGGACTGGTCAAAAATATATCAGCTCACTCCTACTTCCTTCGTTGGCTTGATCCAGGAAAGCGAAGGCAGCTTCCACAAAGCGCAACCTGACAATGCCGTAATGTTGAGCATCGTCACAGAGGAAGTAGACGCCTGGTACGCGCGCTTTAAGGCCGACAAGCGCACCACCTTCATCAAGCACATTTACAACAACGAACACGCACCGATCCGCGCCTTTCTGGTGAGAGATCCTGGCGGTTATACCGTGGAAGTGTTTCAGTGGTTGGAGGGAGATGATTAGAGTGTTTGTGTCGCTGGATCGGTCGCACGGGGGAGTTCAGCAAACTAGCTCTGAGAATTCTGCTGGTGGCTGGGCGGCGTGACGGCCGTACGTGTTCCCAGCCGCACTCAACGCCCAGCGATAGTGCTTCAATCCTCACCCGACCAACAGAGCCGCTAACGGACAGACTATAACCGGCAACACCGCCAGCGAATATTTCAATGCCTGATCATCAGCAAAGGCAAAATCGGTGATCGCCGCCACCGCGCTGGGGCCCAGTGCCAAGCCAAACAAATTGGTCATGAATAGCAGTAGTGCTGATACCTGCGCGCGCATTTGGTTTGGCGTTATCAGCTGCACCGCGGCGATGCACACGGCGAAATAGCTGTTCAGGAAGAAGACTATGGGTACCGCCGCCCACAGGGCTAGCGTGGCAGTTGGTGCCAGCGGTCCAACGTTGATTATTCCAGTCCTTGCTCCAGCGATCGCTCTAAAGCTGCGCCAGAATAGCCGGGATATGTTTCTCCCCGCCCAGTGCCATAAGGTGTATTCCCTGGCACATCGGGCTAATCGCGCGGATGATCTCCGCGGCAATGGTGGTGCTTTCAGCGACGATGTCTGTGGCTCCGGCGACGCGTTCGATCAGAGCATCAGGTATACAAATTCCCGGGATCTTGTTGTTCATATAGGTGGCCATTGCTACCGACTTAATGGGCAAAACACCGGCGAGAATGGCGATGTCGAGGTGGCTGATCCCCGCCATGAAAGTAGCGAAACCATCGGCGTCGTATATGGCCTGTGTTTGGAAAAATCGCGCTCCGGCCTCTACTTTGCTCTCCAGTCGGGCGATTTCCTTGCCCAGATCGTCGGCGCCGGGGTTCACGACCGCGCCAATATGAAAATCGCAGGACTTGTTCAGTGGGTTGTCCATTAAGTCTGTGCCGTTGTTAAGTTTGTGCGCTGCCAGAATCAACTCCTCGGTAGACAGGTCAAAAACCGGCTTGGCCTCGGGGTGATCACCCAGGTGCGGGGGGTCACCGCCCATGCACACCAGGTTTTTTACCCCTAACACCCATGCGCCGAGCATATCGCCCTGTAACGCTATGCGATTGCGGTCGCGCGTGGTCATTTGCAATATGGGCTCCACACCGTGTTTCAGCAGGATACTGGCTGCAGCAAGTGGCGACAGGCTCATTTTGGAGGCGGCTGAATCCGTTAGGTTAAAGGCGTCTATATGACCGGATAACAGGGCGGCAGTCGCCTCCAGGGCGCTGGTGTCCGTGCCCTTGGGTGGCGATAGTTCGCTGGTGATAACGAACTGTCCGGAGCGGAGTTTATCGGCGAGTGAACTCATCTGCTTGTCCGTTGATGGGGTGTTACCTGTGATAGTAACGTTAATTCTAGCGAGGATCAGCTAGCGCTTCGATTGAAAATTGCTAACCCTCGGGCGAAAATTATTCTGTTTTAAATGTTTTGTACAAGTACCTGTCACGATTTTATACTGTTGCAAGTCTAATACCCGGTTCTTACGCAGCCCGAGCTAGCCGATATGCAGCCCACTTTAAACAGCGCCGTTTTGTGAGTACAGGCCAAATTAGAGTCACTTTTCTAGAAACAGCCAAGCACAAGTCTGCCGAGAAACTAGCTTTGAACATCATTTCGCGGGGAATTCGCCGCTAGCGGCGAAATTTCATGGCTGGACCTTGTTAAGCTGGACCTTGTTAACAATGGTGCTTTGCTGACTGCACCTGGATCAGGTCGAAAAACGTATTTTAAATCACCATGATGTAAGCCCCATTAAGTGACGCGACTAACTAGTATCGACTCCATGGAGCAATTTCATTCAATTGGGGTAGGTTTTCTCCGCGGGCCGCGTACGCAGCAAATCAAACTCTTTTCTCGCGTTTAACAGTTCACGCTTAAATCGAACAACAGTCTCCGGTTCACGCTCAGCCACACTGTAAGACTCGCCGTTGAGCGCTCTGGCATCAAACAACAAATCATAAGAGGACTCAAACCCCGGCAATTTATTGAATTTTTCGAAGGCACCTATGCTGGTGGTGTAATAAGCGTGCGTCATAAATTTCCATGCCTCATCGCGCAGACCAACAACCGCTTCATTATTAAAATAGTAAAAATAGCGATTTTCAACGTTACTGCGCCCAACAAGAGCCGGTAGAAGACTTTGGCCATCAATGATTTCTGCACCGGGGCTGCGATCAACCGCCTCTGCTATGGTGGGTAGTATGTCGATGTTTATCGCAAGCGTATCCAGCGAACGCCCACCAGTAATTACCGCTGGCCAGCTTACAATGAATGGCACGCGGTACCCTCCGTCCCACGAGTTGCCTTTGCCGCCCTTGAGCCCGGCGGTACTGCCTTCAAAAAAAGGGCCGTTGTCACTGGTAAAAATAATCAGCGTATTTTCGAGTAGATTATTCCGGCGCAGCTCGGCGACTATCTCACCGGTGCTCCAGTCGATCTCCTGAACAACATCGCCATACACCCCCGCCCGAGATTTACCGGCGAATGCTGCCGATGCATAAAGCGGAATATGCGGAAAAGTATGGGCGAGATACAACAGGAAAGGCGCGTCGGCCGAGTCCGCGATAAAGCTTGTGGCCGCTTCAGTATAGCGTCGGGTTAGCGAGCGCTGATCAACACGGTGCTCGATGATCTCCTCACCCTCATACAGCGCAAAATCGGGCATATCGTTGCTGTGGGGTACGCCAAGAAAATAATCAAATCCATGGAGCATCGGTGAACTTCCCGGGAATGAACCCAAATGCCACTTACCAACCATACCGGTTTGGTACCCCGCGCCCTTCACCAGCTCTGCGATTGTCTCTTCACTCGCTGGCAAGCTACGCGAGTCACCGGCTTCTACAACTTTCCAGGCAAGCCTGGAGCGTATGGCGTAGCGCCCCGTCAGCAACCCGGCGCGGGAGGGCGTACACACATTAGCGCTCGCATAACCGTTGGTCAGCAACACCCCTCGCTGGGCAATCGCATCAATATGTGGCGTGTCTATCTGGGTATTACCGTATGCACCGATATCACCGTAGCCCATATCGTCAGTCAGAATAACGATGATATTAGGTAAGACATTGTTTCCAGACTTGGCAACAGCGCCCGGTGCCACCAGCAGCAATAACAGAATCAATATTCCCACGGGCTCAAATGTTCTTGCGGGATTCATCGAAACTCCCTGTGGCTACTAACAGCGAAATATGCTTTCACCAGTTGCGCACAAAAGGTAAAAAAAACCCGGCAGAAGCCGGGTTTTAGGGTTGGATTCCAGAGACTTTTTAGAATTTGTAGCTAATGCTTCCGCCAATAGTACGGGGGTGCGGGCGAAGGCGCATGCCAGATACACCAAAGTTCTCCTGGGTGCCTGTGTAATAATCCTCTTCAGTCAGGTTTTGGACATAGGCCACTAAACGCCAATTCTCTATATCAAAACCAGCGCGCAAGTTCCACAGGTCGTAGTCTGGCGTCTTAAAGGGAAAGTCTCCAAACTGCGCTACAGTGTTTCGCGCAGGACCGCCGTTGGGTGAAGGGCCGTCAGTCTGCTGGTAAGTCAAACCCTCTACATCGGAAAACTGCCCGTCGCGATGGATGAATTCCAGTTGCACCCAGCCTTCGCCATTGCTAATCGGAAACCGGTACTCGCCGCTAATATTGAACATTAGCTCCGGGGCTTTCGGAATTTCCAGCCCTCCGAGATCAACAACGAAACCACCGGTTATTTCAGCCTGTGTATCGCTGGTTATTTCAGTGTCGAGGTATCCAATGCCAGAGACAATGGTGATGCGATCGGTTAGCGCCGCGGTCAACTCGAGTTCTAGACCCAAGGCCTCGGCATCATCTATATTAATCGCCTGCTCGAAGTTTGATGACAAATCACCGGGCGTCAGGAAACGAAATGATTCCATCTGCAAATCAGTCCACTCAAGATAGAAAAGAGAGCCGTTCAAACGAACAGTGTTGTTCATGAACTCACTTTTGAAACCCACTTCATAGTTCCACAAAGTTTCTTCGTCGAAGGGAACGTTAAAGGCCGGTGCTCCATCTTCATTCGTTTGGTTACCCACCGAGATGCCACCGGCTTTATAGCCCTTGGAAATAGTGCCGTAGACGGTGACATCATCGCTCACAAGGTAACGAGCGACAAAGCGTGGAGAGATGTCAGAGAAATCATCACTTGCTCTGGAAACAGGTCGCGCGAAATTGTCAAAACTCTGGAAAAAATCAAATCCAGGGCCACCCGGAAAACCAGGAGATCCGGGGAAGCAACAGGTTGGGCCAATACCAAAGCCTGCTACCTGGTTACTAACGTCGTCCTCGGTATAACGGGCACCTACAATCAAGTCCAATTTTTCAGAGGCATGCCAGGTATAGTCAGCGAAGATAGCGAGACTCTCAACCTCAAACTTCTTACTGTTGAGTGCCAGCCCCAATCCGTCAGGGAACGGCGGCAACCAGCCGACACCACCGACAGATGCGGTGGCTTGGGTTGACGTGCCTACTTTATTGTCCTGCTTTTGCTCATCTTCAGCGTATAGAATTCCTGCAATAAAGCCGTAGCTCTCTTCGTCGATCTCCAAGCGCAGCTCGGTGCTCCAAGAGAAGCCCTCGTAGGCGTTGACCCTGCGCAAGGTATCTGCGCCACCAGCCAGGTCGTTATCGAAGTTTCGATCCAGTGAAGCATCAATAAACCCGGTAATAGACTTAATGGTCGTGGTGCTATTGATGTTATGTGTAATATTCAAAACACCGACAGTGGTCTCGTTATCAGTGAACTCATTGAGATCGTGGCTCAGCCTGTTTTGGTTGCGAGGGTAAAAACCCGTACCTGGATCAAGTGCCTGGGTTAAACCAAAGCTATCAATTGAGTCGAGATCCAGTACGCCAGACGGCACGTTTTCGTCACTGCCCTGCTCCTCATCAGTGTAATGGAAGGAAGCCAAAACTGAAGTATCTTCCGATAAATCCCAAGCTGCATGTAAACGCAAGTTCATGGATTCATGGCCACTATCCTTAGCACCATCGGGGACAAAATTATTCACTGCAGCCGCAGGACAAGACGCTGCGCTGGCACCTCTGGCACAGGCATTTTTGACGTAGCCATCACTGTCCTCGTAATACAGTACACCGCGCATTCTGAAATAGTCGTTCACAGGTATGTTCAGTATCCCTGTGATACTGTAAAGATCACCGGCGTCTTCGTAGGTCTCAGCACCGACGATAATTTCGCCTTCAAATTCATCCGTAGGTTTCTTGGAGGTAATATTCAACGCGCCGCCTAGCGCATTACGGCCAAAGAAGGTTCCCTGGGGGCCACGCAGCACTTCTACGCGCTCCATATCTGCCAGGTTGGGGTTCGCTACCTGATTGGGAACTGAGGCCACGCTAAATTCATCGAGATAGATACCAATAGAGTTAACAAAGGCATTTTCACCGGAAACCAGGTTGTTGATACCGCGTACGGCAATACCCAGGCCACGACTACCACTTTGCCCGTCCTCGGTAAAACTTACACCTGGAGTGAGAGACAGGTACTCAATAGCGGATTTGATATTGCGCTGTTCTAAGTTTGCGCCCGAAAAGACAGTAACGCTAACGGGGACCTCTTGCAGGTTTTGCTCTCGGCGCTGAGCCGTGACGATAATCTCTTCCAAAACTGCGCCTGACTCTGCGAAGACTGGCACTGTGTTAATGACTGCCGCCGATAGTAGCGACAGCTGAAATAATGTTTTAGCTGTATTACGCATGAATGTAATCCTTCGTTTTAGTTATATTTTAGCTGCTTGAGATAATGCGGACCTGTCTCTAATATATCAACCATTTGCGAGCGACCCCACACTATACTGGCGATAACGTAATTAGTTCACACAACCTGTTCACCTCTGGCCTCGCTGGGTTTCGCTCACTACTGATTCGCCCACTACTGAACAGTAGATTGACCTTTAAGTTGATTCTCACTAATCGCACGATTAGATCCTCTTAATTGAATTAATACAACTGAATTTTTCTTATGATTCAATTTTTATTTTTTATTCTATTTTTATAGCTATCTGTTTTATAACAATAATATTGAATAACATTCAAACAGCATAGATTTTCACAAAACTATTAATCCCATTATAAAAATACATTCGCCCCGCATTAGCTGAACTATTTAACTCATTGGAAAATTTCAACGGTATAGCCACCCGGGGCAACCGTAATAATCCACGAGTCATATACTGGCGCTACCCAAAGGGCTGCCCAGACGCTAACTGCCCACGCCAGCACCACTGCCAAGAAGCAACCTGGAGGCCAGTGCAAACGCCCCGCAACAGGCCAGCGCCATAGCCAGCAGTACGAAAAATTGTCCTGCGCACGATTCACTCATGCTAGCCCAGCATTGCAGTGACGGTTACCCCAATAAAGGTGCCAATGACATAACCAAAGACCCCACACATAATTCCCGGGGTAACCAGATGCTTCCAGCCCTTGGACGTGGCGATGGCAGCGGTTACCGCCGGCCCCACCAGAGCCGCCGAGGAGGCGACAATCGCCTCTGCCATATCAACTTTCATCACCCGCGCGGCAAACAGTACAAGGACCAAATGAATAATGATGATAAGCATGCCATACACAAATAGATGGAAGGCCGATGCGATAAAAGAAATCGCATCTGTGCCGGCTCCCACAGCTACAAAAAACAAATACATCAACAACATGCCTAACTCAAAATCACCCTTCAACCCAGCCATTTTCCCGGGAAAGGCGTTGGCCACCGCGATAGTGAGAACCGTGATAAAAAGTATGCTGTATTGGGTAAGCTGCAACCACTGGGCCATCGACTGCGCCAGGGCACAAATAATAAAACTCAAGGCCAGGGCACCGCTGATATGGGTGAGGTGCAGTGTCGGTGTCTCGTCTTGCTCTGGCTCTATCGGCAGCACCTGCGCTGAGTTGTCCGCCTGGGTAGGAACCATCCGCTTGATCAGTCCGACTGATGGAATGGCAATGAGCAGCATAAGCGCCGACATACTGACAACACTGCTGGCGCTGAGCGCCACACTAAATTCCTGCGACGTCATTTCCACCGCCTGTGAGATAGCCAGGACATTAACTGCTCCACCAATCCAGCCACCGGTATAAACACCGGCCACCTTCGGGCCTATCTCGCCCAGGTCCATTATATAAAAACCAATTACCGCCCCTGCGACGGTCGCCATACTGGCAATACAGAAGAAGATCATTACACCGCCGCTTTCGCGAAAAATACGCCGCAAATCTCCTTTGAGTAATAACAGGGGTATGGCAAGCGGCACCAAAGACCCACCCACAAAATCATAAGTCGGACTGCTAAAAGGGATTATCCCGGTATTGGACAACAGCATGGATACACCCAGCGCCCAAATAACACCGGAGGTTTTTTTACCTAGAGGCTTGATATCGATAAGAAAAGCCAGCCAGGCCACGCAAAATAAAATTGCACCCAGGGCAAATACATTATCTGCAGGTATCAATGACATCGTCTCACTCCAGTGTAATCTGATCGAAAAGTACACCCATGGTACTTTTGCGCAAGTGAAGCGGCGCGCTCAGGATTTCGGACACAGGCGTAAACGCGGTCGCCTCGGCAGGCAAAGGCCAGTGCACTGTCATAGCCAATACCCGAACTACAACCTGTAATTACAACAATTGCCAAGGCGAATCACTCTTCCTTGAAGAAATGACTATGGTTAGAATTGAGCATTTCCACCGTCAAACTGTAGGCCGACTTAACCTTGCCGGCGGCAATCGCCCAGGCAATTTGGCGATGCCGTTCAAGATCTTTTTGATCGACCTCGTCCGAAACCGCCCCCCCACGCCGAAAGTGCGCCTTTAGGTAGGTGGCAATCGCGTACTTGAAATGATTCAAGACCTCATTATGGGATGCTTTCAGAATGGCGGAATGGAACAGGATATCGGCCTCCAAACGCGCCTGCCTGTCCTCGCCACTGCCCGCCATGGTGTCATAGGCCGACAAGATAGTGGCCACATCTTCCTTGGTGGCCCGCGCAGCAGCCAACTCCGCCGCCTTGGGCTCTATAATTCCACGCATCTCGATGAGATCAAGCATGAATTTTTCGGTGGCGATATCCGGATCTGCATGCCAACGAAGGACATCGGGGTCCAACATATTCCACTCGCCCCGCGGACGCACCTTGGTACCGCTGCGAGGCGCCGTGGAAATAAGACCCTTGCCACTGAGCACTTTCACAGCTTCTCTGAGAGCATTGCGGCCCACCTCGAGACTGTCCGCCAGGTCTTGCTCAACGGGCAGAACTTCACCCTCCTGGTATTCACCCGCGGCCATGCGAAAGCCCAGTATGTCCACCACCGCTGGCACCTGCCCCCTTGTGGACTTCTTGGAACTCATTAAGTTCTTCTCTGATCATCACTAAAGTCAGCCCAGTGTACACAACTATTATGGGATTAAACAGACTAAAAGTTTTGACCACCTAAGATTATAACTACCGAAACATGCACCTTTAATAAAAAACCAAATCGATTATAGCCACGTTTATAGGCGATTTTGTGTTTTTTTGACAATTACTTGCAAATTTCATTAATGGGATTAATAATGCTGTCTCGCTTAGGAGATCCCATGTCTGACTATGATATCATCATCGCCGGCGCCGGCCACAATGGCTTAATTTGCGCGGCTATGCTGGTTAAAAATGGCCTCAAGGTTTTGGTCCTTGAGCGCAACGAATGGGTAGGCGGCGGGGTACTCACCCGCGAGTTGACCCTGCCCGGTTTTAAACACGACCCTTTCGGCTCCTCTCACGTCTGGATTCACCTCAACCCTGACTTTCAGAAGCTGCGCCCCGAACTGGAGAAACACGGACTAAAGTACATCTATTCAGATGACCACATTACCGGCCACCCCAACAAGTATGAAGGGCCGGGCATTATTGTCTACAAGGATGTCGACAAGACCTGCGACACCATCGCTGAGTATTCTAAGAAGGACGCTATCCGCTATAAGGAAATATACGACGAGTTTGGTGAAATCCAGGACGGTGTAGTAAAGGCTATGTTTGCTCCACCTTCTCCGCCGAGCTACCTGTACCGGGGACTGGAAAACAACCCGGAGGGGCTTCAGCGGCTAAGGGACTACCAGCTCAGTTCGCGGCAGTTCACCCTGAACAATTTCGAAAACGACCATGTCCGTGCATTCATCCTGGGTTGGGCTATGGCGCCGCAAACCCTGCCAGACCAACTCGGTACCGCCCAGGGTTTTTATGTGATGATTCCCAGCATTCACTACTTCGGCCAATCCATTCCCGAAGGTGGCAGCGGCATGCTGTCCGAGTCCATGAAAAGCTATATTGAAGCTCAGGGCAGTAAGGTGATGACTGGGGCAACCGTGCGCAAATTCATTACCGAGAACGGCGAGTGTAAAGGTGTGCGGCTGGAAAATGGTGATGACCTTTTTGCGCGTCATGCTGTGGTCAGTTCACTAGACCCCTATCAAACCTTCCTCACTGGCTTTGAAGATAATGAGCTGCCCGCCGGTTTCAAGGACAAGGTTCGCGCCTTCACCTTCGGCGATATCTCTATCGCCAGGGTGCACTATGCGCTGGACGAGGTACCGCAATTCAAGAACGGCCCGGACATGAACAAAACCGCTTATCAACGCATGTTTGGCACCATGGCAGATATCGATAAGCAATATCAGGAGATCTCCGCAGGGCTAGCACCCACAGACCCGTTCTTATGGACGGCCGCCTGGACCACAATGGACCCAACGCGAGCACCTGAGGGTAAGCACACACTTATTATGGACACTTTTGTTCCCGTGGACTTGGCCAGCGGCGAAAACTGGGAAACCATCGGAGCGCAGTACTGCCGCGACACCTTGCTAGGGCAATTACGCAACTACACCACCAACATGACAAACGACAATATTCTGGCCGAATATGTTGAAACCGGACCGACTTTAGAGCGCGCCAACCTGTGCTTCCATCGGGGGGTGACCACGGGTGGCGAACGCACGTTGTCACAAATGGGTGCCTTTCGGCCCATTCCCAACTATGCCAATTACCGCGGGCCGGTAAAGAAGTTTTATATGACCGGGCCCTCCTGCCACCCAGGGGGCGGCATCAGCGGCATGGGCACTATAGCCGCCAATGAGATTTTATTGGATATGGGTGTCATTGAAGAAGATGACGATTTCGATTTTTAAGCTGCGACTTCTAGTTCCTGGGTTACGGCACCGATTAAACACATGGGAATTACAATGAGAGACCGAATAGAACCTTATACAGCGCTGATCGTTCAGCCTGAAGTGACTGTCGTAGAGGACCGGGAAGGCATTCAGAAGAACCTCGATCGGGTGATCAAAATGATCCACTTTGGTGTCGGATATTTCTGGGAAGTACCGGTGCGATTGGTCATCTTACCCGAGTATTTCATGCAGGGGGTGGGTACACCGGGCAAAGGTGAAAGCAAAATTGAAGACCAGATGAAAAAGGCGGTAACCATTCCGGGGCCGGAAATTGACCAGCTCGGAGCAATAGCCAAGGAATACGGCCTATACATATGCGGCGGTGGCGTCGTAGAGCAGGTTCCCGAATTTCCCGATCGCTGGTTCAACACCAATTTCATCGTCGGGCCCAGCGGCGAGGTTGTATTGAAGTACCACAAATGGCACATCAACGCCTCGTTGGGTCTGGGCACCAGCCCCCACGATATTTTTGATGAATATACAGCCCATTTTGGCGGCGGTATAAAAGATCTGTTCCCAGTTATCGACACTGAAATCGGCAAACTGGGAACCATGACTTGCCACGACGGTTGTACCCCGGAGGTTTCCAGGGCGCTGGGTTACAACGGTGCGGAAATCATTTGTCACCCCGGCGCCATTCAGGAAGTGGAAGGCGTGTCTGAACCCTGGGATTTTTGGAAATTTACCCGACGCACCAGGGCCCACGACAATATGTGTTATTTGCTCGGTGCTAACTGGGGCAGCGTGAACTACGAGTACTACCCCAAGGCATTCTGCCCTGGCCACTCTTTTGCCATTGACTATACCGGCATGCTGCTGCGCGAGGCGCCCTACCCCGCGGAGCAGGTGCTTTCAGTGACTATTGATATTGAAGCCTTGAGACACTATCGCACCCGCACTAATCACAACTGCTGGATCGATGTGCGCACCGAGGGCTTCAGGGAAATGTACACCAACCCGATCTACCCGCCCAACCGCTTCCCCTCCGGTAAGCCACCCAGGGCCCTGGTCGATAAAATATCGATCTGCAAGGAAGTATTTGACGACCTGTACGCCCGCGGTCAGTTCACACCGCCCCACGGTTACGAGCCCGAAGACATTTCCAAGCTACTGGAAAAACGCATTGCCTACGCCCAGGAGACCGGGCGACTGAAAAAGAGTTAATGCCATGAAAATGAAAAGTAAACTGGCCGATATCGATTTTGAATTCGGTCGTTTTGAATACAAGAAAGACCACCTGATTTTGCACAGCCACAAAAGCCAGGCCATGCAGACCAAGGTATATATCAGCCCGGATGACGTGTTATCGGCACTAGGCAAGGCACTGGTCAACCCCATGGTGTGGGTCTACCTGATCGGCTTTCCGTTTTTTTTTATTCGCTACCGCCGGCGTCACGCTAAAAAGCGCGCGGCCATGACAAACACTTAAGGAACAAAATCAATGACAGTCATGACTGGCGCAGAAGCCATCATAAAATCACTTTCGGTTAACGGGGTTGATACCGTGTTCGGTCTGCCCGGAGGTCAACTCGACTATTTGTTCGACGCCATGTACAAAGAAGGAGACAACATACGCCTGATTCACACCCGACACGAACAGGGCGTAGCGTATATGGCCTACGGCTATGCCAGGTCTACCGGCAAGGTTGGCGTTTATACGGTGGTGCCCGGACCCGGCCTGCTCAACTCCGCGGGCGCCCTGTGCACAGCCTGGGCGAACTTCACCCCTGTCATGTGTATCTCCGGCCAAATCCCCTCCACGGCGATCGGTAAAGGGTACGGCGACCTGCATGAAATTAACGACCAGTTGGGGATGATAAGCCATATCACCAAATGGGCGGAACGAATTGATCATCCCAGTCTTGCGCCTGACCGTGTGCAAGAAGCCTTCAAACAGCTCACAACGGGCAGCCCTCAGCCTGTCGAAATAGAAATGTCTATGGACATTATGGCGCTGCAAGCGGAAGTGGAATTACTGCCGGCAATCTCTGATTACCCAAGGCCCCCGATCGATACTGCACAGATTACCGAGGCGGTGAAAATATTGGTCAATGCCAAGAAACCGCTGATCTATGTCGGCTCTGGCGCGCTGGAAGCCAGCAGGGAAATCCGGGCCCTGGCGGAGGCATTGCAAGCCCCGGTGGTCGCCTTTCGCGCGGGCAAAGGCGTTGTTTCATCTGAACACTACCTGAGCGCCAACCACCCCATGGGGCATCGCCTGTGGGGCGAGGCAGACGCAGTACTGGCCATCGGTACCCGGCTGCATTGGCCCCTGGTAATGTGGGGCAAAGACGATGAGCTTAAACTGATACGTGTCGATATCGACCAGGTGCAGCTCGAACGTATCTGTAAGCCAGAGTTGGGTATTGTCGGTGACGCAGCGGATGTCTCTGCGGCGATTTCAGTGGCGCTGTCCGATGCCGACCACCAGCCGGAGTCTCGGGAACAAGAATTACTGGCTCTGAGAGCTGAAATCGACAAGTTAGTGCGATCAAAAGTCGCCCCGCAAATGGCGTACCTGGACGTCATACGCGAGGAGTTACCCCGCGATGGCATTTTCGTTGACGAGGTGACACAGGTAGGCTTCGCCTCCTGGTACGGTTTTCCGGTCTACCAACCACGTCAACACATCAGCGCGGGCTACCAGGGTACTCTGGGCTTCGGCTACGCCACTGCGCTGGGTGTTATGGCAGGCAATATGGACAAGCGAGTTATCCAGATCAGCGGTGACGGCGGCATTATGTTTAACATTCAGGAGATATCCACCGCAGTGCAGTACCAGCTGCCCCTGGTAACCATCATTTTCAACGACAGTCGATTTACCAATGTACAGCGTCAGCAAAAAGAGTGGTTTGACGGCAGGGTGATTTGCTCCGATCTGCACAACCCTGATTTCGTAAAACTGGCGGAAAGTTTCGGCGCTGCCGGCTTTGCCGCACACGACGCCGAGTCTCTGCGGGCTGCGATTCGCCTGGCATTTCAGGAGAAAGGCCCGTCTATCATCGAGGTAAAGGTGGAGGAATTTTTCCCACCGCCCTGGCCCTTTCTGATGATGCCGCAAAACCGCAAGGAGGTTTGCGAGTGAGTGGACCACAGACCCGACCAGGTGTTATGCGTCTGTCACCCTACCAGCAGGGACAAAGTGCCATCGAAGGGATTAGCAACCCGATCAAGCTGTCCTCTAATGAATCCTCCCAGGGGCCTTCACCGCTGGCTATAGCGGCCTATCAGCAGGCAGCATCGCAACTCAACCGCTATCCCGATGGCAGCCAGAGCGCGCTGCGCGAGGCTATTGGCGAGACCTACGACCTGAACCCGCAGCGCATTATCTGCGGCAACGGTTCCGATGAGCTGATCCAGCTGATGGCGCGGGCCTATGTGGGCGACGGGCAGGAGGCGCTGCTGTCAGAGAACGGTTTTATAATGAGCAATATTCACTGCACAGCCCAGGGTGCCGACCTGGTCATTGCGGCGGAACGCAATTATCAGGTCGACGTGAACGCCATGCTAACGCTGGTCAGTGATAAAACCCGCTTTTGCACCATCGCCAACCCCAACAACCCAACCGGAACTTATATTGACGGCAGTGAGCTGCGCCGCTTGCAAGCTGGCCTGCCGGATAACTGCCTGTTTTTGATCGACGAGGCCTACGCTGAGTATGCT
Source organism: Gammaproteobacteria bacterium (assembly GCA_012961165.1). GTDB lineage: Bacteria > Pseudomonadota > Gammaproteobacteria > Pseudomonadales > Azotimanducaceae > UBA9659. The sequence goes on along the minus strand of DTZW01000086.1, from coordinate 20,117 downwards.
ACCGCCGAGGATTACGTTTCCGGCATCGCCCTGGCAGACGAATGCGACAATGTCGTTGTCACACGCACTTTTTCCAAAATATACGGCCTGCCCTCCCTACGAATCGGCTGGGCCTATTGCTCAGCTGGCATCATTGATCCGGTACAACGCATTCGCTCGCCCTTCAACACCAACGGCGCGGCCATGGCCGCCGCCGTGGCAGCGGTCAAGGACACTGCCTATATCGAGGAAATTCGAACGCATAATGCTAGCTGGCGCGAACACATCAGCCGCACCCTGACGGAAATGGGTATTGAAGTCATACCGAGTCAGGCAAACTTCTATCTCTTGAGGTTCGCCAAAGACAACAACAAAAGCGGCGGAGCAGCCGGAGCCTTTCTCCAGTCCCGGGGAATTATTCCACGCCCGGCCAGCGGCTCAGATGAGTTTCTGCGCATTACTATAGGCGTGGACCATGAAAACGAGGCTGTTCTACATGCCCTAAGCGACTACATGGACGCGCCCTGAGGTCCAACACCTACCAACCTTCTCCTACAGTGGCTGCTCGACTAGCTTTCTCACAGCCCCTGGTGTCGTGGACATTTGCATCGGCCAGGACCCAGACCGCATAATCAGTGGCTGAATGGCGCTCCGAGGAAGAGAAGATGCGTGGCTTTATCGTGTTTGCCTCGACTTATCTTCTATCGACTTGCCTTTACAAGGCAGGCTTAGTTGAAGTCGGCCGAGTTTCGCTATGCTAACCAGACTCAATCCGGAACTATTGCAGGGTCAACTGCGGGAGCAACCGTCAACGAACACAGAGCGAACAGGTAATGATCAGAGGATTGAGTCTAGCTATTTCCGAGAACACCCTGAACGAGGTCTACGCCAGGGTGCAGCGCTATCCCTGGCAGGCTCTGCCCGACAATAGCGGCTGGGATTTAGGTACCGATACAGCCTATATGAAGGAACTCTGCCGTTTTTGGGTGAGTGATTTTGACTGGTACCGGCGAAATTTCATGGCTGGACCTTGTTAAGAATGGTAAGGGCAGCAACGATGGTTTTGGTGTGCTGTGCAAGCGCAAATAGACTGGCGCCAACGCCTGCTTCAATAGACCGGTAGAATCTCGATGGCTGTCAGAAAATAGCAAACGATCAGTAGTCCTCCGTAACTCATAATCAGGTAGACCAGAGCGTCGCCTCCCCATACCCGGTAGTGGGGATTGCCGTATTTCTTGCGACTCGCCTTGACCGCCAGAGCCGGGATTATAGCACCCCACATACAGGCGCACAGACCCGCCAGAGCTATGGCATATAAGAAGCCGTTGGGAAAGATCAGCCCGCCCAATGTCGGCGGTACGAAAGTGAGCAGAGCGGTTTTAAAGCGCCCGCCTCTGCTGTCGTCGAATTTAAATTTATCGGCGATAAAATCAAACAAGCCCAGGGTTACGCCGAGAAACGAAGACACAACCGCCATATTGGCAAAGGCGCTGAGCAAACTTGCTAGATTTTCCTCGTCGGCGACTCCAGCGAGAGCACCGACCAAATCACCGATATTGCCGCCCGCAGCGATAATAGGTTTGAAGTCCGGCCGTGAAATATTGCCGAGGGTGACGACATGCCAGGCGCTATATACCAGCAGTGAGATGAGAGAGCCATACAGCAGGCACAGGCGCACTCGCCGGGGATCCCTGCCGTAGTATTTGATAAGGCTGGGTACGTTACCGTGATAACCGAAAGAGGTCAGGAAATAGGGTATGGCGGCAAGAGTGAATAACGCGTACTCGGGGCGATTGTCGAGCAGGATGGGCAGTTGCACTCGGGCGGTGAGCCCGCTGGCAGTCAGCGCAAAGGTAATAATCATGCCGCCGACCAGGATGGTGGTCATCCGACCGACCAAAGCGGTGCTGAACCAGACGAAGGCAGCCAGCCCCACGGCAAAGATCAGGCCTGCCAACTTACCTGGCAGGTGTATACCCGTTACGCTGCTGAGTGTGTGGCTAACGATAGAGCCGCCTCCACTGACGTAGGCGTAGGTCAGGATATAGAGCACAAAGGTCAGGGTGAGACTGTTGAGCAGGTTCCAGCGCGGCCCCAGCGTATCGCGCACAAAGGTGTCAAAACTGGCACCCGGCTCGTAGTTGAGGTTGACCTCCATGATCATCAGGCTGGAGTGGTACATAAAGAACCAGGTGAATGCCAGTAGCAGAATCGACCAGCTAAACCACATACCAGCGGAAACAACCGGCAATGAAAACATACCGGCGCCCACGGCGGTGCCGGCAACAATGGTGATTCCTGCGGCCAGTGAAGGGGGCTTATCGGCTAGTGCTTGAGGCACCCTAGAATGGTTTCCGTAACGACATCTATTTCTGCATTGTTATTGTAAATATGGGGCGACAGGCGCAGGCCAGTCGGGCGTGAATCAAAGTGCACGCCGGCGTCGAGCAGGTTTTGCTCTACTGTGGACTGCTGCTGGCCAAAGTTCAATACCGCGGTGCCGCCGCGCAGCTCAGGTAAGACGGGGCAGATTGCTACCTGCTCAGGCAAGCTGTCGAGCAACCTTTGGTTTAATGCCAGATTGTGCCGGCGCACCTGATCAACCCCGATTTTCGCTATCAGCTTAATACTGTTAGCGGCAACAACGTAGGGTATGACCGAGGGAGTGCCACCCCAGAATCGCAGCACACCCTTGGCGTAGCGAAAATCGTGAATATCGAACTCGAAGGGGTCGGCGTGTGAGAACCAGCCCACATCGGTGGGCTGGCATTGCTCGATGATATCCGGGTTGGCCCACAAAAAAGCGGCGCCGGGACCACCACATAACCACTTTACGCAGGAGCCGAGAACAAAATCTGCATCCCATTGGCTCAGGTCTATTTCAGTTACGCCTACCGACTGGGCAATATCAACAATGGGTATCACGCCGGATTTTTTTGCCAGTGCACAGATGCCAGCGACGTCGACCTGCACACTGGTATTGGATTGAACATGGGTGACGAGGACGCAGGCGCAACTGCTATCGAATCGATCGTCCCATACCTGCAGGTCCAGTGGGTCACTGTCAGTGGGGATGCAGCGCAGTTGAAAGCCAGCGCGCTGGGCCTGGTTCAAGACGAAGCCCATGGAGGGGAAGTCCTGTTCGTTGTAGACAATAACGTTGCGGCCAGGGGTGTGGGGCAGGGCCGGTAATAATTTGCTGAGCGCGCCGGAGAGATTGGTTTGTGGGCATATATCCTGCCACGATGCATTCAGCAGCAACGCAGTGGCTTTACGAAATTCGTCGATCTCTTCAATCCAGCGCGACCACAGGTCGTTAGTCAGAGTTTGCCAGGGTTCGATAAACCCTGCCTGCACCTGCTGGTAGGCAGAAACGGGAGGCCGGCCCACCGAATGATTAAGCAGGTAAATGCCTTCCTCTAATGTGCTGAATTTGTCGGCATGCATCGTGTACTACCGGAGACTGGCGCGCAGTCGATCGTAGTCTGCGTAGCGCGATGGAATGTCGTCGCGGCGGGCGGCATCGGGTTGCGCTGCCGTGCGCAGGTCACGCAGTTTTTCCAAAGCGCTCATTAGCACCGGTAAAGGCGGACCGCTGGCGGTGATGTTTTTCAGGCGCTGCTCAGGTAATGCGGTTGACGGCCGCTCGATAAACTTACCAACTAGCTGATTGTGATGCTGCGCCGCGGTTTCACCATGCGCCTCGCAGACTTCCAGAAACAGGGCTGTATTGCGCTGGTACCAATCCTGGTCGGCCTGGTTGTTGCTGGCTGCCAGGAAGCTGTCCAGTAAACTGGTCTGGCGCATAACTTCACGCAGTCGCTGCTGGTCATAAGGCATCATGTACAGAAGCTTGTCTACCAGTAGCTGAGAGTAGGAGGTGTTGTTGGCGCTGCACAGGCCCAGCAGGATATCCAGTTCATTGATACCCGCGAAATCGCCGGCATTGGCACCGCGGTACTCGTGTTGCCCGACCCGGTAGGGTTTGTAATAGGGGCGTACGCAGTAAAAGAAGCGCTGGATAACCAGGTGCTCAAACAATTGCTCGTTAATCTTTACCACGTCCTGCAACGCCAGCTTCACGTCCATTAGCAGGTGGTAGCTAACCGGGTGAGATATACCCAAAGGCAGTATACGTACCAGTGCATCGGCGGCGCGCTTGAAGGCGAAGACACCACGGGTGTTGTACTCGATAAACAGGTATTCGTCTGGCAGCGAGGTGAAGCTCTTGTAATGGCCGTTCAGCGACGAGTTGTGTGTGGTCAGGTGGCTGGTGGCAAAGCGCGGCGTAACGTTCAGGGATGAGCCCAGGTGCATGGCCAGACCGGAGGCTTCCGTCAGAGGTGAGCTGGTCTCCCGGGACGGTTCGGTAATGTCGTGGCGGCGGCAGGCGGCCATGTACAGGCCGACATTACCGAGTAGATCAAAGGCCTGGTCGAAACCTTCGTCGGTGTTGCCCTCATTTAGCAGGTCTGCGATAAAGCCCCGACCCTCTTCCACCAGCTGGTTTTTGGTAGCCGTACCCACGTCCTCTACCGCAGACTTGTCCTGCTGGGCGAAATAGGTTTCTTCCAGTTCGGTGTTCATCTCTACGAAGGCGCCCCGAATCCACTGGTCGAAGGCATTGACGAAAGTATTCATAGTGGTATCTCCCTGCCGTCTAGTCGGTGACTGCTGTGTGAAATTTCTTCAGCAGGCGCAGTAAATGGTCGCGCTCTGATTGCCCCATTCTGGCGGCGATTTTCTGCTCCAGAAGCAGTACATCCTGTTCCAGCTTTTGAACCAGCTGCTGGCCTTTGCGGGTGATAAATATGGCGTGGGCACGGCGGTCGCCGGCGTAGGGTCTGCGTTCCACCCAACCCTGGCGCTCACAGTGATCCATAATCGGGACCATGGTAGAGCGGTCCAGCTTGACCGAGCCGGCCAGTGTAGTTTGCTTCTGTCCGGGATTATTCCTCACCAGTGCCAGTATCATAAACAGGCCCGGTGATACCTGGGTGTTGCTGACTTCACCAAAAGCGCGTTCAGCGAGAATTTGGCCCATGCGCAGCTCTACACCGACCATATCGGGCAGGTTACCGAGGTCGAGGCCAAATTCGTCTAGTACTTTGTTCATTTTCCCTGCGTTGAAAAATAATGTTTGATATCCAACAATTGGATATCCTACTACAACTCCTCAGATGGGGCAACCAGACGTTGCCGGCCAGCAGTATTAACCCTGGCGGGTTGGCTATAGGATAGGGTGCAATGAAGCAGGAAAATAACAACAAACGGCCCATAGATGAATTGACCGGTTTTGATGTGCTGGAGAACTTTGAGAAGTTTGACCAGCGCAACGATATCTACTGTCGTTCGCAATGGGACCCCGAGGTAATGTCTGCCAAGGCCACGAGCTTCTTCCAGGGTTACTTCATGCCCGACGCGCGCTCACGCAAGAGCGATGGCTTTAGCCAGCGCGACTACGCCCTGCGCAATGCTGCCTGGCACGTTACCAATGTACTGCGCGATATTAACCGCCAGGAGACTGGCCGCAAGGAGGGTTTCTTTGACCACTTCACTAGCCATGACGAAGGCTGGCCAGAGCCCTTTGCTTTCGACAGTGTTGAGCAGGCGACCGCAGATGTGCGCAAGGTTGCCGGCTTGTGCGGTGCGGATTTGTTTGGCGTGTGCGGGTACGATGAACGCTGGATGTACAGCGCAATCTTTGATGAGAGCGTGCTCAACAGCAAGCCGTTGGATATACCCCAGGACCTGCCTACCGTCATTGTGGTTGGCGAATCGATGGATGTGGATTTGACCAAGACCGTGCCCTCAGCACTGGCAGGCAGCGCCACCGGGCTGGGCTATTCCTATGACGCACTAACCCTGTTAACGCTGGCCCAGTACATTCGCAACCTCGGCTATCGGGCCTACGCCACTATGAATGATTCATCGCTGGCGATTCCACTGGCGGTACAGGCCGGGTTTGGCGAAGTAGGGCGCCACAGTCTGTTGATTACTGAAGAATATGGGCCGCGCTTGCGTCTGGGGCGTATCTTTACCGATTTACCGCTGGTGCATAGCCTGCCTAAGAAATTCGGGGTAAAAGCCTTCTGCGATATTTGCGATCGCTGTGCCAGCGGTTGCCCGCCCAAGGCGATCCCGTTCGAGGAGCCATCGACGACTGTTCACAACCGCTCCAACCTGATCGGAGTATCCAAGTGGACGGTAGATGCGGAAAAGTGTTTTAAATTCTGGGCCAATCAGAATACCGATTGTTCGATATGTATAAGGGTGTGTCCCTATAACCGCGACTACACTAAATGGTATAACCGCTGGTGGAAAAAACTGGCTGGCACGCCCCTGCGCAAACTGGCGCTATGGCTGGATGACAAAATGAACGACCGGGGTAGGCATAAATCTTCCTGGTGGTGGGGCGGGGCGAGCGTTCGTGAACAGGGAGTGGGAGATGCCGGGTAAATATTTGATGGTGGTGTTGGCGCTGTGCCTGACCGCGTGCGATAGCCCGCAGCAGGCTGTCATAGATGTCGCGATGTCGCCGCCGACCGAGCAAACTGACATCACCTTTATCGTCGCTGGCAAAACCAGCAATCACCGGCAAAGCCACAGTGGGGAAGTCTCGGTGCTCAACTTCCATTTCTTCGCAGAGATTTTTTTACAATCTGACGGTGAAGCGCAAGATTCCAGTCTGGAAACTCCTTTGAGTCAGGGCGTGCGCATACCCTTCTCCGACAGTGGTTATGCACTGGAGATGCACGGCGGCCGTTACAAATCCGAGGCCGAGTTGGAGACTGCCTACCCCGACGGCGATTACATTTTTCGCTATGACTCGCCCAGTATCGGCGCCGTCAGCCAGGTCGTGACTCTGGGTAATCCCAATGCCTCCGGCTCAGGTATACCCAAAGCCCCGCAGATCTATCTAAGCCAGAATGGCAAATCGGTAGCGTCGGATAACATCGATCCGCAACAGGATTTACGGGTGACCTGGAGTGAATTCAGCGCCGGTGATGCCGACCCGCTGGGTATTGTTGATGATTTACTGTTCGTCATTATGGGTGACTGCGATGGCGTGCGGCGCGCCCACAGTGGTCGTCCATTTGAGAATACCCCTTACCTGACTTACACCGACGAGTCCTTTGTCATTGACGCCTTGCGACTACTGCCAGAGAACGTTTACCAGCTATCAGTAGAGCACGCGGTACTGGATACCACGCTGGAACATCATGTGCCGGCGTTCGCTACCTATGCCACTTCCACATTCCTGGATATTCGTACCACTGGCAAGGCAGAACCCGGCACCGCCTGCCATAGCATTCGCAAGAAGTCTGATGCCGGCCAGGCAGTGCTGTAATGGCAGTGCCTGTATTGCAGCGTGTGTTCTCCAATCTACTGGGGCCAGCGGCGGTTATGGCCGCTGGTACGATGGGAGCCGGCGCGGCTGCCTCGCTGATTCTCACAGGCGCCTGGTTTCGCTACGAACTGTTGTGGGTGATTCCGCTGATCTTGCCAATATTCGTGCTGTCGGTGGATTCCGCCTCCAGGGTGGGGCTACTTAATCCGCGCACTGGCATGTTCAGTCAAATCCGCCAACATATTCATCCGACGGTGGCCTGGCTGATTTTCGCTATCAACGTGCCGGTTCATTTGCTGATTGGAATGGGCCAGATGTCGGTGCTGACTTCAGCCCTGATGTCTCTGCTGGGTTTTTATCCACCCGAGGCCGCGGCCACTGCTGACTATGCGGCGAGCTATCATTATTGGGAGATCGGCCTGTCCGTGGCTGCCGGCGGGGCGATTGTCTGGTTACTGACTTCCGGTGGCTATCAGCGCATGCAGCGGGTCATGACCGGGCTTATGATTGTGATGTTTATTGGTTTCTTTATCGTTGCCCTGACCGGTTTGCAGGAAATTGGTGCCATTGTGGCGGGCTTTGCGCCATCTATTCCCGAGGATCTGGCGGTACCCGGGCAACAGGCGATGCGCAGCAGTAGTGGTTCGATTATTGCCATCGTCGGCAGTGCGCTGGCACCAGCGGCCCTGCTGGGCATTCCTTACATGTGCGCCGATAATCTGCGCGGCAAACCTGATTTGCCGGCCGAGCTACGCAAGTCGGTTCTGAATCTGGGCGTGGTTTTTGGTGGTTATTCGGTTTTTGTGATTATAGCCGGTGGCTACGCCTTGTATCCGCTGGATAATCACGCCGCTATTGATACCGTGCATGAGGCTGGCAAAGTGCTGGTCAACGCTTTCCCAGAAGGCCTGGGATTTCTCGGCCCGATTATTTTCACCGCCGGTTTATTGATCGCCGCACTAACCACTTTCGTGGTGGTGGTGCAGGTCATGTGCTACTTCTGCCTGGACATGCTCGGTCTGGACTGGCGTGATGTAAAAGAAAACAAAAGTTTTCGGCGCCTGCTGGTGCTGTGGGTTCTGCTGCCAGCTATATTGGCCCCATTCTGGAGTTTTCCGGCGCTGCTCAAGGTACTGCTGCTGATGGGTTTTAACGCCATCGTTATTCCGCTGGTGTTGGTCATTGTGCTTATACTGGTGAACAAACGTGCGCTTATGGGCGAATATAAAGCCAGCCTGGGTCGCAATATGGTACTGCTTGCCGGGCTTGTTTTGTCAGTGTGGTTGGTAGTGGAAAAGCTGCCTGACTATGTGCAGATGATTACCGGCTAGAGCAGGAAAAAGTCTCGGTAATAGAGGAATTTCGGATGCACGACAATCCAATATCGATCGCCTTTCAGACCGACAAGCCGCTTGCTCATTACGGCCCACTGGCCGCCGCTGCGGAAGCGGCTGGCTTTGATGGCATCTCGGTGTACAACGACATGCTCTATCAGCCGGCCTGGCTGCCTCTGCTGGAAATTGCACGGCATACCTCAAGGGCACAAATAGGTGTTGCGGCGGTGAATCCCTTTACCTGTCATCCGATTAATATTGCCGGCAATATGGCGCTGATAGATGAGGCCAGTAACGGGCGTGCGTACCTGGGGCTGGCGCGCGGCGGTTGGTTGGATTACGTCGGCGTTTATCCCACGCGTACCATTCAATCACTGCACGAAGCTTTTATCTGCATTCGTCATCTGTTGAGCGGTGACCCTGCGGCGCTGCAACAGGACATTTTTCCTCTGGCCGGTGGTGACAGCCTACGCTGGAACATTCAGCGGCCTGACTTACCCTTGCTGCTCGGCTCCTGGGGTTTAAGAACCATCGCCGCCTGCTATGCGCAGGTTGACGAGATCAAGCTGGGGGGCTCGGCCAACCCGGCGGTAGTGCCCCATTATCGCCAGCATCTGCGGGATATGGGCGCCACAGAGGATGTCGGTATTGTAATGGGTGCTGTGACAGTGGTGGATGAAGACGGTGCTGCCGCGCGTGATCTGGCACGGCGGGAGGTGGCTTTGTACCTGCCGGTAGTGGCAGAACTTGATCCCACCTTCGCGATAGACCCAGAGTTACTGGCGGGTATCAAAGCTGCGGCGGCGGATTACGATTATGAGGCGGCTTGCCGATTTATATCAGACGATATTCTGGCGGCCTTTACCCTGGCTGGAACTCCCACCGATATTATCGAGCAGACTGAGGCATTATTTGCGGCAGGCGCCAACCGGGTGGAATTTGGTACCCCCCATGGCCTGACGGCAGAGTCGGGTTTACAGTTGCTGAGTGACAAAGTGTTACCGGCCTTTCGAAGCGGGAGTAATTGAAAATGACAACTGAACTGCGCGAGGATGAGTTTGAGCTGTATGACCTGCAGGTCGTGGTTGAAGCCATTGCTGGCAACTGTACCTGTGCGATGACGGTAGGTGATTCGGTTTTTCTCAGGGGTGGTAAAATTTCGATGCCCGAGGGGGCTGATTTTTGTCTCTATGCGCTGCAGTCTGTTATTCCACTGCTGCCGGCCAAGCAGCGCTTGTTGCACCCAGCAGATTGGATGGAAACCGATACCCGTGCACTGTGTCCAGACCCTGGCTGCGGCTTGACCATGCGTGTTGACCGACTGCAGAAGCGGGTATTGAAGCACGATGATGTCAGCCCAACAGGGTGGCAGGACTGAGTATGGATGAGGAAACATAGCTCCTGCCTCTGGCGGTGAGCGACTGGGATGAGTCGTTGGCTGAAGTGGTTGACGATATGGCGAGCGAGCCGCTCATAGCGTAAGGTAAATTAATCAAACTCATACGCATCAGACTATTCGGGCTATGGTTTTAGTGCTTCTGGAGCATACTAGCTCTGTGTCAGAAACATACCTCACGCATTTGTTACGTCATCTGTGAGGTCATCGATGCCGTGCCCGGCAACGATGACTCTCACCTCGAGCCGTTCTATACCTGATATTGAGATGGTTAGTTTACTTGCTTTTAATCTGGCTGGCGCAGACACCCCCCATAACCCAGATCCCGATGCCATGTCCTAATCTACTCGTTCAAGTAAACTGTCCCAGTAATTAACTAGAGGTCAAAAAATGACAAACAATAGCGATGTTATGCTGACACAGGGTAGCAGCGCGTATGCAGACAGGGTACCCCGACTGCTCAAACTTTCCTATGCAGTCGGCGCCTCAGCAGAAACAATCTTTGGCGTTGCCTTTAACGCTTTCAACTTCTTCTTCTACACCAACATCATGGGCATACCTGGCACTCTCGCTGGACTTGCAATAACCATCGCACTTGTTTTCGATGCAATAACTGACCCATTAGTAGGCGCGATATCTGACCGTTGGCGATCAAAGCTAGGCAGGCGGCACCCTTTTATGTTCGCCGCGCCCCTACCGGTGATGATCTGTTTATTTTTCATCTACTCACCACCGGAACTCCTGGGCGATCCAGGTCTGTTCCTGTGGCTTACGGTGCTAACCGTACTAATGCGAACTAGCATTACCTTATTTCATGTGCCGCACCTGGCGCTAGGTGCAGAGTTGTCCGCTGACTTTACCGAAAGAACTCGAGTCATGAGCCTAAACACACTGTTAGGCGGGCTTGGCGGATACGGTACCTATATCATCGCACTCACATTCTTCTTCAACAAAACGCCCGAGTTCGACAATGGACTGCTCAATGCCGCCGCCTACCCAAGCCTTGCTATTTCTGCCGCGTTGTTAGGCGGCACAGTGATGCTAGCCTCTACGGTATTGACCCTAAAGGTCGTTCCATTGTTACCGCCCATGCCTGACAGCGTCGAGCGGTTCAGTCTCTCGAGCTTTTTACTGGACGTGAAGTCTGCACTGACCAATCGAAATTACTTAATGTTATTGATTGGCTATTTGTTGCTCAGCGCAACCCTTGGCACAAGAGACACCATTGGCCTGCACATGAACACCTACTACTGGGAATTGGTGCCGAGCCAAATTCGATACTTCGCGCTGGCGGGTTTAGCGGCCACGCTGTTTGGCTACGCGGTGACAGCCCCTTTACATAATCGTTTCGAGAAAAAGCCAGTCCTCATTGTCGGATTGGTTTGCTTACTCATTTTTGCCACCGCGCCAGTTCTATTGCGAATTTTGGATTTATTCCCTGAAAACGATTCCGATATGTTAGTGCCGACGCTGATGATCTTTTACCTCTTTACGCTGATCTTTGGAGTAATCCTGCTGATCAGCGCTATGTCAGCGCTAGCGGATATTGCTGACGAGCACGAACTCAATACCCATCGTCGCCAAGAGGGCATTTTCTATGCCGCCAGATCATTTTTCGCCAAAGCATCGTCAGGGCTTGGGCACCTGCTAGCGGGCATTGCGATTGATGTGATTGATTTTCCCGTTGGCGCAGAACCCGGCACTGTGAACCCGGACATTGTATTCCGCCTGGGATTGATCGACGGGCCGATTGCCGTCATTCCGGGCATCATCGCCGTCTTCTTTTATTTGAAATATCGCCTAACGCGAGCACGCCACGAAGAAATCCAGGCTGAACTAGCTACGCGGAGAAACCTCCAAGTCAGCCAATGACCCCGAATATGCGGGGGAAAAGCAATGTCCTTTAAGTTAGACTCCAGGAGCTGTCCGCTCAGGAAGGCTTAATGTCAAACAGCAAATCAACCCTGGCACCAGTGGCTGAACCTATTGGTGATGTCAATTACATATCATTTATTACTACGCGGCTGCTCACGTTCTCTTCTTTCCTGCAGCTTACTTGCTAATAAATTCATAAGGGGCATGAATGAAATTTTTCAATCACTTAGCGCTTTCCACCCGAAGCGGGTTCAGGCATTACTTTAACTTTAATGGCAGAGCAACCGTTTCAGAGTTTTGGTATTTCATGCTATTTTTCTTACTAGCGTACGCTGTGGTTTGGCTCATCGATCACTTCTTCCTGCCGCCTTTAGTCACCTTAAAGGACCTGCCCTTTGGACATTTCCTACCAGGGGCTTATATGGACGATCAAGTAGGTTTTGCCGTTCTGGCGTATCGCCCGGTTATGATGATACCTACCCTTTCAGTTACTGTTAGACGGTTACATGATGTTGGTAAAAGTGGCTGGTGGTGTTGGCTTTGGATCTTACCGTTGCCGGTCGTTGGGTGGTTTTGGCTAATACCCTGGTTGACAAGGCCAAGTGCACAATCCGCCGGTATCGATGACGCAGGGGCACCTTAGAACCAACTCCAAGTGATCGGCCTGTCTCTCATGGTAAGCACCTCTACTGCGGGCAGGTGTCACCTGGTGAGTTCGCCTCAACAGGTGAAAGCCTGCATAGCTTTAATCCTTCGCCTACATCCCCAGCGAGCCGTAAATCATATTCTCTCTGAGTTAGTAGGCACAGCAGGCAGCATCATCATCTGCCACAGTTTCAGTTTCAGTTTCAGTTTCACTAGCAACAGAACCAGAGTCTGCTGTGGAAGCTGAAAAGGCTGTTAAAGCACCCTTAGAGGGATCACTAGTCGTTGCCAGAAGATTATCAGGGTCGTTAGCGAACGCGGGATACTCGCACAGATTTATTCATAGCTTCTATGAACAACGTGAAGCCAAAGAAATCCTCCCGAATCACACCGTTTGACTGGCAGTCTCTTTTGGACAGCCACTTAACATTTTTTTGGCGCCAGACCTGGCCATTCTCTAAATAAAAGAACAAACGTTTGGAAGAAGAGCTCGACTCGCAGTTTGTGATGACAACCGAATGCTCCACATTCGGTTCAGCTTCTTCCTGTGTCGCTAGCCCAATTTCATCGGTTATGGGCGGAGGGGATTGATCGTTCGCCTCAGTCTCGTGGTTTTTCGACTCCAGGAGCTTGTCGAAACAGACGAGACGTTGCTCGTTAGATTCAATTTCACCACAGTCTCTTAGTGAAGATTTAAGGCTTTTGGCGGCTACGGGTGGCAACACCGCGAACAATATAGCGGCTGTAATAATCTGTTTGTAAGACATGTCACTTTCCTGAATGAGTGATTAAGGCAGTTTACTTAATTATTCAGATTGAATCCCTTGAGATTGAAATGTGCGAGATTGAAATGTGTGAGATTAAATGTGTGAGATTAAACGTGCCGATCTGAGCCTGTTGATGAATGCTATCGCTTAATTTCGTGAATTGGATTTATTCCCTCTACCAACGACTTTTTATAACCATTGTGACGTAGCTCACAAAACCATGACTTTGCGCACCGGCTGCATTTTGGTTACAGATTCCTATGTCAACTTCTCTCCAGGTCACAGACCAACGATAGTTGGAAACCAACTAGAAAGAGTATTAGGTGAGAACTATTCGGATGGATTCGCGATCTTAGCCGGAGAAAACCGACCTACGCACGTGAAGCCAGTAATGCTGTTTCGGCACAGGTGGCAGATATCCCCCAATACTTTAGGCCGTGCGGGTTTTCTTTGGTCGCGGGGTCAGTTTTGGATCATGACATCAGTCTGACAGAGAGCATGAACCTGTCTCCTTTTCAGCTTCGTCTATTTGCTTGCTGAACGCTGACAGGGCCAAGGCCCAGTTGTCAAAGTAGCAAGTGCCCGCCGTCCAGCACCAGGTGCTGGCCCGTCACAATGGAATGTCCTTCGATAAACCCGAGGATGGATTCCGCGACGGACTCCGGAGTGCAGGTTTTCTGCAGGGGCGTTTTAGCTTCAAGAAATGACTTAGAGGCTTCATAAGTTTCCCTACCCATGCCCTTGGCAAGCCATTCCCCTTTGATGAAACCAGGACACACAGCATTCACCCGAATCTCAGGACCCAGTACTCTTGCAAGAGACTGTGTCATGGTGATCAGCGCACCTTTTGACGCAGCGTACGCTATTGAGCTACCCACGCCTTTTACACCGGCAATAGATGCCACGTTGACGACAGAGGCATCACCGGATGCTTTTAGTGCATTGCTCGCAGCTCGCACCATCTGGAACGGACCTATAACGTTGACACCATAAATGCTCTGGAAATCCGCACCATCCAAGCCATCCATGTCAGCATGCTGAACAAATTTGGTCGTGCCCGCGTTGTTGACCAGCGCGTCCAGGCGATCCCACTTTTTTAGTGCCTCAGCAACCATGCGCCGACAATCATCGTCATTGGCGACATCTGCCTGACATAAGAGTGTATCGCCACCCAGAGATTCACATTCGTCTGCCACAACCCGGGCTGCGTCAACACTTTTTGAATAATTGATGACCACTCGACCGCCTTTCCCAGCAAGCATTCTTGCTGTTGCTGCGCCTACGCCCGAGGAAGACCCGGTAACGATGGAAACACTATTTTCCACATTCATTTTCGTTCAACACCTCGCAATACAGTTATGTCCAATTAAATATCGTCAAATCATTCATAAAACACAAGCCCACAAGATTTTTTGTTCCTGGCCACAGGTTCTACGCCAGGTTTTGAGCTTCCTTTGCGCTTGCCTGGAGCTCGACACCAAAGACGGTGATAGAGATTAAGGTACTGAGATAAGGTACTGGGACCAGGCATTTTAACAGGGATATTCAGTCAATATTCTGAATATCGAAGCAGCATCCGTTGGCTTTTATTTCGTGAGCAACCGAAACCGCTTTACAGACAATAGCTATACGCCGCCAGGATTTGTGGCTTCTCGCTGTTGGCTATAAGTTAGGTCACATTCCGTTACATTAGTGCACATTGGCATCAACCCCGGTTTACAAGACACCCCTACAATCTCCTCCCATAAACCAAATATGTAAACGGGTGAACAACATGTACAAGACTATCCTGGCTTTCCTGCTCATCGCACTGACCACAGGTTGCTCTACTTATAGCGGCACACAATCTACTGCTGAAATGGAATTCTGCTGGGAAAGAGGCATGAACTTTCAATGGATTGAAGAGTTTGACGCGGGTTGTGTTGATCCGACTGGCCAGTCTACAGCAATGCGAATTTCTAAAATTAAGTGGTTAGAAAAGAATCTGGGCACATTGGCCGGACAGGCTTCACATAAAAGCACAAGAAACATATAAGGCCCGACAGTGATGAACGATTCGCATCAAAATTTAGTCAAGGTTCGCAGGTCATCTGGCCAAAAAGAGTGGATGACCATAGAAAAACTCGAAGCGTTGAATAAACAGCGTGCCCTTAAGCGAAAAAAATATAAAAAGCCGATAAAACAAGGCTGGAATGGGGTGAAGATTTCGCTTTGTTTCAATGCCCTCTTGCTCATCCCTTTTGAGGCTGTCATCACCAATTTCTTAGTTGGATTGACGCTCTGAACAAAGCCCTGTCGAAGGGCGTGATTCTGCCTGCACCTGCTGCCGTCCTGATTCAAACGATTTAGGGGTCATACCCCCGTAAAGTGTGGCTAAAGGTCAGCAAGGATGGACTCTACCGCTGTCCGGAAGTTGATTGGATAAGCCGAAGCCATTTCCGACCAAACCAAGCGACCTCCCTGCGTGGCGAGCATTCGCTCAATCGCTTTCACACCGAGTGAATCCCAGATTTCCGGAGACACACCCGCCACAGCGGTTCGCGAATGGATATCCCAAAGGCCATCGATCACATTCTGCATAAGTATTCGGAAACGGAGGTATTCTATCTCCGATAAGCTTTCTGGCGTCGAGAGACCCTTGAAGTAAATCTCGGCAAACTCAGCGTCCTGATAGATGGCCTTTCGGTTTTCGCGCAATGCGGCGGCACTCGTATTGACCGCAACCGCACCCTCGGAAGTGTCTAGATAACTGGAGGCGGTTCAGTTCATGATGAGCCGGAATAAGCACAAGTGACTTCCCCCGCTAATTCCTCGGGGAAAAGTTCAAAACTGTAGCTAATTAATAGTCAATCCGCGCGACTTTAACCTGTGGCGTAGCGTCAATGTCAGTCCAGGTTACATACACTGAATTCCCTACCGCCTCGATAATCGGAAATCCGCTACGCCGGGATGCACTGCTACCAGCGACTTCAGTTGTACTTAAAAGCTCACCATTTATGTCGTAGCGCGAGAGCATAATCTTCGCCTCGCCCGCGGTATCCATCCAGCTTACGATGATGTTGCCGGAGTCCAAAATCGTCGTGTCAACACGACCATTCGTATTTGGGCTCTCGACAACTATTGGCTCAGAGAAGCTCAGGCCACTATCGGTTGACAGTACGAGTTGTATTTTTGGCACATCATCTTTAGCGCTAAACCAGGCGACTGCAACTCTCTTGTTCATAGCCGCAACCGAAGGGCCATTGACAGGGCAGCCGGCAATCTGCCAATTGTCATTGTGGATTGGCTGCGGCAAGGTCCAGGCACCATCGACTAAGCGAGTCGCATAGATATCCCGGACCTCTTGCTGAGAGCGATCGCGATACACAATAATTGGGCCTTTCTCCGTCATAGCTGAACTGGTCTGACAGCAATCGCAGACGCGATGATCGAGTTCCCACTCGCTGACATTGGCACCAGACTTATCGAAAATACCAGCACGTAGAGTCATCGCTCCTGGCGGTTCGCTATCCACAGTTTCCCGCCCGTCCAGCCAACTGATTAGTGTAGTCCCGTCGTTGAGTGGCAGCATGGAAACGAACCCGTGCTCGGCGCTAACACCATCTGTATGGATCGTCCGGGCTTCTGTCCAGGTTGCCTTGTCCTGCGGATAAAACCGTGCTCGAATATC
>DTZW01000086.1:0-3075 GCA_012961165.1 Gammaproteobacteria bacterium | reverse complement strand
GTACCCGTCGCGCTCATTTGCAGCCAATGTGCAACCATGCCACTCGAATCAACCGACAGCGCCGGGAAATCCGCCCAATTGACAAACCAGTTGCGGCCTCCGCTGATCACCTGGGCGGCATCCCAACCCTCGCTAGTTAGTCGAGCGAACGCTAGCGTTGCCTGCTCAGCATCCTGACTTACCCAAGAAAGATAGATTTCTCCAGATTCGTTGGCGACAACGCGTGACAGACTGCTATTGCCAGGAGCGGGTGATGGCAAACGCGTTAACTGGTCTTGGCCAGCCGCGTAAGAGGTGATTAAAATGCTCAATGCAAACAGGAGCCCAAGGAGAGCTGCATTCGGAGAATCGATTTGTCTAATCATGTCTATAGGTTCCAGCTAGCCTCTAGTCAATTTTCAATCGGTAAGCGGAGTAAGTCCCTGAAGTGTTAACGCATCAAGTATATCCTGCTCGCTTTGCTGACCTATTAATTTTGCTACGACTTTATTCGAGGGTGACAATAGATAGGTGGTAGGTAGAACGTCAGGCAACTTCAACGCTAACAAATCGACCTCTTCCTGACTTAACACAGTAAATTCAATGCCCATCTTAGCGGCGATCTCAAGCGTTAACTCCATGGGGTCTTCATCGAAGTTCACGCCCAAGACCATCACATTGCTCTTAGCCAAGCGCACACTCAGTTCATTGAAAATGGGGATCTCTACTCGACAGGGTGCACACCATTCAGACCAATAATTTACGATGCGCCAATTGCCATCGTTGGTTTCAGCCGCTGTTAGCGGGTTCCAAAAAGTCGTCATGGCCACAAAAATCAGGACTAATAGACTTAGCGAAACTAATGGTTTTCTGGGCTTCAGCATTGGTGTGCTCTGGTATCTCGGTCGTTGGGGTCAGTATAATTAAAAGCGGGCAGATTTATTCGTGGATCACTGCACTGATTTGAGTTTACCCTTGCCCCTTTATCTACCCTATGCCTATTCTTGCACCGCATCAGCACGACCAGAACGAAATTTGCGTTTTCTGTCCGCATCTCGATCTGCTTTAGTCTCTTTTTGCTGCGCAACAATCAGCTCTTCTTCCAGGATCATCTCTGGCGTTTCCAATGTGATCGCACCCAGCATGCCAGCACGAAACTCATTCACAAGAATCGCCGAGGCTTTTTCCAAATCAACCCGCCCGCCGGCGCTAAGACAACCGCGTCGCGCACCCATTAGTTCAATGAATTCAAGTTCGGTATCCGGCACCGATGCCAGGTCATAACGGTCTTTCAAGGCTGCCGGGTAGCGTTTAATCAGGTAGTCGGCCAGGTAAAAGGCAACATCTTCGATACCCATCGCGGTGTCTCTAATTGCACCAGAGGCTGCCAGTCGATAACCACTATTTTCGTTTTCAATCTTTGGCCACAGGATGCCCGGCGTATCCAGCAGCATAATGCCTTGCCCCAGCTTGATGCGCTGCTGGCCTTTCGTAATAGCAGGCTCATTCCCAGTCTTGGCTACCTTGCGACCCGCCAGGGCATTAATCAGCGTCGATTTACCGACATTCGGAATCCCTGCGACCATCACCAGCATATTCAGGTTTGCTTTCACCCTGGAGGGCACTAAAGCCTGACACAGACGAATGATCTTTTGAGGCTTGCCCTTCAGGTCAAGCGTTGTCTGGAGCGTCTTGACCGAAGCATCCTGCTCAAAATGAGCCTGCCAGCGAGAGGTGGTTTGTGGGTCCGCCAGATCAGATTTGCTCAAAATTTTAATGCACGGCTTGTTATCCCGCAGGGTCACAATCGCTGGGTTCTGGCTACTAGCAGGCAAACGCGCGTCGAGCAATTCAATCACCAGATCAACATCCGGCAGGATGTTGGTCATCTCGCGAATCGCCTTGTGCATATGACCTGGGTACCAGTGAATTGCCATAACAGAAGTGCGCCCTACTCGTGACTAGTGATACCTATGCTAACAGCTTCGCTAGCAATGATACCTGATATGCGTGTGACCGCTTCTGCCACTCTGGGTTGCTATCCGGCGCTGTCGCGAAGGTCCTCTGTTTGGGGTTCGCTAAGCGATGGCCCGGCTTGCCCCACTGACCGCCCGCGTTTACCCCGGCACTTTACTCCGGAACTTTACTCCGACCCCACACATCAAAAGGGGCTTGTAAACCACGCCATCCCGGTGAAATATGGTAACATTTATCGTGCACCGTAAAACTCGGCCACGACACAGAAGATGGCCTGACACATCGCCGTTACGCCAACACTTTACTCCGACCCGGCACATGTGATGCAACAAGCAAAAACTAACAGGGTTATTTTTTTCCGCTTGATCTTTGGCTACGCCACGATTGGCCTTGTGACTGTGCTTGTAGCCTGGTTCAGCATCAATCGTATCGAAAACCAGGTCAGTGCCGCGCCCATCATTATAATAGCAGCCTGTGTGGTCTTGGCTGCGCTCGGCCTGGTCGGCATACTCGTGACAAGACAAGTCAATGGCTTCGTGATCAGGCTGCAGGAATTGCATGAGGACCTGCGCCTGCGCGGTGCCGCTTTAAACTCGGCCCAGCTTGAATCCGAGCGCATTGCAGCAGAATCAGCCCAGTTCATTGATACGGTCCCCGCCGCGACTATTGGCATTGATGCCGACGGCCTGATCAACGAATGGAACCAGACAGCGGCCAAGATCACCGGGTTCAAAAAGGAAGATGTGCTGGGGCAAGGCTTGGTGCAGGACTTTATTACCGAAGAGTATAGGGCGCCGGTTAAGGCAGTACTTGATGACTTACTTCGGGGTATTGACGCCTCGAGCTATGAATTTCCCTTGTACACCAAAGACGGTACCCGGGTTAAGGTATTACTCAATGCGACGACCCGCCGTGATGTAGACGGTAATATTATCGGGGTCATCGGGGTGGGTCAGGATCTCACCGACGCAAGAATCGCCCAGCTTGAATCCGAGCGCATTGCAGCAGAATTAACCCAGTTCATTGATACCGCGAACGCCCCTATTTTTGGCATTGATGCCGACGGCCTGATCAACGAATGGAACCAGACAGCGGCCGAGATCACCGGGTTTAAAAAAG
>DTZW01000085.1 GCA_012961165.1 Gammaproteobacteria bacterium | reverse complement strand
GCAGCAGCGTACTGCCGATAAAAAGACACGTGCGCACCGCCAACCAATGCAGACATGACCATATCCGGCTTTGCAGCCTGAATTTTTTTAATGGTGGGCCCGAAGTTGGTAACATCTAGGGGGAAGAATTCGGTTTCAACCGGGTCGCCGCCATTATCCCTCACGTATTTCTGGACCCAGTCAGCAGTGATGTGGCCGTAGTTGTAGTCAGCCGCGATGATGTAAACCTTTTTACCCCATTTATTCATTGCATAGGGCACGAGCTTTTCTACCGTCTGACCAGGGGTTGATCCAGTGCAGTAATTATTGGTATCGCATACACCCCCTTCATAGAGCGTATTATAAAAATAGAGTGTTTTATATCGACTTAACAGCGGTCTAATCGATTCCCGCGACGCCGAAGTGATTCCAGCTTGGACGACATCGACTCGGTCGCTGGTTGCAGCTTTAGTCGCGTACTGCGTATAAAACTGGATTGTCGACTGGGGATCATAAACCGTTAGGTCTACCTGTTTGCCCAATAATCCACCCGCAGCATTGATTTCTTCGACTGCCAAATGGCTCGCATCAACCATTGGTCTGCCATAAATATCAAGGCCACCAGACTGATCCAAGATCACAGCCATCTTTAGCGCATCAGCCGCCTGTGCTTGCCCGATAAAAGCTGGGGCTGTCAGTGCTGCCGCGGTTGCGGAGGCACCTTTTAGAAAGTTTCTTCGGTTGATTGTCATATCATATTCTCCCTTGGTTTCGTTTAAATAATCTCACTCCAGAACTGCCATGAACTCGAACTAAACTTCAGATTACTTTACCGTCAAAGTCCTTATTTACCGTGATCACTTTTTTACCTATCAGAGACCTCTTGATCTTCAGAAGATTGCGGTGCAGGTTGCCTATTATCTAACTCTGATACTTGATCAGAAATTCCTTTTATCCCGTCACCTATATTGATACCGATCTCTTCCCCAAGTTTTTTGACTGCTGGCAATTGCAATGCCATCGACAGCACGCCATCGACCACCTGATTGACAACGGCTTTATCCGAACCACTCGTGTCAGAACCACTACCGCCACCGCCACCAGAATTACCAAACCCACTTATGTGATTGATCCTTATGCTATCAATTTTCTCTGCAGGTTTGACCATGCTCTCCACAACGTCAGGCAGGATCTCTAATTTGCGCATATGCAGTTTCATCTCGATAAGGTCATCACTTTGGCTATTCTCTGAAGCAATCAGTGCGGCTTCGCCTTCGGCTCTGGCCAGCAGTTCGGTCCGCTTGGCCGCCGCCCGAGTCGTCGTTGCTTCTGCTTCCGCCTTCGCCATTGCGAGCAGCGTACCGGTTTCACTGCTAACTCGGGTTTCATCGACTTCAGCTTGTTCATGTGCTCGGATCAGGGCTAGCTCTCGTTCGCGTTCTGCTACCGCGATTTCTTTTGTAGTCTCCAGAGCTTCTTTTGCCCGAACTTCTTCGGCCTTTGCTTCCTCGACCTGAACCTGAGCTTGCGCTACTGCTGCTTGTTGTGCCGCAACCACAATCTCCCTCTCAAGTCGTCTTAGCTCTGATGCCTGAGTGGCCTCTAACTCAGCACGTCGTATTTCGCGACCGGATTGGATCTCTTTTGCCTTAACCTCTTTTTCCTTTTCTATGCGAGCAAACTCTTGGCGCTGCTCAGCCTCGATCCGCTCCTCCGTTATCGTTGCGTCACTCGTTGCCCGCTCGCGTTCGATATTAAGCCGTTGTTGAATTTGAGCTTCCTCTTCCTGCTGGTCAATATTCAGACGTTCTTTTGTAGCATCGAGTTTACTCTTGCGAACCGCGACGTCTGCATCAGCTTCGATTACAGCGCGTTCTTTCTTACTGTTCGACACTATCTCAGCTAATCTGCGCAACCCAATCGCGTTAAACGCATTATTTTCATCGAGTGTATGGAAGGGCGTTTGATCGAGGCGGGTAAGAGACACCGACTCGAGGCTTAATCCATTCCGGGCAAGATTTATTTTTAAGATATCTTCAACTTGTGCAACGTATCGTGCTCTTTCGTTTTGTAGTTCGTCCATAGTGTAGTTGGCGGCGATAGACAAAACGGCATCGACTAGCTTACCTTCCAAGGTCTCTGCGAGATCTTCTGACCGAAATGTTTTTCCGGCAAGAGTCTGCGCGGCAGTCGCAACACCCGAATCAGTGGGATCAACCCGAACATAGAACTCGACCGTTGCATCTACTCGTAAACGATCGATCGTAATAATTGATTTATCGCCTGAGCGAACTACCTCAAGACGAGTCGTCTTCATATTCACTTCCGAGACGCGGTGTAAAAATGGTAAAGCCAGAAAACCACCGTCGGTAATAATTTTCTGACCACCAAGACCGGTTCGAATCAGCGCTACTTCACGAGATGCTTTACGGTAAAAACGGTTTAACAGAACAATCACCACAATAATGGCGATAACTACTATGATCAACCAGACCCAATACATAAGCCTCCAGCCTCCTCGCTAGTAATTTCTGCCAGTTTTTCGAGGTAGGATAGGATTTACCCCTCTAAACCGACTTAGTATGCTTTTTATTTAACTACGAACGAACAGTAGTTTAGATTCTGGGCTCAAGTCAATAAATCAGTGATCTATTCGCACAACTTCAGAATGTTCGCTATTACTTTTAAACAAATATTCAACGACGATTGTGGACTTAATATAGTCAAATCGCGTATTCGCTGGGCCATCTAAATAGCCACACTATTTGCCTAAGTGGTGCATTCAACACCCAGAGTGTCTATTTCAATGGGGGGGGTTGCGTTTCAGTGGATAGTTGGATTTTCTCGAATTACTGTGAGGACTTGTTTTTATGGCGCACTCGGAGAGATTCGAACTCCCGACTTCATCGGTTCGTAGCCACGCATTCGAATATGCACTTTAGTCTATAAATATAGGGATAAGTCTACAACGACTTTCCAATTAAATTTGGAGAATTGAAGACTAAACGCCGACAAACAGTCAGATCATTGAGAGCTATTGGAAGATAAAACAGCTACACCTTCTATTTTAGATGGCGGTTGTATATGGCTACACTGGTACCTTCTCGTAGTTGGACAGACGGTTGGTAATGGATGCATTCTGGATCATTTTCCCGCTGCTCTTGTCCTCATCCCTTAATGCTGAAAAGATCCCTCAGGATATCGATGACATCAGAGGGGTTGAGATTGCGTTTCACCCGGATTGCCAGACACTCCCGAGGGGACTCATTAATGTGACTACAAATGCTGCTCAAGGATGCGACTGGTAAGGCCTTTTGCTGTCTGGGGGGTTTTCACTAAGTAGCAATATCACATTGATTGCTGATTTATAGTAAACGTAAGAGCAATTAGTCTATTTATAGTAATTGTTAGCGGAACTTAACCGCGCTTCACTACTGATAGCGGCCAAGGGTTTATAGCAGATTGTGACAGGAACGGGCGTTAACGCTGCCTATACTCTTACGAGAATGATTCGGACGCCCGAATTCGACCTTAGACTGCACGTTGTCGAAAAAAGAGGCAGATGAATAAAATAGCCTTATCATTATCCCAGCGGCAAATTCTAGTCTGAACATACCATGAACACAGTACTGTCTATCGATCGTGATTCGGGAGAAGTCTCCACTGAAGAGATGAACAAGCTGATTGATCTTGATCGATATCCGATTGATCGGCTAGACAATAAGGCAGGTCAGTTGCTGGTAGCCCAGTGTCGCTCAGATCTTGATGACTGCGCTGCGGCAATGTTGCCGAAATTCGTGCGACAGGCTGCGATCACGAAAATGGCTGAAGAGGCCGAAAGTCTAGTTCAGGTTGCTCATCGCTATGATGGGGATCGGGTGACATTTTATGAAGAAGACGATATTGGATGCTCGGATACTGACGCTCTCGAATCCGCAGTGAGATCAGCACGGCATCCTAATCGATACTGCCAGATCCTGAATTATCAGATTCCGAATCACAGTGATTTACGGGCAATCTATCTTTGGCCGCCTCTAACAGAGTTTGTTCGTCAAGTGCTGAATGTTGAGCAACTTTTCCTCAGTCAGTGCCCTCATTTAGCGCTGACGATGAAAGTGGCATACGAGGGAGACACGGATGGCTGGCATTATGATCCCAACGATGGCGTGGTCACGTTAGTACTACAGGCTGCGGATAATGGGGGCGAATTTGAGTACGCGCCAAATATCCGCAACAAAATCAATCAAAACTACGCTGGGGTCGACCGACTGTTTAAGTCGCCAGACGTTGAAGCGACAAGGCCGATTCTGGAGCCTGGTACTTTTACCTTTTTTAATGGTCGGCATTCGATGCATCGGGTACGCCAAGTGGGTTCGACCCGACAACCAAGGATCGTTTCAATATTCTCCTTCGATCAACGACCAGATCATTTTTTTGCACAAAGCTATATCGATAAACTACGACGCTTCCCGCAGGGTCCGCCGATAGTTGATTGAAAAATTAGTCCACCGATTCTCTGAGATCTTCTAGATAGAGAAATCTTCTTATGCCATAGAAGATAATTGTAAATGCGATTACTGCGACGCTTAGGTTGATTAATACCGTGACCAGGGTCGTTCCCACGATCAAGGCCATTCCGGAGTGACTGACCAGTCGCGGTTGGCGGGCCTTAACCGCGCTCCACTATTGACCGCGGCCAAGGGTATAAACGTTGCGCTACTAATCTTGATTTTCTGACCGAGATTCAGCCTTTTTCACTCGAAGTTTGTTGTCGCCAATTTTGATGCCGTTCAAGGCCTGCATAGCAGCCTTGGCTTCGCCAACTTTCGACATTTCGACAAAAGCAAAGCCTTTTGACTCGCTAGTTTTTTTATCTATAACGACCGTGCAGTACTGTACTGCACCATGTTTTTCAAACATCGCTAGGAGAGCGGCTTCCGAGATGCTGCGGTCTAAATTACGGATCAATAATTTCATTGGTTGGGGGTTTCTTAGGGTAAATATTCGCCGATCTGATTTGCCAGGCACTCAAGAAACTAATTTTCAGATTCGCTAAGCCGTTCTTGCCTTTTGGCTTCATCGGCCAATACAGCTTTAATCTCACTGACGACGGCACCTACATCGGCCTGGTGAGTATCTTCGGGGTGAATACCGGTCAGCGGGGTATCTTCATAGAGTTCGCCTTTTTCATACAAGGCCCACATTTCGTGCGCGCTGCGGTTATTTAAAAGCTCTGGTGCGAACCGACCGTAGTAATTGTTGATGTTGCGTACGTCGCGAACTAACATTTCTTGGGCATGATTATTAGCCGAGGCATCAACCGCCTGTGGCAGATCAATAATCACCGGACCATTGGCATCAACCAACACATTAAATTCCGACAGATCGCCGTGAACCATGCCTATACAAAGCATTTTCTTGATAAAATCAATCACTGTGACGTGATCTTTGATCGCCTCTTCGGAAGCCATTGATATGTCGGCAAGTCGCGGTGCTACGCGGCCATCGGCACCGGTTATTAGCTCCATAAGCAGTACACCGTCAAAAAGGCCATGGGCCTCAGGCACTCTAACCTCGGTATTGGCCAATAGCGCCAGAGCGTCGACTTCGGCGGTGTGCCAGGTTTGTTCTTTTTGTTGTTTGCCGAACTTGGAGCCGCGTTCCATTGCTCGTCCACGTCGTGTGTTTCTAACTTTACGGCCTTCCTGATACTGTACCGCTTGTTTAAAACTTCGAGTCGTGACGTCTTTGTATACCTTGGCACAGCGAATTTCGCCCGCTGATCGCACCACGTAAACATCCGCTTCTTTGCCGCTCATTAAGCGGCTGATTACTTCGTCTACCAATCCATCTTCGACAAGTGGTTGAATTCTAGGGGGGACTTTCATTAAACAGTGTGGCCGGTAATTGCGCCGCGCATCATACAGTAAGCAGCGAAATTTAGCTGTTTCGAACGATTGCTCAACCGGCTGAGATTGAAACCGGTGTTACGCGAACTATCTTAGATACTTGTTTTTGCCAGCAAGCGACCGATAAGGTGCAAAGCTACTAATCGGAGAGAAGATTTATGTCATTACCACTTTCGGGATTCGGGTCATCGAGCCACTTGTGAGCTCTTGAAGAATCAGGTTTGGAGTTTGAATACGTCGAGCGGCGGGCCTTAACCGCACTCCACTATTTATAGCAGCCAAGTGTTTATAGCAAATGGTGGCAGGAAGGGGCGTTACTGCTGCCTATACTCCTTAAGGTCCGCCGCTTGCGCAATCTGCTCAATGGTCATGGCGCCTTGCCCCTGCATGGTCTTGAACAGGCCCGTTTTGACCCAGACATAGCCCGGCCGGCGGTCTTTGCACCGGCCGAATCGTCGAAAATAGTTTCAACGAATGATTTGATTTTGTTTTTATCCAACGATGTCACTGTCACTTACGAGAACAAATCGGTAATTTCCATCAAAGTGAAACGGGTATCAAACCAGGCGCTAACCGGCCTTGCTTTGCAGTACAATCGCGCGCTCTTGAGGCGCCCAAACTCAGATCAACGGCACCAGT
>DTZW01000084.1 GCA_012961165.1 Gammaproteobacteria bacterium | reverse complement strand
CCCCCTAACTTTTCGGCAGGCCAAGCACCCGCTCGCCAACGATATTGTGTTGGATTTCAGATGTACCACCGCCAATCGTGCCGCTAAAAGAATTGAAGTAGGAACGTTGCCACTTTCCACCATCGATGGCTTTCTCGGAAACAAAACGTGCCCCATTAGCTCCCTGAAGTGATACCGCTAGTTGACACATTCTCCGTTTCAGCTCAGAACCTCTCAGCTTTCCAGACATTGGGACCGCCGTCGGCCAGTCAGTGGCGAGTGCCGGAATTTTTGCGCGAGCAGCCATTAACTGGTTGCCTCTTGATTCAGTAATGAGTTGTACCAGTTGGTTGCGAATGTGTGGATCTTCTATCGCCGGTTTTCCATTTCTCATTGCTCGCCTCGACAGCTCAACAACATCGTTGATGTTGAGTTCCATAGAGGCTATCCCGCCCGCCTGACCACCCGTTGCTCCCCGCTCAAAAGTCAGTGTGACCATCGCTATGTTCCAGCCTTCACCCTCGCTACCCATCAGACAATCGGCGGGAATCCGCGCATCGTCAAAATAGGTTTGGCAGAAACCGTATTCACCCGTCAGTTTTTGAATGGGCTTCGGGTCTATTCCTTCAACATGCATTGGCGCCAGAAAATAACTCAAACCGGCGTACTTGTTAGCACCACCGGTTGAGGTTCTTGCCAGCAATATCATGTACTTCGCGTAGGTCCCTAAACTGGTCCATATCTTCGATCCATTGATCACATAATCATCGCCATCGCGCACTGCACGACACTGCGAGTTGCCAAGGTCAGAACCTGCCTCTGGTTCGGAAAACCCCTGGCACCACATGTCTTCAGCACTGAGAATGTTTTTAATGTATTTCTGCTTGTCTTCCTCTCTGCCCATCTTGAGGATCAGTGGACCAGCCCAGTTCAATCCGATGGTGTTCGGCATAAAGGGCAGGCGCTGGCTTGCCATCTCCTGTGTCGCAATGTCCTGGAACACCTGGGGCATTCCCCTGCCTCCATATTCTTCCGGCCACGCCATACCCAGATAACCTGCCTCATAAACTTTTCGTTGCCAGTCCCTCAGGAACTCGAACTGCGAATCAGTACCGACTTCCATAAATGTCTCGGGAAGAAGAAACCCGGGATCAGGTGGTTTATTTTCACTGAACCAGGAAGACACATCCTCACGAAATTCATTCAGTTCAATTTCTGTGGCATTCGTCATCAGACCTCACCTGGTTGTATCCTAATTTGAAGCAGTCAATCTACCACAATTGATTAACCAACTATGTTACTTTTGACTATCGCAACCATGAACACACGGGCGGGAAAACCACCAAAGGAAAAACGTTAATGCCTATTCTGGATTCAAAGATAGATACACGTTCTGAACAGTTTCAGCAGAATAGATCTGACATGATGAAAATGTTGGGTCTATTGGATGATCTCCTCGAAGAAGCCTCGGAAGGTGGCGGCACCGAGGCCATTGCCCGGCTTCGCTCCCGGGACAAAATGCCGATCAGGGAAAGAATATCGCACGCCCTGGACCGGGACTCCCCTTTCCTGGAAATCAGCCCTCTCGCTGCCTGGCGCTCTCCTTTCACCATAGGCTCCGGCTTTGTTGTCGGTATTGGGGTCATCGAAAATGTCGAGTGCGTTATTCTCGGTCATGATCCATCCGTCAGGGCTGGCGCGTTTAACCAATTCAATTCGAAAAAACTAATGCGCGGTCTGGAGATAGCAAGGGTAAACAGGTTGCCCTATGTCCAGTTCGTTGAATCCGCCGGAGCGGACCTCAGAGGTGAGGCTGGGGACGACCCCGAGGCGGCAATTCAAAGAGCGGACGGGCATTTTGCAGAAAGTGGCCGGCTATTTTACGAAATCACTGAACTGTCAAAGATGCGTATTCCAACCATTTCTGTAGTTTTTGGCGCGTCAACCGCTGGTGGTGCCTATCAACCAGGAATGAGCGACTACAACATCTTCATTAAAAACCAGTCCAAGGTATTTCTAGGCGGTGTCGCGCTGACGAAAATGGCAACCGGTGAAGATGCCAATGAAGAAGATCTCGGCGGCGCGGACATGCACACCACCATCTCTGGTCTTGGTGACTATCTGGCCAGGGATGAAATGGATGCGGTCCGTATGTGCCGAGAGGTGATGGCCCACTTGAATTGGAGAAAACTGGGGCCGGAACCAAACCCCGATTTCGACGAACCTGTCCACAGTTCAGACGATATGCTCGGATTCGTGTCAGAGGACCTCCGATCACCGTTTGATATCAGGGAAGTCATTAGCAGGATTACTGACGGCTCCTACTTTGAAGAGTTCAAACCCCTGTACGGACCCACACTGGTTTGTGGCTGGGCAACGATTCACGGCTACCCTGTCGGTATTCTTGGCAACAATGGTGCACTTTTTTCAGAGTCTTCAGAAAAAGGCGCCCAGTTTATCCAGCTCTGTAACCAGATAGATGTACCACTAGTCTTCCTGCACAACATAACCGGGTTTATTGTCGGTACAGATTTCGAGCAAGGAGGGATCACCAAAAACGGTTCAAAACTGATCAACGCTGTATCCAATTCAACCGTCCCCCATGTAACCGTTATTCTCGCCTCCTCTTATGGCGCTGGTAATTACGGTATGAGCGGTCGGGGCTTCGGCACTCGATTCACCTACATATGGCCGCTGGCAAAAATTGCGGTGATGGGTCCGAAACAAATGGCCGGCGTCATGAGTATCGTCCAGAGGGCTTCCGCTGAGCGCAGGGGCATTGAATTTGATGAAGAAGCTGATACAGCGCGTGCGGCTGTCGCTGAACACTGGGCGGAAGAAGCGTCAAAAGGACTCTATGCCACGTCCAGGGTATCTGATGATGGGATGATCGATCCACGGGATACACGGGATATCATTGCAATGTCATTGTCGGCAGCGTTTAACAACAAAGTAGAAGGCACTAAGGAGTTCGGCACATGGCGAATGTAAAGACGGCGAATGTAAACAATCTCAAACCGATCACGACACTGCTGGTTGCTAACCGCGGAGAAATCGCGCGCAGAATTATGCGCACCGCAAAAGAAATGGGGATCTCAACAGTCGCTATCTATGCTGACGGGGACGCAGAGGCGCCCTTTGTTACTGAGGCTGATTCCGCCATTGCACTGGGTGGCCGGACATCCGCAGAGACATACCTTGATGTCTCCAAGGTGCTCGATGCCTGTAAGCGATCTGGCGCCGACGCGGTTCACCCGGGGTATGGGTTCCTGTCCGAAAATGCAGGCTTCGCCCGCGCAATTAGTGATGCAGGTGTTTCCTGGATTGGTCCAACGCCTGAAGTTATTGCTGCAATGGGTGACAAACTTTCAGCGAAAAAACTAATGGAAGCGGCAGACGTTCCAACACTTCCAGCTATCGAAATCACCCCGGACACTGACCTCGTCCGCGCTGCCGATGAAATCGGCTACCCGGTCCTGGTGAAAGCGTCTGCCGGTGGCGGTGGCCGCGGAATGCGCGTCGTCGAGAAAGAAACGGATCTACAGGGTTCAGTCGACAGCGCAAAGCGCGAGGCTGGATCATCGTTTGGCGACGACACGGTCTTTCTTGAAAAATGGCTGGACTCATCGCGCCATGTTGAGATTCAGATCATCGGCGACAAGCACGGTAACCTGGTTCATTGTTTTGAACGTGAATGCTCCATTCAACGCCGCCACCAGAAAATCATCGAAGAAGCACCCTCACCCGCCGTTTCCCCAGAGATCCGGGAAGCCATGTGTGACGCTGCTCTAAAAGCAGCCGCGAGCCTGGGATATTCTTCAGCGGGGACGGTGGAGTTTTTACTTTCCGGTTCCGAGTTCTATTTTCTGGAGGTCAACGCAAGACTTCAGGTTGAACATCCAATTACAGAAGCAATTATCGGCAAGGATCTAGTTCGTGAGCAAATTCGGGTTGCTGAGGGGGAAACACTTTCATTCAGCCAGGACGATCTCCGGATTAATGGGCACGCCATCGAAGCAAGGCTGTGTGCTGAAGACCCGAACAATGATTTTTTACCTTCTCCCGGTCCTGTGATTATCTGGCAACCATCAACCCAGGGTAAGGCTCGATTCGATTCAGGGGTGGAGTCGGGTAGCGTTATCGCTGTGGAATTCGACCCAATGATTGCCAAGGTTATTGTCCACGCACCAACAAGGCGCGAGGCAGCCGCAAGGCTGGCCCGTATTCTGGAAACCACCCAGATCCAGGGACTAATCACCAACAGGGATTTTCTGGTGACAACTCTCCGACACCCGTCATTCCTGGCGGGTGATACAACCACCGATTTCATTGAACGAATCTCTCCGGCTCGCACCCGCGAGGTCACCAGCGACGATCTCGCTGAGGCTTCCATTGCGATAGCCATAGAATCACAGGCACGCAATCACGCAACCACCAGGGTTTTAAAAACCATGCCCAGTGGTTGGAGAAATACCATCCTGCCCTTCGAAATGATAGATTTTCAGCATCTGAACAAGGACTGTCATGTCGAATACCGATCTCGGCGAGATGGGAAATTCCGCTTCAGAACAGGTGATTCCCCGGATGAGCTACTCGTAACTCCCTACACCTGCGGTAATGGACTCGTCGATATTGATATCGATGGCAGGCGAGTTTGGTACGAAGTCGATAGGCAGGGTATGCAATGGTACGTGCATGGGCGCTCTGGTGACCTGCAAATCACAGAATTACCTCGCTACCCGGTCAGCGGCATCGATGAACTGGCAGGTGGTCTTACAGCGCCAATGCCCGGCGCTGTGCTGGCGACAGAGGTGAATTCAGGTGACAAGGTTTCGAAGGGTGATCTGCTGCTGATTCTTGAAGCCATGAAAATGGAACATCGAATTACAGCACCAATGGATGGCATTATATCGGAGCTACACGTGGCCACTGGCGACCAGGTCGAAAATGGTCAGCTTCTCGTGACTCTAAATCAAGAAGACGAATAAAAGGAAACACTGATGCCAGGACAAGAAGCCACACTCTATGAAATCAAGGATGGTGCTGCATGGATAACACTAAACCGTCCAGAAAACAGAAACGCGCTATCGGCTATTCTGGTCAATGAACTCTATGCTCACTTGATTGCCGCCAATGAAAACCCTGAGGTCAGATCTATCGTCATTACCGGAACGGGCCCCGCTTTTTGTGCTGGAGCTGACTTGAAAAGCCCGCCGGGTCAGCTCGTTGATGGCGCCCAGGGTGTAACCTACCCTGAGGTGTTGTACGCTATTCTCGAGAGTCCAAAACCTGTTATCGTAGCGGTTAACGGCGCTGCCTTTGCCGGTGGCCTGGGCCTGGTAGGAGCAGCAGATATCGTCGTGACAGTATCCGATGTCCAGTTCAGCTTCAGCGAGGTTCGAATTGGTGTTATTCCAGCCGTCATTTCTGTCGTCTGTATTCCAAAGCTTGGAACTCACCACGCAATGAAACTGTTTTTGACCGGTGAGCGGTTTACGGGAGAACAGGCGGTCGGTATGGGGTTCGCACACCGGGCCGTAACAGCAGAAGAATTGACCGGCGCTGTGCGGGAAGAAATCGATGCCATAAATTTAGGCGGTCCGATTGCTGTTCAGGAATGCAAGAAACTGGTTAGACGCGTCCGTGAGCTTAACATTGCCGATGGGTTTAACGAGACCGGTGAATGGAGCAAACGCCTATTCCAGTCAGAAGAAGGCGCAGAAGGTATGGCGGCCTTCAGGGAAAAACGAAAACCGAACTGGGTCAACCAGGAATAAAGCGGTTTAAAATAACGATTCCCTTTGCAGTCAGGTAGTCTCAGGCAAATATGTCAAACACTTAACATGAATAGGCGACTCGAGATGTCAATCACAAGAATTGGCGGTCGAAAGGTGGGAAAAAATGAGTGAAAGTATTCGAATTGGGAATTGTAGCGGATTTTATGGCGACCGATTGGCCGCAGCAAAAGAAATGATTGATGGTGGCCCAATAGATGTGCTCACGGGTGACTACCTGGCGGAACTCACAATGGCCATCCTATATAACCAGATGCAATCTCGCGGTGAGAACATGGGTTATGTCGGTACCTTCCTTAAGCAAGTTAAAGATGTTGCACAGGACTGCAAAGCCAAAAATATCAAGATCGTTACCAATGCCGGGGGCCTCAACCCGAAATCCATGGCGATTGAAATTGAGAAAATTCTGCAGGAACAAAACATTGAGATGAAAGTTGCGTGGATCGATGGTGACGATATCAAAGATGATATTGAGCGACTTCAAAAAGAGGGCGAGCCTTTTATCAATATCGACCGGGGTATCCCACTGTCCGAGTCGAGCAACAAGGTCGTGACTGCCAATACCTATTTTGGCGCCTGGGGTATCAAAGAAGCCCTGGACCAGGGGGCCGATATTGTCGTCTGCCCAAGGGTCACTGATGCAGCCGTGGTCATTGGCCCTGCCGCCTGGAAATTCAACTGGGCGAGAAATGACTACGACGCACTGGCCGGCGCACTAGCCGCAGGGCACATTATCGAATGTGGCGCCCAGTGCTGCGGCGGCAA
>DTZW01000083.1 GCA_012961165.1 Gammaproteobacteria bacterium | reverse complement strand
CGGAATTGTAAAGGGGAATATTTACGCCCAATCCGGATCTAAAGCCGTTGTTAGAATCAGTGAGAAGGGTCGTGTCCAGGGTGAAATTCGAGTTCCCAGAATAATTGTAAATGGCGAAGTGTTGGGTGACATTTGGTCGGACAAGCACATTGAACTTGCAGCAAAAGCCGAAGTAAAAGGTAATGTCTACTACCATTTGATTGAAATGGTACAAGGCTCGAGAATTGATGGGCAACTAGTTCATCTGCAGGATGGTAAACAGGAAGTGGCAGAGTCGAAACCTGCGAAGGCTGCAGAGAAAGCCGATGAAGACGCCGCGGCACTTGTAACAGCAGTTAAAAACCAGACTGCCTAGGTCTTGTAGACTAGTATCGGAGTAAACTTACCTTGAAACTTAACAGCAAAGGCGCAATCTAAAAGATTATGGAAGCAACAACATTTGACCCAATCTCAATGACCTTTTCAGATGCCGCCGCCGGTAAGGTAAAGGCGCTCATAGAAGAAGAGGACAACGAGCATCTTAAGCTGCGAGTATTCGTCACGGGTGGAGGCTGTTCTGGTTTCGAGTATGGTTTTACTTTCGATGAAGATGTCGAAGAAGATGATACCCAGATCAGTAAAGCGGGTGTGGCGCTCCTGATTGATCCCTTGAGCTACCAGTATCTGGTTGGCTCAGTCATTGACTACCAGGAAGATTTACTGGGTTCACGGTTTGTCGTGACAAACCCGAATGCCGCGGCAACCTGTGGTTGTGGGAATTCTTTTTCTATCTAGCCGCCACTTGAGCGATCACTTGGGGGTAGCGACGCGTACCCCTTGCCTGAAATAGATTCGAGTCGAGCCAGTACTGGCGACACACTATCCCTGAACCTTTCCAGCTCGTCCTTGGCGATGGGTAATGCTTTTGGCAATGATACGGTCTTGGGGTTGCGATGCACGCCGGTGACCAGGAACTCGTAGTGCAGGTGTGGCGCAGTCGCCCATCCGGTAGCTCCGACGTAGCCAATTGTCTGCCCTTGTTTGACCGACTTGCCAGGCTTGATGCCCTTGCCAAACGCCGACAGGTGGAGGTATTTAGTTGTGTATTGCTCTCCGTGCTGAATAACGATGTACTTACCCGATGCGTTGTTTTGTCTTCGAATAGTGACTTTACCATCACCGGAAGCCAACACAGGTGTGCCTCGTTTTGCAGCGTAATCAATTCCGCGGTGAGGCATGACCTTCCTGTGAATTGGATGCAAGCGGCGCAGGTTGAACGAAGAGCTCACATAGGAAAAATGGACCGGGTCTCTTAGAAAAGCCTTACGCATACTGAGACCTTCAGGGGTGTAGTAGTCGGAGTGACCCTCTATATCGGTGTACTTTACTGCTTCGTGACGTTTACCCATATTGGTAAAAACAGCGGCGATGATACTGCCTTCCTTGACGAGTTCGCCGTCAACGTAGATCTCTTCGAACATCAGGCTAAACGAATCCCCGGCCCTAAGGTCCAGTGCAAAACTGATGTCCCACTGATAGATGTGGCTCAGCTTCATGATGATATTGTCGGATAGCCCTGCGGCCTTTCCGGCATGATAGAGGGAAGGGTTTTCTTTCGTGATTTTCGCTGATTCAAAGGCGACAATCGTTTCTGGCGTCGCAGACTGCCAGCTGGCAACGAAGCTCTGGTCTTGCCTGTGAATCAACAGCGTATCGAACGCATTCTTTTCGTATCGGATGGCAAGCAGCTCTCCGCTGGATGTGATCTTGAAACCAAGTTTCCGTCCGGGGAGTATTTTCCTGAGTGACGAAACTGGTTTTCCCAGATTGACAATATTTTGCAGGTCTGCGGCAGGCAGCTTGTTTCGCTTAAAAATACGCGCGAGGTTATCGCCTGGTTGGATGGTCATGTTGATCCAGCGACTGTTGCTGGCCTCCATCTGCGCCTGTTTTACCGGCGGTTCGTTTACGCTGACAAAATCCGCGGCTTCAGCTACTTCCGGTTGCAGGGAAACCGGTGCCTCAGAGGGCGATTCGCTCTGGTGGGCAGGCAATGCAGTAATCACGACCGCCAGGAATGCGGTGAGTAACAGGGCGGCTTTCACGTGTGATTTAGGATAACTATGCATAAAAGCCGAAATGTAGAGTGTTTTTCTACAGTTAAGTCTGAGAAGCTAACGCTAACCATATAAAATATATAGAAATAATGGAAGCTTTCGCTGCTTGATGAGGGCGAGATCAGTCGAAA
This sequence comes from Gammaproteobacteria bacterium, assembly GCA_012961165.1. GTDB lineage: Bacteria > Pseudomonadota > Gammaproteobacteria > Pseudomonadales > Azotimanducaceae > UBA9659. The sequence continues at coordinate 4,321 of DTZW01000083.1, read as the reverse complement.
ATGAGCCAAATGGTCGCGTCGCCGATTGAGGCTTGCTTGAATTCGCTGTGATATACGGTATGTTGCGCGCGTGTTAAGGACTGGCACCGATACCCAGGTGGTCATACAGATGGAGTTTGTTAGAACTAGTGGTTATTAAATGAACATTATTGAACAGTTGCAGGCGTTAGGGCTTGTCGCGCAACTCAGTGCGAACGAGGAGCTTGTGAACCACCTGGGTTCATCCATAAGAACGGTTTATTGCGGATTTGACCCGACCGCTGACAGTTTGCACATCGGAAACCTGGTTCCTCTGCTGGCGCTCAGAAGATTTCAGTTGGCGGGGCATCGGCCTTTGCTGCTCGTTGGTGGTGCGACGGGAATGATAGGTGATCCCGGTGGTCGGGATAGCGAAAGAGAATTACAGACTGCTGAAGTGGTCGAACGCCAATTGGCTCGAATTCGGTCGCAGGCGAGCCAGTTTCTTGATTTTGAGTGTGGAGAAACCTCGGCGGTGGTCGTCAATAACGCGGACTGGACGAGGAATCTGTCGGTCATCGATTACCTGCGTGATATTGGCAAGCATTTCTCTGTGAACGCGATGATACAGAAGGAATCCGTCCGGCGGCGAATTGAGGATGTATCGCAGGGCATAAGCTACACAGAATTCAGTTACATGATTCTTCAGTCTTATGATTTTGTTGTGCTGAATCGTGACTATGACTGCACTATCCAGATGGGCGGCAGCGATCAGTGGGGTAACATGACGGCGGGTATCGATCTTGTTCGCAGGATGGAAAGCAAGCAGGCATACGCCATAACATATCCGTTAGTGACGAAGTCAGACGGCACAAAGTTTGGAAAGAGCTCTGGTGGCGCCATCTGGCTGAACCCGGAAATGACATCACCGTTTAGTTTCTATCAGTTCTGGATTAATACAGCGGATTCAGATGTGATGAACTATCTCAAGATCTTCACTTTTCTTGCCGGTAATGAAATAGGTGTATTGGCAGCATCGCATGAATCCGATCCGGGCCAGAGGGCGGCGCAGGTTGCGCTTGCGCAGGCAATGACGCGGCATGTGCATGGCGAATCGGGATTGGAGGCCGCAGAGAGGATTACAGGCGCGCTCTTTAGCAACAGCCTTGGCGAGCTTTCCGAAGATGATCTTGGGCAACTCGCTCAGGATGGGATGCCATCATCAACGGTGTCAGACGGCGCCTCTTTGATCGATGTATTAGTGTCGTCTGGCCTTGCTTTGACGCCGAAAGGAGAGGTTACCGCCGGTCAGGCCAGAAAGCTGATTCAGGGAAACAGCGTCTCAGTCAATGGAGAGAAGCAGGTTGATGTTGATTTGACGCTAACTACCGAAGGGGCGCTATTCGGTCGCTTTTTTGTCATTCAAAAAGGCAAAAAGAATCACCATCTACTGATCCTTGGCCGCTAGCGGCTTGTTACGAGCAAAAAAAAGGGATGCATTTGCATCCCTTTTTTATGTTGGTGGAGCCAGGCGGGATCGAACCGCCGACCTCCTGCGTGCAAGGCAGGCGCTCTCCCAGCTGAGCTATGGCCCCATGGTCACTTGGCTGGTTTCATTAAACTCACACAAGATCTGGGTTCTTACCTGGTGGGTCTGGGAAGATTTGAACTTCCGACCTCACCCTTATCAGGGGTGCGCTCTAACCAACTGAGCTACAGACCCGGGTAAGTTTCTAACCTGATGCTTTGCATCCGGTTGAGGGCGCGTATTATACGCAGAGCGTTACTTTTTACAAACGACCCTAATGATTAAAAGCACACATCCTGAATTTGAGAAATTGATTGCTGGTAACCCGGTGAATTCAACGCTTGAATTGCTGGATTTTCTCGATGGTATTGGTGTTCCTTATACCAGGCAGGGTTCAGTTTTAACGCTAAATCCTGGGATGGAGCTTCTGGACGAAGCCGCCATTCGCACCGAATTACAGCATTTGGTTTCGGAGTTGCAGATGTCGACATTGGATCTGGAGATCCACCGGGTAACGCAATCAACAAATGATGTAGTGATGCAAAGGCTCGTTGAAAGCCAAAGTACCGCGATTTTATGTGCCGCAGAGATGCAGACCGCGGGCAAAGGCAGGCGTGGCAGGCGATGGATCTCTCCGTTCGGCAGGAATATTTACCTCACATACGGTCGATTCATCGGCCGCCAGTTGTCGGAGTTGGGTGGACTATCGCTGGTTGTCGGCATGGTTGTGGTGGACGTTCTTCGGGCCATGGGTTTGGAGCGGGTTGGGCTAAAATGGCCAAATGACATTCTGTTAGGCGGTGGAAAACTTGGAGGAATACTCCTGGAACTCCGGGCTTCTGATGCTGGTGGTATCGGTTTAGTTGCAGGCGTGGGCCTAAATCTTGCGCTCAACGTGAAGGAATCCTTGAGCATTGATCAGCCCTGGAGTGCTATCAGCTCTCAGCTGGAGATGCCGCGCAACATTTTGCTTGGGGCGCTTGGCGGGAGGATAGTGAATGCAATCCAGGCTTTCGAGGATGTAGGGTTTGATTCCTTTGCGGAGAAGTGGAGTGAATATAATCTCTATACGGGACAGCAGGTCAACGTTATTCGCGGCAGCGAGACAATATCTGGAATCGATAGCGGCGTTGATCAGGAGGGTAATCTGTTGTTGCGAACCGGAGCGGGCCTGGAAGTATACAATTCGGGAGAAGTCAGTGTGAGGCCGGTCACCAGAACATGAAATGGGTTTTTTATTCCTTGTTGCTCGCTAACCTGACTTATATGGCAGTGAACCTCTATGGCCAAGGGACAGCCCGGGTCGGCGCGACCGGCAATGCTGGCGATAGTGTTGTTAAAAACGCGAGTCCCTGGGGTTCTGGCTTTGAGCAAAAAGGCACCAGTACTCTGTTTCTATTGGAAGACAGCCGGCCTGGCAATAAATCGACCTTGGTGGCGGCGATGGAACAGCCCACGCTGGTGGCTGCGGCGGATGAACTTAAGTCCTGCATGGGTCTGGGATCTTTCGAAAACGTCATCTCGGCACAGGATGTCGCTGAACGGCTAAAGGCTATTGGGTACACCGTTGAGATGACCGCTGTTGATAAGCACACCGGAGAATCTGATTACCGGGTTGTGATGCCTCCCCTGAGTTCCCTGCAAGAAGCATTCCGCAGGCATCGTGAGTTTAGATCGCGAGATATCGATAGCTTCGTCATTACCAGGGGCGTGGATGCGCAGGGAATATCATTGGGAGTCTTCTCCTCCAATGGCGCAGCTGAGGATTATCGACAGGTACTTATCGGTCTGGGTTACGACGTACTTGTGAAAGTCATACCGAGAGTCAACCGGGGCTACTGGGTTCAGATTAGTCAGGAAACATTCCCTGAAGCACTGCTTTCAGAAATCGCTGCTGAATTTATTGAGGTAGAAGTGACAGAAACTGGCTGTATGAATGAGTAGCAGTCTCACATTTAGTGCCATTGTAATTGATAGCGGCGTCACAATCGCATACAATCCGCTTCGCTCCTGAGGCTGGCTTATTTGGCCATTGACAAAATCTGCCTTAACTTATTGTTTTTAAAAGTTTTGCGCCGCTATAGCTCAGTTGGTAGAGCAACTGATTTGTAATCAGTAGGTCCCGAGTTCGACTCTTGGTGGCGGCACCAGATTTTGTAGCAGTGTTACTGCCCAAGGTTTAGCGAAATATATTTTCAAAAGGCACCCGGTGGTGCTTTTTTTGTCGATTAAACCGGCAAAACAACAATAAGAGATATCGGCTCAGGACTATTATGAGCAGTTTGACGAAAAACGTATATTAATCAGACTTTTCGGAAAATTAGATTTGACAAGCACTGGACTCGAAGGCAGAATCTAGCGCCTCTTTTTGGAGGGGTTCCCGAGTGGCCAAAGGGATCAGACTGTAAATCTGACGCGTAAGCTTCGGTGGTTCGAATCCACCCCCCTCCACCAAGGTGGGATGGATCATTGGAATGTTATTAACAGCAGGATTGGCGGGTATTGTTTAATGGTAGAACCTCAGCCTTCCAAGCTGATGATGCGAGTTCGATCCTCGCTACCCGCTCCATAGCGAAGGAGAAATATTTACACGCTCATATAGCTCAGTCGGTAGAGCACTTCCTTGGTAAGGAAGAGGTCACCGGTTCAAATCCGGTTATGAGCTCCACTAATAATCGGCGAGTACTGGGTTTTCATATCAATTCAGGTGTCATAGTAAGGAGAGGGCTGGAATGTCCAAAGAAAAATTTGAGCGGACAAAGCCGCACGTAAATGTAGGAACCATTGGTCACGTTGACCATGGTAAGACGACGCTGACAGCGGCGATTACCATGG
>DTZW01000082.1:19261-38044 GCA_012961165.1 Gammaproteobacteria bacterium | reverse complement strand
GACTGAATACTTGATTTTCCTGGATGAACCCGGCTGCGCTTGCAATGGCATAGAGCTGGCTCAAGTGGAGTGATTGTCGTCCGTCAACGAAATAGAGTGCCTCATCGACGCGAAGTGTATGGCCACGGTATTCTGCCGCGGCAAGGTCTGTTGCCATGTAGGGATAGCCGCCATCCGATTTTTGCACAATTGCTGGAAGCGGTTTGTCATCCTTACCCGTAAATTCATCCATGAAGACGCATTTGGCGCCGTCTGAAATTTCCACAAGCCCCTTCGCTTCGAGCTTTTCGATGGTAGACGCAAGAACGTCGTTGTAGGCGCTTTCTGCACGAACATCATCTGCCGTCAGGGAAATGTCGAGCAGATCATAGATAGCCTGGCAGTGGCGGATTGACTCTTTGATGAAACGTTCCCATAAATCCAGGCATTTTGCGTCGCCCGATTGCAATCGAACAACGAACTGCCTGGCGCGGGCTGCAAATTTTTCATCGGTTTTGAACAGTTCGCTGGCCTTCTGGTAGAAAACCTCCAGATCCTTTAGTTCAGTCGCCAGTGCCTCGCCCGTTTGTTCAAGCTTGTCCATATAGGCCAGCAGACTGCCAAACTGGGCTCCCCAGTCACCGACGTGATTCGCCCTGACAACCTCATGCCCCAGAAACTCGAGTATTCGCACATTGGCATCGCCGATAGCGGTAGAACGCAGATGACCGATGTGCATTTCCTTGGCGAGATTAGGAGATGAGTAGTCGATCAGTATTTTTCGGGCTGTCTCCAGTGGTATTCCAAGTCTTGGGTCTTGCGCATTCCGATCGAGTTCAGTCTGGATAAATGCGGGTGTCAGGGTAATGTTGATGAATCCGGGTCCGGCGATTTCATATTCAGCGACCCCTGTCAGTTCCTTTGAACCCTCTATCAAATCTAGAAGTGACTGGGCTAGTTCTCTGGGGTTGGACTTCCGTTTTTTTGCAGCGCCCATAACACCATTGGCCTGGTAGTGACCAAATGCTGATTTGCTGGCCTGTTTAACAGCAGCGGGTGCGTCTAATGCACCAAGGGAGCGCAGGCCGTTCTCGAACTCTCTATCAAGATACTTCTTTAGGTTCATCGACTGTATTAACTCTTTGTTAATCGCGTTATTGATCACGGGATGGGCCGCGAAGGTCGCACATGTTAGCCAAATTCAGGTAGCAGGTCTAACCAGCTGCCGGTGAGACCCGGCAGCTGGCGTTGCCCCTGATGAGTGAAACACTTGAGCGAAAACCGAAAAGGCGTAAACAGATGGCTGAATTCCAGGGAGAAAAAGCGGAATTCATGAGCAATATTTTCTTTGATCTGGGTGAACCATCTTGCTTTAAAGTTTGCGGCCAAAGGGGCGCTGAACCTGTCATGGATCATGATCGAGTTCTGCGAGGACAACTGGGGATTCCTCCTGATCCTGAAGGTGCCCGTAAGCTTATGTGCCAGGTGCCACCTGCGTCCTAACCGGTTTCCGAGTCCTTATCACTTTTATTGCCCAGTGCGGTTCGAACCTTGGATCTGAGTACATCAACGCCGAAGGGTTTTTGGATCATCGGCCTGCCGGTTTCGATGACTGATTTGGTGTGTTGGCTGCTTTCCGGATAGCCGCTGGTGAAGATAATATTCACGTCGGGATACTGGTTTGAGATTTTTCCAGCTGCTTCAACTCCTCCCATTTCTGGCAGCACTACGTCCATGAGTACGAGGTCTATCGATTCAGCATTGTCGAGATAGGTCGCTACAGCTGTGGCGCCGTCCGATTCTTCGAGTACTTTATAGCCCGCGCCTGCCAGGATTAACCGGGCAAGGTTTCTGTCCTTTGGGCTGTTTTCAACTATCAGGATAGTTTCTGAGCATTCCGGGACATTCGCTGATGAACCGGCAGCGAGGGTTTTTCGCTTGGGTGATATTGCCGGTAACGAAAGCTGAAAGGTCGTTCCAACGCCCAACACCGAGTTAACGCTGATGGTTCCCTGATGTTGCTCGATGATATTAGCGACGACTGACAGGCCGAGTCCAGTACCGCGGCCCTCAGGTTTGCTGGTGTATAGCGGTTCGAATATCCGCTGCTCAGTCTGTTGATCCATTCCTGTACCGGTATCACGGACTTCCAGCAAGAACTGTCCGGCAGCGTTGGTTTGGGATTCTTTGTCTCCGGGGATATTGTTGGTGCTGATCTGTAACGTTCCGCCGTTTGGCATTGCGTCGCGAGCATTAATGACAAGATTGATCAGAACCTGCTCGATTTGTGTGTGATCAGCCAACAGATAAACAGGTTTCTCATGGATAAGAACATCCACCTTGATGGAATCCGGCAATAGGCGAGAGATCACTGCCATAGAACCCTTTACAGTTTCGTTAGCATCTTTTATTTTGAAGCTGGTTTCCTGATGCCTGCTGAAATTGAGCAGCCCCTGGGTCATGTCTTTTCCTAGTTCTCCGGTTTTTCTGATTGCACCCAGCCTGTCGCTGAGCTCCTCGTTTGTGGATGATTTCAAGGCCAGGTCGGTTAGCCCCAGGATAGCGACCAGAAGATTGTTAAAATCATGGGCGATCCCACTGGCAAGCTGCCCGATAGAATCTGTTTTCTGCACAGACTGAATCTGTCTATTAAGGGACTGCTTTTCTTTCTGGAACAGGGCGCTGCTCGTCATGTCCCTGACAACATAAATTCTGTTGATAGATTTACCCAAAATTTCAGGAGAAGTAATAACCTGTAAGGGCAGTGCTGAATGGTCTCTGCGGATGCCGTAATGCGAATCTGCCAGCGACTGGGGCAGCAGGTCTGTGATGCACATGCCTATAAGCTCCGGGCTCTGGTAGCCAAAAATGGTATAGGCGGCCGGGTTGGCTGCAATGATTTGTTCATCCTGTCCCAGGGTAAAAATGGCATCGAGGGACAGGTCGCTGATGGCCCGAAGGTTTTCTGTCTGCCAGTCGAGAGCGTCGACAAGTTTTTGTCGGTCTGTGATGTCAGTCGCTATACAAATGGCCAGATGTCCTTCTTCTGATGAACTTCCTGCTTGGTGACCTGGGATTACTTGCACGACAAGTCGGGTGTTGTGTCCCAGTTTGTGTTTGGCCTCCAGCTCCATTGAAGGCGCTCTAAAGGTTTCCAGGACTTCAGCCCCAGGTCGGCAGGATTGAAGCACTGAGTCAACCAGCTCGGCGAGGGCAGTCACCTGAAGAGGGCTCACGATGTTTTTGAGGGTTACTTCGTTTTCCTGGTAACCCAACTGCCGGGTTATGGAGCTAATAAATCTGGCATCTTCGCCGGGTGTCATCGTCCATACTATGTTCGGGAGTTGGTCTCCGGCTAGTTCGTAGAAGCGTAACTTCTGGGTCAGTCTCTTCAGCGTAGATTCCTTGTTTGAAAAAGACCTTTGGTAATCGCGGGTCAGATTTTCCAGTCGTTCCTGAATGCCTGCAAATTCTCGCGTGACCATTTTCGACGCTGTAAGCCAGCGACCTAGTCGTCGGAAGGCAGAGACGGGCAAACTGGTTTTGTACATCGTCACGGAGTAGTGCGCCGACTTGCCTGGAAACTTTATCGTTACCATGGATCGGGGGAGTCCAATGGCCGTTGTGAGGTCTTCTAATTGGCCGGCAAGAATGGTGTAGAAGGCTTTGCTGGTAGCCAGGCCGTGTTTGGGTTCCAGCCAGATATCGATTTGTGTCTCAGATAATTGCCGTGCCGTGGTTTCAATTGGGAAGTGACGCGCACAGTAACCACCGGCACCATACAGGCTGAGGAATTGATCGAACGGCGTAAACATGATCCGTCCAATACTGGCGTGTACCTGCAGCAGTGGGGAGTTCCAGGAATGCCTGCCAATCTCCCGGAGATCGTCCTCGTCGAAAAATTTCCCGGTCTGGGAAACCAGATCCAGAAAGGTATCCCAGGGGATTGTTTGCGTTTGATCGGTGAGGTGCTCCAGCGGGTAAGGGCACCCACTTGTGATTCGTTGCAGGTGAATTGATCTGCTTCTGCAAAGATCGAAGATCCAATCCAGGTGGGCGCAGGATATTGCTTCTATCGTGTCCGTCATACTTGCCGATTCCAGAGACAGTTCACTAGTATTTAAGAAGTTTCTGGATGCGTCAAGTCAGGCAGAAATGCGTTCTATGAGCTGTGTGTGAAACCCGGAAAAAGAGCCGTTGCTCATGATGACGACATGCAGGTTTGAGCGTCGTGTTGTGATTTCCTGGGCAACCGTCCTGACCAGTTCTTCAATGTTACTCGCAAGGCTCATATCCCCTTCGGAAAGCTTTTGCATATCCCATTTGACACTGGCCGGTTGAAACCAGATGGTCTGGTCAGCGTGCCTGGCGCTGCTCGCCAGGGTTGATTCGTGAATACCGAGTTTCATGGTGTGAGACGCAGGTTCAATGATGGCAAGAATCCGTTCGCCACCTACCTTGTTCCTTAAGCCGGCTAGCGTGGTGTCTATTGCCGTTGGATGGTGAGCGAAATCGTCATAGATATGAAGGCCAGGTTTGGATTGGGTTAGTTCGCAATGGATCAGTTCCATTCTCCTTTTCACGCCCGCAAAACCTGAGAGTGCTTCGCAGGCAACCTCGGGCGAGACGCCTACGTGCCGGGCTGCAGCAATTGCAGATAGCGCATTGCTGATATTGTGGTTACCGGTCATTGGCCATGAAACATCGCCTTTGGTTTGTCCTTCAAGAACAACTGAAAACTTTGACCCGTCCTGGCTGTGCAGAACGGCGTGGAGTTGTTCTCCGCCGATAATAAGGGTTGATGTCCAGCATCCTTGTGCTATGACGTCTTGCAGGTTCGCATCATCGTCTGGATATATGACCAGGCCTTCACTGGGAACTGATCTGAGTAGCAGGTGGAATTGTGCCTTGATGGCATCAAGGTTATTAAAAATATCTGCGTGGTCAAACTCGAGGTTGTTCATTACCAGCGTTCTTGGTCGGTAGTGCAGGAACTTGGATCGTCGGTCGAAGTAGGAGGTGTCGTATTCGTCCGCTTCTATGACAAAGAAGGGGTCCGCGCCGAGCCTGGAAGATTGTTCGAAGTTTTGCGGGATACCGCCGATCAGGAAGCCCGGGTTTAACCCTGCGTACTCGAGTATCCAGCTAATCATAGAGGTTGTGGTTGTCTTGCCATGGGTTCCGGCGACCGCAATGACCCAGCGATCGGCCAGAAGGTATCTGCCCAGCCATTCGGCACCTGAAGTGTAGGCAATGCCCCTATTCATTACCGTTTCCAGGGCGGGATTTCCCCTTGGCAGGTTGGCATTTCCGACGATAACGAGTTCTGTTCCTGCCGGGATGCATTCAGCCGTATAGCCGGTTGAGAGTTTTATCCCGGCATTCTCCAATTGGGTGCTCATGGGCGGGTATACGTTCTCGTCGGTTCCTGTGACCTGGTGTCCCAATTCCCTTGCCAGTAAAGCGATGCTCCCCATTAATGTGCCGCAAATACCTAGAATATGGATGTTCATGTTTATCTCGGGAAAAGGTTGAAGGCGATGATGACGCCGATGAACTCGATCAGGAATGCAATAACCGCTCCTTGAAAAACACTGACTTCAACTGACTTGTGATAGATATAACCGGCGATAGCCAGCCACCAGCCCAGGCAAACCCAGGTGGCCGAATCTGCGAACATCAAGATTGTGTTGTTGTCCGAGTTGAGAATGATGAAATTAAAAGGGAGCAGTATCAGCAGCATGATGGCGTTAGCGCCAAGAAGTGCTGACCAGGTAGCGTTAAACCGATAGCGATAACCTTTGAACTGCAGGAGCAGGAAGGTCACACCAGTCTGAAGCGAGATACCAATGGCGATTGTTCCAGTGGCGGTTGATAGGGATTGATCCGGTCGGGTTACTGCTGCGACTACAAGTGTGATGGCGAGGTAGGTCAGGAAGGTCGCGCCTGTCGAGAACCTGGATGATGGAAGTCCTTCAGGGCTTTGGCGTAGCAGGCATATCTGCCAGAAAAATTTCACTATCTGCAACATACTGGACCCTAATAACCGATGTTAATTGCCCTGACTTTTGGCATCAGGGTGCCGAGAAGCAAGGTGCTGAGGCACAGGATAATGCCGCTGGTGACCAAGCCGGCTGAAATACTGACGGTTTCAGCGATGTATCCAATAGGAAGCACACCAAGAGGCATCAGCCCATGTGACATCATGTCGATACTCATTATCCTGCCTCGCATGTGTTGTTCAACTTGTAGTTGAACCAGTGATCGATTCATCGACATATTAACCGCAGAGATGAACCCGATGAGCGCAATGCACAATGTTGCGGTGACAAACGTCTCTGACAGCGCGAAGAGTGAGACCATCAGCCCCCATAGCGCACCTGTGGCAATTAGCCAGTATCCTTTGCTGCGGACATTGCCCATTTTGGCCAGGGCCAGGGATCCGAGAATGGCGCCTCCGCCCATGCCGGTCATTAAAAAGCCCAGATCATCTGGTCCGCCCTGCAGCACATCTGTTGAGAAAGCCGGTAACAAAGCGTTGATGGTCAGTCCAAACAGGAACGGCAAAATTGATAGCAGTATCAACCCGCCGACGATTGGGGAGTTCATTACATATCTCAGCCCATCGGCTGTTTCAACCAATGGGCTCTTTCGTTCACCCGGTACGGGACGTCCCTCATGCTTCAGGAAAAGAACGCTAATCGCCGATACGAAATAAAGTATGGAGAGCAGAAAGTAAACCAGTCCAACACCAAAGGTCGATGACGTATCACCATCGGCGAAAATAGCGATCATGAATCCGGCCAATGCGGGCCCCAGTATTCTCGAAAGGTTCCAGGAGGCAGTGTTGAATGCCATGGCATTGAACATCAGATTCTCGCCAACAACCTCTGGGATCAATGCGGTCCTTGCAGGAATTGAAAGTGATAACACTGTTCCATTCAGGACCCCGACCCAGATGAAGTCCCAGAAGGTCACGTGACCGGACATAATGACGCCACCCATGGCGAGGGTGGCAACGCCATTGATCACCGGGGTCCAGCCAATCAAGGGCTTCTTTCGAACTCTGTCCGCAAGGACACCTCCAAGCAGCGAGAAAACCACCTGGGGCAACATAAAAGAGAGCGTTACCCAGGTCAGGTTAATCGCGGACGAGGTCATTTCGTAGACCAGCCAGCCTTGAGCTACCAGTTGCATATTGAGCGCAAACGCAGACGCTAGCATTCCGATCCAAAGGCATCGGTAATCATGGACTTTCATTGACGCGAAGATCGACTTGTCTTCAGTGCGTGCCAGTGGTGCAGGAGAGTCTTTCAAAAAACTGCCTTTGGCGAAACAGACAGTATAGCGAATCGTCGACCGACTGTTTTCAATGAGTGGTTAACCGTGCGGAAATTTCCGGTATCAGATATTCCGCCGCAGCATAACTACCTTAAATGAACGTTGGCACATTACCCGGGTCATTATGTGGTGCTGGTTACTCAGGCAGGCCGAGTACACGTTTACTGATGATGTTCATTTGAACTTCATTAGTACCGCCGTAAATGGTCACTGCTCGCGAGTTGAGCCAGTTTCTGGTGGTCTCCAGTTCCTTGTCTGAGAATTCTTCCCCTTCCCAGCCAATACCGTTCGTACCCATCATTTCTGACTTTAGTTCGGTCGCGTTGCGGGCAAGATTGGCGCCAACCAGCTTGAATATGGAGGTTGCAGCGCCTGGGGTTTTTCCTGATTGGTTTTCCTGCGCGACCCGCCGTGCCGTGAGTTGGAATGCGCGTTCTCGCATCGAGTGTTCAAGGACTTTTTCTCGGGTGCCCTGGTCAGCAATTCGGGCGTCGCTTTCGCCGGTGTATTGTTTGGCCAGGTCAGCCAGGTCATTGCGCTTTTTCTCGACCTTTTTCTTGTTTGCGCCAGCCAGTCCGCCAATGCCTGATCTTTCGAATTGCAGCAGTCGTTTGCCGACTGTCCAGCCTTTGTTCATTTCGCCTATAAGGTCATCCCGACGTGCAATGACATTGTCGAGGAATGTTTCACAAAACGGTGAGGAGCCCGAGATAAGCTGAATTGGCTTAATAACAACGCCTTCCTGGTGCATGTCGAACAGCACGAAACTGATGCCATCATGTTTTGGGACATCCGGGTTGGTTCGAACCAGGGCAAACATCCAATCGGCGTGCTGGGCGCCGGATGTCCAGGTTTTCTGTCCGTTGATGACAAAATGGTCACCGTCCAGGACGGCTTTGGCTTGTAGTGCAGCCAGGTCAGATCCCGCGCCGGGCTCACTGTATCCCTGGCACCATCGGATCGAGCCATCGCAGATTCTGGGGATGTGTCGCTGCTTTTGTTCCTCTGTGCCGTACTCAAGAAGCGTTGGGCCGATCATCGTCAGGCCCATGCCTGAGGATGGGGCAGTGGCATTGATGCGTTTCATTTCCTGGGAAAGTATGGCTGCTTTCTCGGGTTCCAGACCACCGCCTCCGTATTCAGCGGGCCACGTTGGAGCAACCCAACCACGTTCAGCCATTCTTTCCAGCCACACTGCGGCATCGGGTTTGCTGTAAATCAGGTGAGCGTCTTCCCAGTGGAAGGACAGATTTCTCATTTCTTTCGGGCAGTTTTCTTCCAGCCAGGATCGTGTTTCTTCTCTGAAGGCGTTTAGGTCAGACATGCAATACTCCAGTTTTCAAGCGCGTAGACTGCCATAAAACTTCGAAGCGGGGTTAACTCTTTTTATACCCGAAGCGAGTACCGTCAAGTTAACTGTGTTGCAGCGATAATTTCCTGAGTTGTAGCGGCTTCGAGAAGTTGACCTGGCAGTACCTGTTTTTGTGCTGTTCATCTCGGCATTGATTAAATTACCATGGATGATCATGGGGCAGATTAGCCAAGCGCCTAAATCCATCTGGTATCGACCCCTGAGCCTCGATAAACTCTGGTTTTTTCGCCCATAACTTGGACCAGTAGAATGAACGCTGTTAATCGAAACCTTGTAGTCTGGCTATCCTGTGTCTGTGTCGTGATCTACCTCATGATTGTCGTCGGCGGTGTTACACGACTGACCCAGAGTGGTCTGTCTATGGTCGATTGGAAACCCATCATGGGAGTCATTCCTCCTCTTACGCTAACTGAATGGGAGCAGGCGTTTGAGGCCTATAAGCAGTATCCCGAGTTCCAGAAGATTAATCGGGATATGGACCTTGAGCAGTTCAAAGGCATTTTCTACTGGGAATTCGGGCACAGGTTGCTGGGGCGGGTAATCGGGCTTGTCTACTTTATCCCTTTTGTGATTTTTCTGGCGCTTGGACGGATCGAAAAAAGGTGGAGACCCCGGCTTTGGATCGCATTTGTGCTCGGGGGGCTGCAAGGGCTCATGGGTTGGTACATGGTGAAAAGTGGCTTAGTGGATATTCCTCACGTCAGTCATTTTCGATTGGCCGCTCATCTTCTGCTAGCGATGCTGATCCTGGTGTTCCTGTTCTGGTTAATCCTGGATCTTGTGGGGGTGAAGCGCACGAGAGTTCCAGGCGGCGTGCAACGATTAGCGGTCTTTATGCTGTTATTGCTTGCACTCCAACTCCTGCTGGGCGCGTTTACTGCCGGACTGGATGCCGGGCACGGTTTTAATACCTATCCGTTGATGCATGGCCAGTGGCTGGCGGATGCCGCTGTCATGATGGAACCTTTCTGGCGAAACTTCATTGAAAACGGTGTGATGATCCAGTTCATGCACCGATGGCTTGGCGCGCTATTGTTAATCGGGGTGGTCGGTCTGGCGTTTACGACAGCCAGAAATGGCATGCTGTTGCCGGCAATTGTATTGGTTGTGGTCACGGCAACCCAGTTCGGGCTTGGTGTAGCAACGTTGATGCTGCGTGTACCGGTGGTGCTTGGCAGCCTGCACCAGGCAGTAGCCTGTTTGATGGTTCTTGTACTTGTTCACCTGGTTTATGTTACGCGTAACCCCCGCGCCGCATCGGGGTTTGCTGGATGAAAGTTTGCCTTGCGCAAATCAACACGACCCCGGGAGATTTCAGCGGTAATCTTGAGAAGGTTCAATTGGGTGTTGAGGCGGCGTCGAAGGCGCACGCTGACCTGGTCGTGTTCCCCGAGTTGACGTTACCTGGTTATCTCAGCCAGGACCTTATTTACAACCCGGATTTTATTGAACGCAATCTCCAGGCGCTTCAAGAAGTCGTTGAAATGTCCGGCCATTGCAACCCGAACCTTCATATCGTTATCGGCTACATAGGAAAAAATACAGGGATTGGCAAACCCTTTACCAACCTTGCGGGTGTTGTTAATAAAGGCAGTCTGACTCATCTCTACCAGAAACAGCTGCTGCCTTTTTATGACGTCTTCGATGAGCTTCGGTATTTTGAGCCTGGTAATGAGCTGACGATGTTCAACATTGGCTCAGTGAAAGTTGGACTCGCGATCTGTGAAGATCTTTGGAACGATAAGGGTTCCGATGACTATCGTTATGCCGACAACCCACTGGAGAAATATCGAGCAGCCGGCGTAGATGTGCTGGTTTCGATTAACAGCTCGCCTTTTGTGCATGGGAAATGTCAGCAGCGCCTTGATCATATTGCGCCTGGGTCCATTGATGGGCCTGCGATTGTGTATGTTAATCAATGCGGCGGGCAGGATGAACTGGTGTTTGATGGCCAGAGTTTTGTCGCAAAGAAGGGCGCGGTCCACTACCTCTGCTCCAATATTTTTAATGATTCCTACGATGTGGTAGAAATTTTTGACGAGACCCCGGCTACCCCGGATGAGGTTAAGACCGAAACGGTTTCTCTCGCTGACCTGCTGGTGCTTGGCCTTCGGGACTATGTACAAAAGTCAGGGTTCAGCCAGATTGTGCTTGCTTCGAGTGGCGGTGTGGATAGCGCGGTTGTCTGTAAGCTCGCCTGTGACGCGGTGGGTGCCGAAAATGTCCATGCGATCCGCATGCCGTCCATCTTCAGCAGTCCACATTCAAGAGATGATGCGAAGTTATTACATGAAAACCTTGGTTGTTGGGACTACGAAGTGCCAATTGAGCATGAATCGCTGGTGCAAAGCCTGAATGAACATTTCTCTGTACACGCCGACAGTGCAAATATCGTTGTCAGAAAAACATCTGCCGGTGGTTACAGCGCAGTAGCGGATGAGAACATTCAGGCGCGACTGCGGGATGTTTATCTTATGCACTTTAGTAACGCTTATGGGGCAATGCCTCTGTCAACCGGGAACAAGACTGAATCCGGGTGTGGTTACTACACGCATTTTGATATGAACTTTTCTTACGCTCCGATCAAGGATCTTTACAAGTTTGAAGTGGTTGATCTTGCGAGTAGTGATGCCAGAATCCCAGAGAATATCTGGCGAAAGCCTCCGTCCGCTGAACTGGCTGTCGGTCAGACCGATGAGGAGAGCCTGCTACCTTACGCATTGCTTGACCCAATCGTCATGTCGTATGTAGAGGATTACGTGACCAGTTTTGAGCGGTTTCGTGCTTGGGTAGCGACACCTGCTCGGCAAAAAATCACCGGCAATATTCAGACCCTGATGGATTGGCTTGATCGGGAAGGGGCCGTCAATGATTATGAGCGTATCGTCAGCCTGATCGGGCGGATGGAATATAAAAGACGCCAGACTTGTCCCGGCACGAAAGTATCCAAAGTAGCATTCGGCATTGGGAGAAGAATCCCGATTGTCGAAAAGTGGTCCTAGGGACTCAGTTGCGTACGAGACCCCGGACCAGCAACTTGCGCTAAGAGGTCGAGATAATTCCAGGTTGTGTCTCTTGTGGCTTGTCTAGTGCGACACTCGTTACACTATGTTTGCGCTGAGTTACACCTTTGGCAAAGGTTTGATCGATCTGGCAATAGGTGAAGTAGTAGACTACTTCACCTCTTGCAGAGTTTAGGGGGCTATTCGAGAGGGCGCAGCGCTTGTTTTCTTTGTGCAGGTTATTTAAGGGCTTGGCGATATCCCGGTGCCAGACCCTGGCGTTTGTTACCAGCAAAAAATTGTCAGGCGCCCGAGGCAGCATGGGTTGTGAGCAGCCTTTTGAGGTGTGGTCGACAGGCTTATCCTGGACACTGTTAAAGACACTTAACGATACTTTTTCATCTACTTTTTGGAAATGGAGTAAATCTTGGTACAGAATATTTTCTACGCTCAATCTGGAGGTGTGACAGCCGTTATTAACGCGACAGCCTGTGGTGTGATTGAATCGGCACGAAAGTCAAAGAAACTGGGCAAGGTGCTGGCTGGTAAAAGCGGCATCATCGGCGCGTTGAAGGAAGAGTTAATCGATACGTCGCTTGAATCGAAAAGGGACATTGCTGCTCTTCGGCATACACCTGGCGGTGCATTTGGATCATGCCGCTACAAGTTGAAAAGTCTTTCGGAAAACAAAGTGGAATATCAGCGGTTGATCGATGTGTTCCAGGCTCACGATATTGGATACTTTTTCTACAATGGTGGTGGTGATAGCCAGGACACGGCTAACAAGGTGTCCCAGTTCAGTCTGCAAATGGGATATCCGATATGTTGTATTGGCATTCCCAAAACGGTGGACAATGACCTGCCGATTACAGATACCTGCCCTGGCTTCGGGTCAGTGGCAAAATATGTCGCGGTTTCAACGATGGAAGCAGGCCTGGATGTAGCGTCGATGGCGGAATCTTCGACCAAAATATTTGTGCTTGAAGTCATGGGGCGACACGCGGGGTGGATCGCGGCTGCGTCTGGTCTGGCGAAGGATAATCCCTCGGCGCCACCGCACATCATCCTGTTTCCGGAGGTAGCTTTCGATAAGGTTAAATTCCTGGCTCGCGTGAAGCAAACCGTTAACCGTGTTGGCTATTGTGTTGTGGTAGCGTCTGAGGGCGCTCAGTATGCCGACGGCAGGTTTCTGGCTGACGCCGGAGCCAAAGACGTGTTCGGACATAGTCAGCTGGGTGGCGTTGCGCCGGCGCTTGTAGAGATGATCAAGGGTGCCCATGGATACAAATGCCATTGGTCCGTCGCAGATTACCTGCAGCGTGCCGCAAGGCATATTGCCTCTGCGACAGATGTTGCACAGGCTTATGCTGTGGGTGAGGCGGCTGTCCAATTCGCACTGGAAGGCAAGAATGCTGTGATGCCTGTGATCAAGCGCAAAAAAACGAAGCGTTATGGATGGAAGATCGGGGAAGCACCTTTGTCCCGGGTGGCAAATGTAGAGAAAAAAATGCCAAAGTCATTCATCACGAAGGATGGTTTTGGTATCACAGGGAAGGCTCGCGATTACCTGGAGCCGCTGATTAGTGGTGAGGATTACCCACCCTATAAGAATGGGCTTCCCCAATATGTTCGGCTGAAGAACAAGCTTGTTCGCAGGAAGCTCCCGACCTTTGTACCTTTCTAAACTTGTTTGAGTCCTCCAGGAATCATTAACCAAAACGGATTGAGTGTGATGAAAAAATTAATTTTACTGATGATGACCTGCACATTGATCGTTGCTTGTGATCAGTCGACGAAGCGCATGAGTGACATGTCTGCGCAAGAAATGGATGCGCCAGAAAACATCCAGCGAATCTCGGGTATTGACCTCGAAGGGATGAATGCCGACATCAGACCGCAGGATGACTTTTATGAATATGCAAATGGTAAATGGATAGCGGCAACAGAAATTCCTGCAGAAGAGATTGGCTGGGGTAGCTATATGACGCTCCGCAAAGCATCGCTGGAACAGTCAAAAGCGATAGTTGAAGGGTTGGCGGAATCAGCAGGCCTCGAAGGGGAAGAGAAAAAGATCAGCGATTTCTACAAAGCCTGGATGGATGAGGCGCTTGTCAATGAGAAGGGTGTAGAGCCTCTGGCGATGAACCTGAAGAAGATTGAAGCGCTAAAGTCACACGATGACATCATTACTTATTTCGGGTCTGAGAATCCGAATGGGCTGGATGGTCCTTTTAACTTTTATGTGGGGCAGGATGATAAAGACTCAACGCGGTATGTTGTGTTCTTTGTTCAGTCGGGTTTGGGTTTGCCGAATAGGGATTATTATTTCGATGAGTCTGAACGTGGCCAGTTTCTGGTTCAGGAGTATCAAGGTTACATCAGCCGGATATTGTCGCTTGCCGGACATGATGATGCGCAGACCGCTGCTGCGGGGGTTATTGATCTGGAAACCACATTGGCTGAGCATCAATGGACCAAGGTTGAGAATCGGGATGCGGACAAAGTTTATAACCCATTCACTGATGCAGAGCTTACATCGCTTTTATCGAACCTGAACCTGGGTTCCTATCTGCAGGGAATCGGCGTGGCTCGCCAACCTACCGTGATTGTGATGCAGCCTTCATACCTTGAGCAGGTCAATTCGTTGTTTCGAGAAGTGCCGGTTGAGACCTGGAAGGATTATCTGCAGGCAAGAACAGTCTCCAGTTTCGCCAATTTCCTGAGTGAAGATTTTGTGCAGGCGCGGTTCGACTTTTACTCCAAAACCCTTAAGGGCAGTGAAGAGCAGACGCCCCGATGGCGCAGGGCAGTTTCTTCTATCAATAGCAGCATCGGGGAAATGTTAGGAAAAATTTATGTAGAGCGTCACTTTAAGCCCGAGTCCAAGGAACGAATGGTTGAAATGGTTGCCAACCTCAATAGGGCTTACGCGGAATCGATCAGGAATCTTGACTGGATGAGTGACGAAACCAAAGAGAAAGCATTGACCAAACTTTCCAAGTTCACGCCCAAGATTGGGTATCCCGATAAGTGGAAAGACTATTCTTCCCTGGAATTAGCTGCGAATGACCTTGTTGGGAATATCAAACGCGCTCGAACCTTCTCTCATAACCGGAATGTGGACAAGCTGGGTAAACCCATTGATCGAACTGAATGGTTTATGGCGCCGCAACAGGTGAATGCTTACTACAACCCGGGTTTGAACGAAATTGTATTTCCGGCGGCGTACTTGCAGTCGCCGAATTTTCTACCCGAGGCGGATGATGCCTATAATTATGGTGCGATCGGCGTCACGATTGGTCATGAAATTGGCCACGGTTTTGATGATCAAGGCAGTAAGTATGACGGAGATGGAAACCTTCGGAGTTGGTGGACTGATGAGGATCGAGCGAATTTTGAGATAAGAACCAAGGGGCTGGTTGACCAGTTCAATGAATTTGAAGCTCTGCCAGGCTTATTTGTGAATGGCGAGCTGACTTTGGGTGAGAATATTGGAGACCTTGGTGGAACGGCTATCGCCCTGAAGGCCTACAGGATGTCACTTGAAGGCAGCGATGCGCCGAATATTGATGGGTTCACTGGCGAAGAGCGGTTTTTCCTTGGCAATGCGCAGGCCAGTCGTTTGAAATGGCGTGACCAGTTCATGGAACTGCTGGTGAAAAGCGATCCACATTCTCCGGACCGGTTCAGGATTAACGGCGTTATGTCTAATATGGCCGACTTCTATTCCACCTACGACGTTAAGGAAAGTGATGAACTGTATTTGCCTGAAGCAGATAGGGTTTCGATCTGGCAGTAACCGAATAATTGAGTAACAGTTTCCTGAGCCAACAAAAAAGGCGGGTAACCCCGCCTTTTTTGTTGGAGACATTTCCGTTTTACAACAGTGGAGCAATCACCAGACTTACGATTGCCATGACGTTAATCAGGATGTTCATGGACGGGCCAGAAGTATCCTTGAAGGGGTCGCCAACGGTGTCGCCAACAACCACAGCTTCGTGGACATCAGAGCCCTTGCCGCCGAGGTTACCCTTTTCGACATACTTCTTGGCATTGTCCCAGGCACCGCCGGCGTTAGCCATCATGAGCGCCATAAGAACACAACCTAAGAGTGCACCTGCAAGCATACCGCCTAATGTCTGGGCACCAAGGCTGAAACCAACAACAGGAGGCATCGCGAGGGCGATTACGCCAGGCAGGATCATCTTTTTCAGTGCAGCCTGAGTCGCGATATCGATGCATTTGGCGTGATCAGCTTCAGCGGTGCCTTCCATCAGGCCAGGGATTTCCCGGAACTGTCGTCGAATTTCTTCGATCATTTCCATCGCTGCATCACCTACCGCCGTCATGGTGATAGAGGCAATCAGGAATGGCAGCATGCCACCGATGAAGATACCGGTCAGGACTTTCGGGTTTGAAAGTTCGAGAGAGAACCCTGGGTTGTTGTGTGTCATCGTTTCTACAAAAGCAGCGATAATGGCCAGCGCAGCCAGTGCTGCAGCGCCGATCGCGAAACCTTTACCGATTGCAGCAGTGGTATTTCCCACCTCATCAAGGCCGTCAGTGATTTCACGTACGTCTTCACCCAGACCGCCCATCTCTGCAATACCGCCAGCGTTATCTGCGACAGGACCGTAAGCGTCGAGCGCCATGGTCATACCAACGGTTGCCAGCATACCAACGGCAGCGATACCAACTCCATAGAGTCCGGCGAAGTCCGTAGAAATATAGATAATGGCGCTGATAGTAAGGACTGGGACGACAACTGATTCCATGCCAACCGCAAGGCCGGTAATCATGACTGTTGCAGTACCTGTCTTGCCTGATTCGGCAATTCTGAGAACGGGACCTTTAGAGGTGTAGTAAGAAGTCACAACACCAATCAGGATACCGCCTACGGTACCGGCTACAATTGCCCACCAGACATTACTGCTGATACCCATGTAGTCTGTCAGGAAGTAGGCAGCAATAACCAGTAGTACGGCTGAAATCTGGTGACCCAGTTCCAATGCGCGTTCCGGGCCAAGGCCGGACAGCAGGTTAACCATGATGATACCGAGCACTGAACAGATGAGACCCACTGATGAAAGTATCAGAGGCAATGCCGTCAGAGCTTCGCGGCCACCACTTGCAGACAGCGCTTCCACGCCGTAAATGGTGCCCGTGGCCAGCGTTGCTGCAATGGCGATAGTGGCAATCATTGCTCCGCAATAGGACTCAAAAATATCTGAACCCATGCCGGCGACATCGCCTACGTTGTCGCCTACGTTGTCTGCGATTACGCCAGGGTTACGTGGGTCGTCTTCAGGAATACCGGCTTCGAGTTTTCCGACCAGGTCAGCACCGACATCAGCACTTTTGGTGAAGATACCACCGCCGACTCGAGAGAATAGCGCGACACTGGATCCACCCATACCAAATCCGTGAATGGCGTGTGCTGTTTCAGGATCGCCGCCGAAGTACCAGTAGAGCGCCCCAAGTCCCAGAAGGCCGAGTGATGCGACGCACAGGCCCATGATTGAACCGCCATAAAATGCGACCTTTAGTGCCGAGCCTGTACCACTTTGTTGAGCCGCAGCGGTTGTTCTGACGTTTGCTTTTGTTGCCGCAAACATGCCCAGATAACCGGCTGCCGCGCTGCAAATTGCGCCAACAGCGAATGCAACTGCAGTTTTCCAGCCCAGCGGAGAAAAGAAGATGATGAGAAAAAGAGGGCCGGCAAACAGCGCCAACATCGTGTATTCACGATGAAGGAAGACCATGGCGCCTTCATGAATGGCAGCGGCGATTTTTTGGATCTTTTCACCGCCCGCGTCATATTTAACCATCAGGACATAAATGATGGCTGCACAGACGAGACCCAGCACACCTGCGATAGGTGGCACAATAACTAACGTTTCCATAAGCAATTCCGATTGGAGTGATTCTGTAATTCACGTGCCTTTGCTCAAATTCACAGTGTCTGAAAAGACAGCAGCAGGCTGAGTTTGGGGGTACCCCCCTCAAAGGCGCGCTAATGGTACAAAACTGCGCGGCAAGTTTGAACCTGAATTTATCGGTTAACCGTCTTCAAGTAGCCGTCTGAGGTCGATAATCGCCGCATTAGCGCGCGAAATATGCGAACCCATGACCAGCGAATGATTGGCCAGGGTGCCAAAGCCGCTTCCATTGAGGATAACTGGACTCCATAACGTGTCCTGGGTGGGTTCCAGTTCACGGATGATTTGTTGCATGCTGATCAGGGCGTTTTTCTTTTGCAGGACATCATGAAAGTCGACTTCTATCGCACGGAGCAGGTGAAGTAAGGCCCAGGTAGTGCCTCGGGCTTCATAAAAAACATCATCGAGCTCTGTCCATGCGGTTTTAAGTTCCTGTTCTGTGGCGGAATAGGTTGACTGGGTCGCAGCGACATCTCCGGCCAGTGATGTATCCAGTTGGCGCTTGCCGACACTGGCGGAAAGACGCTGGGATAAGCTGCCGAGACGAGTTTCCACTTCCGATAGCCACGTTCTGAGATTGTCTGCACGAGCATAAAACTGTGCGCTCGGTTGTTGCTGGTCACCGAGTCGAAACATGTACTGCTTCAGGGCGTCGGTTCCTTTTTGGTATTCGGATTCGGTTTCTGGCAGCACCCAGGAATTATTGTCAAAGTAGAACTGCCCCTCAGCCTTTACCAGGTCGGCGTCTTCAATGGACTGGGACTGGGATCTGCTGAGATTGTTCCTCAGGGTCCGAGCCATATCGCGCATCTGCACCAGTACGCCGAATTCCCAGTTGGGGACATTATCCATCAGCACGCTTGGCAGGATAATGTCGTTGTGCAGATAGCCGCCGCGCTTGTAGAGGAGTATGTCTGCCATAGTGATCATGGTCGCAACGGTCGTGCTACCCGTCACTCCGCTGGTTTTAAGCTTGCTTATCTGTTGATCCGTCACCTGTCTGACATCGAACATGTCTGGTTCATGGTCCCAGTAAAATGCTAATGAGCTGAAGAGCACTAAAAGGACGACGATGGTGATAAAGGTGCCACGTAAAAGGTTCTGTGAAAACGTAGAAACTTCGAGCGTGTCGCTGACTGTCTCTTTGGCG
>DTZW01000082.1:16680-19176 GCA_012961165.1 Gammaproteobacteria bacterium | reverse complement strand
TGTAATTCGACTCAATTAGAGGATGAGCATGAACCGGAATCGATCATAGTGTCAGTGAGACTGATGGATTACTGCTTATCTCGAACCTCGCTTCTATCCTGAAATCCACCTGGCGGTTGAGTTCCTGGTATAACCATCGGCCACTCCGGTCGTCTGGCGCCCTGATGGTAATAAAAGCGCGATGGCGCTGAATTCTAGCGGCGATCGTTGCAAACCGGGTAGGATCGACTGACTGATCACGTACAGAGGTTGCGTCAAGTTGGAAGACGCTGACAACCTTGTCTTCTTGGTCATTTATTTTGTTGACCACCGGCTTGATATTGGGATGACCCGGATCGATTCCCTCGGCCAATGAGACGAAATATCTGGCTTTTTTAAGGTTGGACCTATCGGCGTAATCAAGCGCCCAGGCAAGGTACCTTTCTACAATACGATTGATGCCAGCGATCGCGAGGGTGTTCGACGGGTTTAGCGTCAGAACCAGTTTATAGCGGTCGAAGGCGTTGTCATCTGCCGGGGTTGTTAGCCGGTTTTGCTGCATTGCAGCATCGGCGGAGGACAGCAATTGCTGGATTTTCACTTTTGTCAGATCAACAGGTGGCGGTTTTACGGGGGGCATTACCGTACAGCCGGAAATAAATACCGACAGAACAAAACTTAAGACGAGATAGCGGCTCACAATGGTAGTGTAGACGTTTATATGAATCGCTAATTGAAGCACGAGAACTCTGTGAAGCAAACCTTGAAATCTTTTCTGCTATTTATCCTGATCCTGCTGTCGTGGAGTTGCCGTGCTGAGTTGGTCATTAATAGCCAGATTGGTCGCGGTAGTTTTGAGCAGGAATCCCCAATTCTGCCGGTTGACGAAGCCTTTCGGTTTGGGAGCTATGTGGAAGACTCTGGTATCAAAATGTTCTGGCAGGTAATGCCTGGCTATTTCCTCTACCGGGACAAGATTGAAATATTGCATGACGGAAAAGCGCAGGGCATCCAGCTGCCTCAGGGCGTCTTTCGGCAGGACGAGATTTTCGGTAAGGTGATGGTCTTGGATGGATTGATTGAGCTTCAAACAACTTTGCCTCCGGGACAGCAACTTGAAGTTCGCTATCAGGGCTGTGCAGCACAGGGTTTTTGCTATCCACCCCAGAAAAGGAGCTTAACTTCGCCTAACATGGTGGTAAATCCGGTAAAATAGAAAACCGGTTAAAATCACTGGCGAGCCAGACCTGTTTGTCATCATTTCCTCTTAATAATTCAACTAAATTTGCTTAAAGTCCGAAAAATTCGGACAAATGAGCCAAAAATCGGTATTTTATCTAAAAAAGCCATGCGAGAATCGAAATGACCGAGATTATGTTACTAAATGGCCCAAACCTGAACCTGCTTGGCGCCAGAGAGCCGGAGATCTACGGCTATGAGACGCTGGATGATATCAACGCAATGGTCAGTGGCATTGTGGAGGAGGCGGGCTACCAGTTCTCGTCGAGTCAAAGTAACGCTGAACACGAACTGATTGACCTGGTTCACGCGGGTAAGGGAAAAGCCGGGTTCATTATCATCAATCCCGGCGCATTTACGCACACCAGCATCGCGCTTCGAGATGCAATGCTAAGTGTGTCGATCCCCTTCATCGAAGTTCACCTGTCGAATGTATTCAGTCGGGAAGATTTCAGGAAGCACTCATTTCTTTCCGACATCGCGGTGGGTTGTATCACGGGACTGGGTTCGAGTGGTTATCGGTTTGCGGCTGAATATGCGGTGAGTTACCTGGAGGATCAGTAATGGATATTCGCAAGGTGAAGAAGCTGATAGAGATGATGGAAGAATCAGATATCAGCGAGATCGAGATCAAGGAAGGCGAAGATTCGGTTCGGATAAGCCGGGGTGGTGTTGTTGTGCCTCATTCTGACCTTAAATTGCCTGGGCATAAACCCATAGCTGATCGTCTGGAGCCTGCGGCTGATAAGCCTTTGATTGGCCATGTCGTTGGAGCCCCAATGGTGGGTACTTTCTACAGTGCAGCTTCGCCATCATCGCCGCCGTTTGTAGAGACCGGAGACGCGGTGAGGGAAGGGGATACACTTTGTATCATTGAGTCGATGAAAATGATGAACTATGTAAAGGCTGAACAGGCGGGGAAGATTGAGGCCATACTGGTTGTCAATGAAGAGCCCGTCGAGTTCGACCAGCCACTGTTTACCATCAGTTAACCGAGGATGAAGCGGGTACTTATCGCTAACCGTGGCGAGATCGCCTTGCGTATCCTGCGTGCCTGTCGGGAGCTTGGCCTGGAAACTGTTGCCGCATACTCCCAGGCGGACAGTCTTGCGCTACATCTACCTCTTGCGGACGATACCGTCTGCATTGGTAAACATTCCTACCTTGATTCATCACAAATAATCTCTGCAGCAATGACCAGAAATTGTGACGGTGTTCATCCCGGGTATGGATTTCTATCGGAAAGCAGTGATTTCGCGCTTCAGGTAGAGGAAGCTG
>DTZW01000082.1:0-16621 GCA_012961165.1 Gammaproteobacteria bacterium | reverse complement strand
CTGATGGGGGACAAGGCAAAAGCGCGTGCAGCGATGACTGCGAAAGGAATTCCGGTTTTGCCAGGCAGTGATGGTGAAGTTACCAGGCTCGATGATGCCTGTGATTGCGCCGAGCGCATTGGCTTCCCTGTGATGGTAAAGGCGAGTCATGGCGGAGGCGGGCGTGGTATCCAGATTGTTGACGATGAAGCATCACTTCGGTCGGCGTTTGAGGGACTAAGAAACGAGGCAGAACAACTATTCGGGAACGGTGGCGTTTATATTGAAAAATGGCTCGACGCGCCCAGGCACATAGAGGTCCAGGTATTCGGAGATGGTAACGGCCGGGTCATTCACTTTGGTGCAAGGGAATGTTCAATCCAAAGGCGCCACCAGAAGTTATTAGAAGAAACACCCCCGCCGGGTATCCCGGTTGATCGAATTGCGGGGCTGGCAATGTCCTGCTGTGATGCGCTCGCTGATCTGAAGTACTCGAATGCAGGAACGCTGGAATTCCTGTTTCAGGATGGTGCTTTTTACTTCATTGAAATGAATACAAGAATACAGGTGGAACATCCGATTACTGAGTCTGTCACAGGAATAGACCTGGTTAAGTTGCAGTTATCCTTTGCGTCGTCCGGACGTTTGTCACTCGTACAAAGTGACATCTGCTTTTCAGGACATGCGATGGAATGCAGGATTAATGCTGAAGGCAGGAATTTTCAACCGGCACCAGGGCCTGTCAATCAGTACCGTACCCCGGGTGGTCCCGGCATTCGGTTGGACTCACACCTGTACCCGGGGTATGTAGTGCCCCACCAATATGATTCCCTGCTCGCCAAGCTAATCTCAACCGGATCTGACAGGGCCGAGTGCATCGCACGAATGGAACGAGCGCTGGTCGAATTTGTCATAGGGCCGCTGTCGACCAACATTGATCTGCAGCGATTTATCCTCCGTGATGCTCGCTTTCGATCAGGGGAACTGGACACGCATTTCCTGGAAGGGATGAAGAAGTAATGTATTGGATGAATGTGTCGGCGTCGTCAACCAAGGGCAGGCTTGATGTATTGGAAGCCTGGTTCTGGGATCACGGCGCAGTATCAGTGACAGTAGAAGATGGGTTGGACAAGCCGATCTTCGAGCCACCTCCTGGGGAACACCCTCTATGGGATGAGGTCATGGTGACAGGGCTTTTTGAAAGTGATATTTCTGTAGAAAATCTAACGATGGAGCTGGCCCGCGATAACTATAAACTAGAAGATGTAGCGAGGCTCGATGATCGGGCGTGGGAGCGTGAATGGTTATCGCGATTCAAGCCGATGCAATTTGGTCGCAGGCTGTGGGTTTGTCCAACGGGGTTCTCGCTGGAACCCGGTGGCAAAGTAATTATAGCGTTGGATCCGGGGCTGGCCTTCGGGACTGGTACCCATGAAACGACCAGGCTATGCCTTGAGTACTTGGACGCTATCGAGGTTGGTGGGCTTGATGTTATCGACTACGGGTGTGGCTCCGGTATCCTCGCTATCGCATCAGCGCTGCTTGGGGCAAAGAAAGTCACTGGAATCGATAACGACCCCCAGGCACTGACAGCTACAGCTGAAAACGCGAAACGAAATTTGGTGACGGTTGGCACACACTTTCCCGGTGTTGCACTCGTGCCATCAGATATCGTACTTGCCAATATACTCGCACAACCCCTGGTTGAACTGGCTCCGATGTTGGTAGAAACAATGAAGCCGGAAGGGCTGTTGATACTCTCCGGCATTATGAGTAGTCAGGCAGACTGGGTGGTACAAGCTTACGTCGAGCTGGTCGAGCTGGTTGATCGTACTGAATTGAACGGCTGGGTTCGTCTGGTGTGGAAGCGAACTTGACCGAGGCGATTACCCAGTGCCCGGATTGCCAGATGACATTCAAGGTCACCGAGGCACAAATACTTATCGCTGATGGTTTTGTACGTTGCGGGGCTTGCCTGCATACTTTCAAGGCTGAACAATATTTTGTGTCACCGTTGCTGGATAAAACTAAACGGCTGGCCATCGCTGCGGAGTACTGGTCCAACTTCGACGATTATGTGCTTTCAGCAGTTACTTTCAGTGAGCCCGAGCCACCAACTTACTTCGATGAGATCCCAGGTGACGACCATGCCGAAATAACTGCAGCCGAATCCGAAGTCGAAGCGGACGGGGGCGAGCTGATGGAGTTCTATCTGGATTATTTGGTCACGCACCCAGGCATTCTTCCGGACTTGCAGCCTGATGTTGTCACTTCATCCGGGATTGAGGTTGATGCGGATGAAGATGAAGATGAAGATCAGTATTTTGCAGATGTCCACTATGAAGAATACCTCACATATTCAGAATCCGGGGAGGTCTCTGGTGCCCAGGAGTCGGGGGAAGACAGCTTTGTTGTCCCGGGCTTTGAGCTTCCCCTGCATGATGATCATGAATTTCTTCTTCAGGACAGGCGTCGTCTCTTTACTGCGAGGTCGCTGAAATGGCTACCTGGGATTACCCTGATGATTGCCGTAGCGATAGGTCAGGTCGCCTTCTTTAAAATGAGTGTTTATGCCCAGATGACTGAATATCGACCGACTTACGTTCTTGTTTGTCGATACCTGGGCTGTGAAGTCCCGGAATATGAAAACCACGATGAGCTAAGAACGCCTGAGCTGGTGATTCGCGGCCACCCAGAGAGGCCGGAAGCTCTCCTGGTAGATGTCCTTTTACTCAACAGTGGGCCATTCAGGCAGGCGTTTCCTGGCCTGAGGCTACAATTCTATGATGTGCATGGTGAGGTAGTGGCAAGCCGGGTATTCAGGGCGAGCGAATATCTTGGTGGAGAAATGCGGGGGCTTAAATTGATGCCTGCGGAGACAGAGGTCCGTCTGTCCCTGGAGATAATTGACCCGGGAACTGATGCGCTTGGTTACCAGATGGAGGTAGTTCCCCTCTGATCTATAGATACAAATAAGTTGCTAGCCTTTAGTGTGTAGAGACAAGTTTGTTATCATTGCGCATCTTTAATACCTTGCCTGAATTCGATGTTGTCGATTGGACCATACTCCAGTACTAGCCGGGTGATTGTTGCCCCCATGGCCGGTGTGACTGACAAACCATTTCGTGACCTTTGTCATCGACTGGGGAGTTTCTGGTCGGTCTCTGAAATGGTGACGAGCAACCAGCAATTATGGGAAACCAGTAAATCACGTCATCGCCTGGATCACACATTAGAAACAGGCGTGTCATGGGTCCAACTGGCGGGAGCTGACCCCGGCCAGATTGCCCAGGCTGCGGCTATCAATGTTGAGCTGGGTGCTCAGATCATTGATATCAATATGGGCTGTCCCGCAAAGAAAGTCTGTAACAAAGCTGCAGGGTCTGCACTTCTCCGGGATGAAAGGCTGGTTGCTGATATTCTGGCTGCAGTGATTGATTCAGTCGAAGTGCCTGTGACACTCAAGATACGTCTCGGTTGGTCGCCCGATGAAATAAATGCCCGATCAATCGCTGCCATTGCGGAATCGGAAGGGATCTCTGTTCTCACTGTTCACGGTCGCACACGAGCTTGCAGGTTCTCCGGTTCGGTAGACTATGACGCCATTGCGGCCGTGAAAGAAAGCGTTTCTATACCTGTCGTGGCTAATGGAGATATCCTGACGCCCCACCAGGCAAAAGAGGTGCTCGATATCACAGGTTGTGATGCAGTAATGATAGGCCGTGCAGCGCAGGGAAAGCCCTGGTTGCCGTCGCAGATTGATCAGTACCTCGAGTTCGGTACGATGAAGCCGGAGCCCAGCCTTGATGAAATCCGCGAATTACTGAGCAGTCATGTGCAGGCACTGCACGAATTTTATGGACAGCACCTGGGCCTGCGAATAGCTCGAAAGCACGTAGGCTGGACACTCGACCAGATTGCGGGCTCGGCGGCGCTAAAACAGCGCTTTAACCGTGCCGAGTCGGCCGCTGTGCAGTTTGGATTGATTGATCAACTTGGCACGTTACAGACGGCCGCCTGACGAGAGGGTTTTCCTGTTTTGAAAAAAACCATTAACAAATCTGTCCAGGAAGGTGTGGAAGAATATCTACAGACGATGGGTGACGAACCTGTTTCTGGTCTTTATGAAATGGTGATGTCTGAAGTTGAAGCACCTCTGCTACGGTCTGTGCTCGTTTTTACCAATTACAATCAAAGTCAGAGCGCAGAAATCCTTGGGCTTAATCGCGGGACGCTCCGTAAAAAGCTACGCAAGTACCATCTGCTGTGAATTAAATCCTCATCGGAGAATCTATGACTGACGTTCGCGTTAGAACCGCACTGTTGTCTGTTTCTGACAAGACAGATCTTTTAACGATTGCCGCGTCTCTTGATGCTTATGGGGTAGAGATGTTGTCCACCGGGGGAACTTTCAGGGCAATTTCCGAAGCGGGCTTTGCGGTTCGCGAGGTCTCTGCCTATACGGGATTCCCTGAAATGATGGACGGCAGGGTCAAGACGCTGCATCCGAAGGTTCACGGTGGATTGCTCGGCAGGCGGTCTGTCGATGGCGATGTGATGAAGGATCATGGGATAACTGCAATCGATCTGTTGATCGTTAATCTCTATCCCTTCGAGGAAACAGTTCGCAAAGACCCTGATGACCTGGCAGAAATTGTAGAGAACATCGATATCGGTGGGCCCGCGATGCTGCGTTCCGCGGCGAAAAATTTCAATGATGTTGCCGTTGTTGTAGATCACAACGATTATGAAAATGTGATCAGGGAGATGAAAGCAGCGGATGGATGCCTGAGTGCTGAAACCCGGTTGAGGTTAGCGGTTAAAGCCTTCGAGTTGGTCGCTCGATACGATGCTGCAATCGCAAATCACCTCTCAAGCCTGGACCCACAAACCAAAGAAATTGCCGAGTATCCCGGGACACTTACGCTCCAGTTTTCCCGAGAACAGGCAATGAGATACGGTGAGAATCCGCACCAGTCTGCTGCATTCTATGTCGAAGACAACAAGCCGGCAGGTTCCATTGCAACAGCAACTCAGCAGCAGGGTAAAGAGTTGTCGTATAACAACGTTGCAGACACTGATGCAGCGCTCCAGTGTGTCCAGGCGTTTAGTGAACCGGCCTGTGTGATCGTGAAGCATGCCAACCCCTGTGGCGTCGCGGAAGCAGTCGACGTGATGTGTGCGTATGAGTCGGCGTTCAAGACAGACCCGACTTCAGCCTTTGGTGGCATCCTGGCCTTTAACCGGGAAGTGACTGCTGAACTTGCGCTTGCCATCACGGAGCGGCAATTTTCAGAAGTCATTGCTGCGCCTTCTTTCAGCGATGAAGCAATGGCCGCGTTCGAGCGAAAGAAAAACGTCAGGGTGCTGCAGGTTAGTGGCGATAATGGTCCAGGTAATACCTTTCCCGGTAATACAAGAGATTACAAAAGAGTCGTCGGTGGGCTGTTGGTCCAGAGTCCTGATGCGGAACTGCTAAAGGAAACCAGAGTCGTCAGTAAAAGAGCACCGACGATCGAGGAAGGCTCGGATCTGTTGTTTGCGTGGAAGGTTGCCAAGTACGTCAAGTCCAACGCCATTGTGTACGCAAGGAATCAGGCCACGATAGGTGTTGGGGCCGGACAAATGAGCAGGGTCATCAGCGCGAGGATAGCGAACCTAAAAGCCGCAGAAGAGGATCTGGAGGTGGCGGGGTCCGTCATGGCGAGTGACGCATTCTTCCCTTTCAGGGATGGCATTGATGCGGCTGCAGAGGTGGGTATCAGCGCGGTCATTCAGCCCGGTGGTTCCATGCGAGACCAGGAGGTTATCGATGCTGCCGATGAAGCAGGTATGGCGATGATATTCACGGGGATGAGACATTTCAGGCACTAAATTGTCATTGGTTTAAGACAGGGTTAGAGATTATGTGGGGCTCGTTATGAAAGTACTGGTAACTGGAGGCGGTGGGCGTGAGCATGCGCTCGCATGGCGAATCGCTCAATCGAGTGCTGTCGAAAAAGTGTTTGTTGCTCCGGGTAACGCAGGAACTGAACTTGAAGAGAAGCTGCAGAATGTGTCCATTTCGCCGATGGACTTTGACGCGTTGATTGAGTTTGCGCAAAGCGAGAAAGTTGACCTGACGGTCGTCGGTCCTGAGGACCCACTGGTTGCCGGTTGTGTCGACAGGTTCGCAGAAGCCGGACTGAGATGCTTCGGGCCATCAAAGTCTGCAGCGCAACTGGAAGGATCCAAGAGTTTTACCAAAGCTTTCCTGAAGAAATACGGTATTCCAACTGGAGATTACCGGGCATTCGATGAAATAGAAGCCGCCGATGAATATCTGGATACACAGATACCACCCATTGTTATCAAGGCAGACGGCCTCGCAGCAGGGAAGGGTGTGGTCATCGCTCAGTCTATACGGGAAGCGAAATCTACAGTTGCCGATATGTTGAGTGGAAACGTTCTGTCTGGCGCTGGATCCAGGGTGGTGATCGAAGAGTTTCTGGAGGGAGAAGAGGCCAGCTTCATCATCATTGCTGATGGTGAGAATTTCTTGCCGTTCGCAACATCCCAGGACCACAAGGCAGCCTACGACGGTGATACCGGCCCAAACACCGGCGGCATGGGGGCCTATTCTCCCGCACCGGTAGTCACGGCTGAGGTATTTAGTAGAACAATCGATCAAGTGATTAAACCAACGCTTCAGGGAATGAAAGACGAAGGTCACCCATATACCGGTTTCCTTTACGCAGGGTTGATGATCGACAAAGAAGGCCGGCCCAGGGTCATTGAATACAACTGCCGGTTTGGGGATCCGGAAACCCAGCCGATCATGTCGCGATTGCAGACTGAACTTGTCAGCTTGATGGTCGCGGCAATCGATGGGCGACTGAATGAAACTGAAATATCATTTGATCCACGCGTTGCTTTAACAGTTGTCATGGCATCGGGTGGTTACCCGGGCAGTTATGAAAACGGCAAGGTGATTTCCGGCCTCAGGGAAGTTGAGGGTGCCAAGGTTTTCCATGCTGGAACTACGATGAAAGACGGCGAAGTCGTTACCAATGGGGGAAGAGTGTTGGGGGTTACTGCGCTCGGGTCTAGCGTTCTTGAAGCCAATGAAAAGGCTTACGCTGCTGTAAACCAAATTTCATTTAATGGGGCGGAGTTTCGTACCGATATTGGCTACCGCGCGATAGCGAGAGAAAACGCCTAAACGTGCTAGTGGTAGGCCCAGGCTATCTACTGGCCAGGGTATAGCGCCTGGGGATACGTCGGCGATCAATGCGACTTTCGTGGTATCTCGCTGCGTTTTGTCATTCATTGAATGAAATGGCAGCTTTCACCAGTTTTGTCTGTGTTTCCCGTATTGCTTTGCCCAGCGCCGGGCCTGTTTCCCCGGTATCGATATCACTTGCCCTGACGTTTGAGACAAGATCGAGAAAATGACACCAGCTAGTGGGCAGGGTTTTGTCATTGCTGATATTGGCGCAAATTTCGTTAAAAGCATCGAATCTGGCCCGCTTTCTGAAGGCGTCCGTTTGTTGAAGTAGCGAGATGATTTCTTCAGCGTCAAGTTCGTTCAACAAGATCCATTTCGTGAGAAACTTTGCGACCAGGCCAGAGGTCTCTGTTCTATTGTTTGAACACTTCAGGCGTTGACAGAGATTCGTAAGCCGTGTGCTATCCAGATTCATCGTTAAACCCGCGAAACAGGTTTCGATCTGCGGGAATGGGATATTTGTTGATGACAGCCGTCGAAGGTTATCGATGTCGTCCTTTGTGATCTCGGGCCACAGGAATTCATGTGCACCCACCAGGCGAAGATAATCGAAGAATACGGCAGGGTCTTTAGTGTTCAGGGCCTTATCTAATTCGCCATGAATACGTTCCGCCGTTAGTTCTGCTATCTGTCCTTCATTTACCATCTTCACGATCAATGCAGTTGTATCAGGGTGAACCGTAAAGCCAAGATGGTAAAACCGTGAATAGAACCTGGCGACACGCAGGACGCGTAAAGGGTCCTCGATAAAGGCATCGGAGACGTGTCTCAGCGATTTAGAGGCGATGTCTGCCTGACCACCCAAAGGATCTTTGAGTTCTCCGGAATCAGACCGGGCGATGGCATTGATCGTGAGATCCCGCCTCAACAGGTCTTCTTCAAGGGTAACCTCTGGTGATGCGTAGCACACAAAACCGGTATGTCCCGGGCTGGTTTTTCTCTCGGTCCGGGCGAGGGCGTATTCTTCTTGTGTTTCAGGATGCAGGAACACGGGGAAATCCTTACCAACTGTTCGGTAACCTGCGTCCAGCATTTCCTGTTCCGTTGCGCCGACGACAACATAGTCTCTTTCTGTTACGGGTAGATCGAGAAGGGAGTCGCGCACGGCGCCGCCAACCAGGTAGACATCCATGGTCACGATTTCGCTTCTACTGAGGAAAAGGTTTTGTTTTCTAAACGCATAGCCGTGAGTTCTCGTCCCCAGACGCATCCTGTATCAAGCGGGATAGCAAAGTCGACCCCGGTGTGACCATTCAAGGCAGCCCAGTGGCCAAATACAACCTGCAACTGGTCACTGCGCTCAAAGGTAAACCATGGCGCGAAGCCATCGGGTTGGATGTCCGCTTTGTGGGCAAGTTCCAATTCACCATCGTGGGAACAGTAGCGCATCCGGGTAAAGTAGTTCGTAATCACTCTAAGTCGGTCCGTACCTGCGAGTTGATCATGCCAGATGCTGGGTTCGTTACCGTACATTGCTTTAAGAAATTCGGGATACTGGTCCGATTGCAGGATGGTTTCTACTTCACTTGCTAGTGCCAGGCAGGTGTTGATGTCCATTTTCGGGGGAATACCAGCATGAACCAGGGCGAGGTTTTCAGCATAGTCATAGTGCAGAATCGGAAGATGCCTCACATAGTCAATATACTCATCGAGCCTGGGGCTATTGAGCAGATCCTCGATCGTGTCCTTGCGTTTCGGTGTTTGCTGGCCCGTAGCAACAGCAAGAAAATGAAGATCATGGTTACCCAACACACATTTGACGTTTGGTTCCGACATGATCAGGTCAAGTACTTCCACATTGCGGGGTCCGCGATTGATGAGGTCGCCAGCGAACCAGAGATGATCCTGCCCGGATTGGTAGTCGACCTTGCTGAGTAACTTTTGCAACTCGTCGAAACAACCTTGCACGTCACCAATAATGTAGGTGCTCATGATCTGTCTTCCACGAATCGCGTGCAGGAAAGGTAGTCGTCAATTGTCAGGTTCTCAGGGCGTAGTTGAGGGTTCAAGTGAAGCGATTCGAGTTCGTCCGCTGTCAGGAATTTCCTGAGTGCATTACGAATCGTCTTGCGGCGCATAGAAAAAGCCTGGATGAGAATGCTTTCGAGCAGCTTCCTGTCAACATCTGTCGCCTTTTTGTTTGGCGTTAGCCGGATAATGGCACTTTGTACCTTTGGGCGGGGTGAGAATGCCTGGGGTGGCACTTCGAAAAGTTTCTCGGTATGGCAGTGAAGTTGAGTCATCACCGATAACCTGCCATACGCTTTTGTTGAGGGCAGTGCTGTCATCCTGTCAACAACTTCTCGCTGCAACATGAAGTGCATGTCGTGGATATGTTCGCCGGAATCAAATAACTTAAATAGCAGTGGGGTTGAGATGTTGTAAGGCAGGTTGCCGATGATGCGAATAAGGGATTTCCCCGCAAACGTGTTGAAATCTATCGTCATGACATCCTGGTTGATCAGTCCTGCATCTGGGAAGCGAACTGATAATTCGGCCGCCAGGTCGCGGTCGATCTCGATCAGGGTAAGCTCGCATCGACTGTCGCTTAGAGGCTGGGTTAATGCTCCCCTACCTGGGCCTATTTCAATAATATGGTCGCCTGGTTTGATATCGAATGAGCCAATAATTTTTTGGATCATGCCTGTATCAACCAGGAAGTTTTGCCCAAACCTTTTTCTTGCGCGCAACACGGTTAGACGCATAGTTCCGCGGCACAGCAAACTGCGGCCACCAGGCTTGAGCAGTCCGACCGTCCGGATCCTGCCAGATCAAAAGCTGTACCGTGATCAACGGACGTGCGGACTATTGGCAGGCCAAGGGTTATGTTGACGCTCTGTCCGAATGCTACATGCTTCAGGACGGGTAAACCCTGGTCGTGATACATCGCGAGTACTGCATCGGCGCGGGCAAGGTTGTTGGGTGTAAAAAGTGTGTCTGCGGGAAGTGGGCCTTCGAAATCCAGTCCCTGTTGCTGCAAGGCTTTAATAACAGGGGTGATAGTTTCGATTTCCTCTCTACCGAGGTGGCCGTTTTCTCCAGCATGCGGGTTCAGCCCACAGACCAGGATTTTAGGGTGATTAATTTTGAATTTTGTGACGAGTTCGCTGTGCAGGATGCTGGCAACTTCCGTCAAAGAAGTTTGCGTAATGGCATCACTGACCTTTGCAAGCGGCAGGTGAGTAGTCGCAAGTGCAACTCGCAGAGTCTCACCAGCGAGCATCATGACCACACGTTTGGTACCGGTTTTGTCAGCAAACCATTCTGTGTGGCCGGAAAAAGGAATGCCGGCATCATTGATAATAGACTTATTGACGGGTCCGGTTACGATACCGGCTGTTTTTCCAGCAAGGCAGGATGAGAGCGCCTGTTCCAGAGTCTCGGTAACGTAACCCGCGTTGTCCGTAGTTGCGACACCTGGAACGACAGTTGCTGAGGCTCTCACAGGGTGAACATTGAACGCGGCGATATTAAACGGGGCTAAGGTCACGTCATTAATTGGAACTTCTATCTTAAGATCGTTAGCCCGGTTTTGAATCAGGTCCGGATCCACAAAATAGATGAGTTCTGCCAGTTGGTTATTTTTCTCGAATGCCTGGAGGCAAATATCGGGACCTATACCAGCGGGTTCTCCGGGAGTGACCGCCAGTCTAGTTCTTAATTTCGACAAACGCCTTGTCCCTGATTTCTCGTTGCCAGTTACCGAGTTCCTCATCAAATTTCTGGTTTCTCAGGTAGTTTTCGGCTTGCCCCATCTTGAAGCGTTCGCTGAAGTCTTCTATTCGGCGACCAGTTACCTCGAGGAAGTGGTAACCATGAGTAGTCTTAAAAACTTCGCTAAGTTCGTTTATATCCATTGCTTTCATGGTGGATTCGAACTCGGGAACGAAAACACCTGCACGACTCCAACCGAGGTCTCCACCGCCTAATGCGGACCCAGGATCGTCCGAATACAGTTTGGCGACATCTGCGAAATCCCTGCCCTCAACAATTTCCTCCCGAAGGCTGATGGCAAGGTCCTGGCATTCGCCTTCGGTTCTGATTTCGTTTGGCTGGATCAACACATGCCGAACCTGGGTTTGTTCAATCTGACCTTCCGAAGTCGCCCCACGTTTTTCCATTACTTTGATCAGATGGAATCCACGACCACTCTTGATCGGGCCTTTTATGTCGCCGGCCTTCATGTCTGCGACCAGATCAGAGAACATACTGGGTAATTGAGCTGGTTTGCGCCAGCCCATATCGCCACCTTCCAGTGCGTTCTGGTCTTCTGAAAACTCAATCGCGAGACTGCCAAAGTCCGCTCCTTCCTGTAGTTGTGTACTTATACTGTCAGCCTTGTCGCGCGTGGTACGAATGTCTTGTGCGGAAGGGTTCGGTGGTAAGGCGATCAGAATGTGCCCCACTCTGTATTGATCAGAGGTAACAGATTCACCAACCTCGGTAGCAAGGAAATTATCAATCTCCTGTTCCGTCACTTCTATTCTTCTTCGCATAACGCCTTGCTGGACCCTGCTGATGGCGAATTCACGCCTGACCTGTTCTCGCATTGCAGCCCAACTGACGCCGTCATTTGCCAGGGCAACCCGAAATTCGGTCAACGTCATCTGGTTCTGTGAAGCGATACCGGAAAGCGCCCCATTCAGCTCATCATCACTTATCCGGATGCCGGCGCGATCAGCGGTTTGGAGCTGAAGGTTCTCAAGGATGAGTCTCTCGATGATTTGCCCCCGCAGCACGTCATCTGAAGGTGCTTGTGTCTGTGGGTCTGCTGCGATCTGCGCCTTGATGGCTTTCATCCGCTCATCAATTTCTGATTGCATGATGACATCCTGGTCGACGACGACAGAGATCCTGTCGATCAAAACCAGTGCAGCGTAGCTGCTTACGGTGACCGAAGTCAGGGTTAAGGTTGTTAGCAATGCTATGAGTTTCATTTGTCTACCTGCCAGGGTCGTATCCTGGTATTGAATTGTGAAGCCAATTGTCGAGTCGACCCCCCAGAGAGGCAAGCCCTTTTAACTGGAATTCGAAATATATGCCGCTGTCGGCTCTTCGGTCCTGGAAGGACTGTGTCGCAGATCCGGGTTGCGAAATACGAACAGTCCTTGGCCTTTCCAGATTTCGACGGAAGACAACGCGTGTTCTCCAACAGCAGTCATTGTATTCGACTCCGAACAAAGACTCTATTGTTTGACCTTCATCCCAGCCATAGTTCCATCTGCCAACCAGACTCCAGGCATTTGATTGGCCCAGGGGCCATCGGAAGGAAAGGTCCGTTTCTTCGCGATTACGTAGTGTCCTTTGCTGGAGTTTGTCTACCATCGAATAGCTGAAGTTAAATATGGCGTGATTATCGCTGATATATCGCAGTGCAATAGAGCCCCGATTGGAACGATTATGTTCGGTATCG
Source organism: Gammaproteobacteria bacterium (assembly GCA_012961165.1). Taxonomy (GTDB): domain Bacteria; phylum Pseudomonadota; class Gammaproteobacteria; order Pseudomonadales; family Azotimanducaceae; genus UBA9659. The sequence continues at coordinate 3,962 of DTZW01000082.1, read as the reverse complement.
TGTTCGTAACTCGCACGCAGATCCAGACCTTTAGCCTGTGTAGTAAGGCTGATGAATACCGGTGAAGTGCCATCAAGGGGGTTGTTGCCGGGGAAATCAGTGTCATTTACCGTGCGATCATCCATGTAAAAGATCTGCCCGACGCTGATCGCCAGTCGTTGTGCTCCGGTTGTCTCATCCAGGTATCTAGTCGTTATCCCCAGTGCTATCTGGTTGGCGTCGCCGACCCTGTCATACCCCACATAGCGGTTTTGTCGAAACAGGCTGTCATAGCCTGGCGTGATGATCAAAGAATCGAATACCGGAAGGTCATCCTGAAATTTTTCTTGCGCGTAAAGGTAGTAAAGCCGCGGTTCCAGGGTCTGGTAGAAACCCTTATTCCATACTGAAGTGTGCCTCTCGAAGGTGAGTCCCATATCGAGTGATGCAAGACCTGTATTAATCGTTGCATCGTCTCTTGCGCCGGGGCTTTCATTGTCAAGACGATAGTTTCGATGAATATATCTAAGCCCCGGAGTTATGTATCCCCAGCTATTATGGAACGGCGCGCTGCTGCTGATATCAGCAACTATTCGTGAACCTTCGGTTTTTTTGTCCGAAGGGTTGTCGAATACGGTTGCCTGTAACAAGGCAGAAGATTTGATCTGCCCGAATGATTTTGATCCAGAAATAGTAAGCCTGGGAAGGATTTCATACTGGTTAGACTTGATCGAGCTTATCTCCTGGAAACTTCGAAGCTCCAGGGTGGATCGCCAGGATATTGTGTCATAAGAAACAGTGCCTTCTCTTAAGAGCGCAGGCTCCCTGGAGTTGCTCAGGTCATTACTAAAACCTGAGCTAGTGTTCGTGAAACCTCCCAGGTCGTCAAGATAATCGATGTCTGAGACGCTCGTATAGTTGACTGAAGAGGACCATGGGCCGGCTCGACCCTTATGGCTGAACTGAGCGAGCCATCGATCTTGTTTGTCAAACCCGGAAGCGCTGGTCGAAGTGATTCGCTCGTGCTCATTATATTCGTCATCGGAAGGCAGGAATGTCCCCGCGAGCAGGTTCTCGCCATAGTTGTTCAGGTGTCGGAGCTCACCTTCGTGCATTACCCCGCGTTTCCAAATGCTCCTGGGGGTATAGGTAGCATCCAGGTTTGGGCTGAGGTTGAAATAGTACGGTATGGTGACTTCTGTGCCTCCGTCGCTGTCGTGACCAATGGACGGCCATAGAAAACCGGATTGACGGGAATCATCAATTGGGAATCGAAAGTAGGGGGAGTAGGCGACAGGCACGCCCTTGATTCGCAGAGTGGCGTGCCGGGCAATTCCGTATCCCTGCGCCTTGATGAGTTCGATTTCCTTGCCACGAATTGCCCATGTATTGCTGCCAGGTTCGCACGTCGTGAAGTCACCTTCAGTTATCGTCAGCGTATCCTGTTCATTTTTCTTAAGGGATGTCGCTGTGCCGCGGAGGCGGTTGTCGTGTAACAAGAAACTCGCGCTGTCTATGGCCGCGGTACCGGTATAAAAGTTCCCCTCCACCCTGGCCCCCTGGATAAGCAAGCCCTTTTGCCTGAGACGCACATTACCTTCGACGGTGTAGTGCTCAGTTTGGACATCCATGGTGAAGAAATCGCCGCGCAGCAACTGGGAGCCCTGGTGAACAGACACATCGCCGATCAGCGTTGTGGAATGGCCCTCCACGTGGAGCGCGCTGTTGCCGCTGGCCGTTATAGGTGCGGCGCTGTCGGTGCGTTCAGTTGTGCCAGTTTTGATTGAGTCATCGACATACTCCCCCTGGCACTGGCCCGGCTTGCTGGTTATGCGCCAGTCGACTTCCGCGGCAGAATCGGCGAGAACAGGGGCAGAAAAGGCGTAAACAGACAAGAATAGCGGGCCAATGTGGCGAAGTTGCCTGATCATTGATGGTGCGCCATTAAAAAATTGTGTCGATCGAAGCATTACGGGGATAATAAAGCATTCGACAAAGCAGGTCAGTCAGTTTTCATGAAAGATGATTCTCAGCACGCCGACGGTCGAGCAGCTGGCCTTGCCGAATGGGCCAGAGCGACTGCCTCAATCGCGGATATTCCCCAATCTGCGGCGCTGGTACCCGTTTCGGATGACGCCAGTTTCAGGCGCTATTTCAGATTCAGTGAAGGGGGGGCAGGCGTCGTTTTCGTCGATGCTCCGCCGGAGCGCGAGGACAACGAAAGTTTCGTTAAAATATCGGCAGCACTTTGTGAGGCTGGGCTGAATTGTCCGGAGGTCAAGGCATTCGATTACAATCTGGGTTATCTCGCTGTCACGGACCTTGGCGACCGGCTTTACCTTGATGAATTGATGGAGAATCCATCGGCAATGCCTTCCCTTTACAGGGATGCAATCCGTGCGATTCTGAAGCTTTTACCTGTCACCTGCGAATTACCCCCTTACGATGCGCTGAAATTGAAAACGGAAATGGGCCTGTTCCATGAGTGGTTTCTTGTGGGACAACTGGGTTTAAAAGTTAACAGTGATGTGGCGCAGATGCTCGAGGAAGTGTACGAATGTCTCGTCAGCAGTGCGCTTGAACAACCTACGGTTTTTGTCCACAGAGACTTTCACAGCAGAAACCTGATGGTCCAAGCTGCAGCGAACCCGGGAATTATAGATTTTCAGGATGCGGTTGTCGGCCCTGTGACCTACGACCTGGTATCGCTCTATAAAGACTGTTATTACCAATTCGACAGAAACCTGGTTGAACAGGTAGTGGATGATTTTCGCCAAGAACTTGCCAGTCGGGGGTTAGTGGCGTCAGATGTGCCGATGTTGCGATGGTTTGACCTTATGGGTGCACAAAGGCATCTGAAGTGCCTGGGGGTCTTCAGCAGGTTGAATCTACGGGATGGAAAGCCAGGCTATCTTGCAGATATTCCGCTGGTGGTTGATTATCTGGTTGAAACTTCAGCGATTTATCCTGAACTCGAACGTTTCCATAAATGGCTGCTTGCCGAAATCATGCCAAAGGTTAGTGACCTGAAGCAGGTGATGCGATGAAAGCGATGGTGCTGGCTGCCGGTCTCGGGAAGCGTCTGAGACCAATAACTGACGCTACGCCTAAACCATTGCTTGAGGTGAGGGGGAAGTCGCTGATTGAACATCATCTGGAGCGGCTGAGGGTGGCCGGTATCCAGGATGTGGTCATCAACCTTCATCATCTTGGCGACCAGATTCAGTCGCGGTTGGGCGACGGGGCTCGGCTGGGAGTAAACATCAGTTATTCATTCGAAACTGAATTGCTGGAGACCGGTGGTGGAATTAAGAAAGCCCTCCCGATGCTGGGGGATGCTCCATTTCTTGTCACCAGTGCCGATACCTACCTGGATTTTGATCTTGGGCGGTTGCCGAAGGGATTACCCTCTGGAATGCTGGGGCTGTTGGTGATGACCAATAACCCCCCGCATCATCCGGAAGGTGATTACTCGCCTGATGAGAATTCGATCCTGCGGTTGGATGGTGACAAATTGACCTACACAGGTACCGGAATGCTGCATCCTGACCTGGTGCGAGATGTTCCGGATTCCGTGTTCATGTTGCGGAAGGTATTTGATGAAGCCGTTAACGCCGGGAGATTCTTAGGCATAGAGCACGATGGTGTTTGGTGTGATGTCGGTACGGAAAGCCGGCTCAGCCAATTGCGAAAAATGCTGGATCAATCCGCATAAGCCCTGGTTGGCGAGTGGCGCTCGCTGGTGGTTAGTAAAAGCAAAATGAAGTCAGTAGAATGGCGAGCAAAAAGGAGTAGCCCCCCAAATGGAGAAAGTGGTGAACATGATAGCCCCATCGATATTGTCAGCCGATTTCGCCCGCCTCGGGGAGGAAGTCCGTTCCGTGCTTGAGGCTGGTGCCGACATTATTCACTTCGATGTCATGGATAACCACTATGTCCCCGTGCTGACTTTTGGTCCCAAAATATGCAGGGACCTTCGAAAC
>DTZW01000081.1 GCA_012961165.1 Gammaproteobacteria bacterium | reverse complement strand
CACCATTAATAGTGGCAGCCCTTAATACTGCAGCTGGTGGAATCCCAGCATAGGTCATTGCGAGTAATTCGCGATGGTAAGCAAAACCTGGCAACAGGCTTGTGTACACAGGTTCATCCGTGCCAACGACTAGCAAGTGCCCGCCGCCGGCATCAAATAGCGACTTTAGTTCGAGAACACGCTGCGTGAATTCTTCATTATCCGATTCCGGCGGTGGATCGCCTCGCTTCTCAAGCAAGGCCTGCGTATAGGGAGTGAAGAACCTCGCTTCATCCGTCCACAACATTTCTTCAGCGTGGGTACGACGTTCGTTAATGCCTCCATACATCTGCAGGTTGGTATCATAGAAAACATTATGGGCGAGTATGAGATCGATCATTTGGGGCATTTCAGCACTTTCGGGGCCACCACTTCCGAGGGTAAGTTGATGTTCTACACGATCAAGGCCCATAAGAATGGCGTCCCGTAACTCCACATCGTATTCCCCGTCGTAATTAGCGAGGTGAGCCGACGTTGTGATGCCGTGCTTGTGCGCCTGTTCGATGAGGATTTTCATCTCACCGGGGGTCGCCTGCTTGATCTTGATACTGATGACACCCTGCTCAGCCCAGTAGTCAACCTCATGACGAATTTCGTCTTCAGTGATGTCGTTGGGCCAGCCGATGCATTCATCCGACGCCAATCCGATATTGTATTCACATCGAAATGCGCCGAAATAAGGCCCTGACATGAACAACCGCGGACCGATGGATTCACCGGCAGCAATTCGATCACGTTGAGCTTTTACGCGCTCAGGATAGTATTCACCGGCCGACCATGTGGATGTGACTCCGTTTGCCAGGAATACAATGCCGTTGTAAACAACTTCTTCAACTCGACCCTTGTCAACGAGATCCAGATTGTAATGGGCGTGCAGGTCGATCATGCCCGGCAGTACTGTGTCATTATCTGCCAAATCTATAACTTTGGCCGTATTGAGCACCTGTTGTTTGACTTCGGCATCTACGGCCACAATCTTGCCATCACTTATGACGATACCCGCATTCGGTCGACGTTTATCGCTGACGCTGTCGAACAACCAACCGCCGCGAATCACCAGCTGCCCTTCCTGCCCCTCAGTTCGCTGCGCCATCACCAGTTGTGTGGCGAGCATGATCAACATCATTTTGTTGAATAGTTTCATGGTGTTCTCCGTATCAACATGAGCGCCAGTCGTTAAACCTGGCCGACACTACCAGATGCCCTGACTGCGTAACTTGTCGCTCGTCACTTCGATGGCCCGCCGCAGCGTATCAACAATGAAATCGATGTCCTGTTCAGTGCAGATAAGCGATGGAGACATCACGTTTAAATTGACGATGGGCCTCACGATCAGCCCAAGCCTGTCCGCTTCATTGGATACCAGCTTGCCAATATCCATCTCGCCCGGAAACGTTTCCCCTGTGGTCTTGTCTTTCACGAATTCGACGCACGCCATCAAATGTGTACCCCTGACATCGCCAACCATATCCAGAGCGCGTAATTCCCCCAGTCTTTCATGGAAGTAAGGACCCACTTTGCGAACATGATCCAGAATTTCTTCTCGCTCCATGATCTCTATGTTTTTCAGTGCAGCGGCGGCGGCGACCGTGTGAGATGAATAGGTGTATCCATGAGCAAAGAAACGTCCATGACCGGGTTCACTTATCACATCCCAGATTCTGTCAGAAAAGATGCACGCGCCCAGCGGGATGTAAGCAGAAGACAACCCTTTTGCGGATATCAGAATATCCGGTTGTATATCGAACAGCGCCTCGGAGACAAACCACTCACCACAGCGCCCAAACCCAGTCACAACCTCGTCTGACCAGTACAAAATATCATTTGGGCGGCAATAGTCTGCAATGCGTTTCAGATAGTTCCCCGGTGGCAGAACGACACCACCCGCACCCATGATGGGTTCTGCCAAAAATGCGGCAATGGTGTCAGGGCCGCCAAGCTCATCGATTTTTTGAATGAACTCATCAAAGAGTCTGTCTGCAAAATCAGCCTCAGACAGACCATTGCCATAACGGTAGTAATTGGGAGAGCTGAGATGATGAATGTTCTCCTCTGGCCCCATGTAATTCATTTCGTCAATCCGGTCACCCTTCTTGCCACCGAGAGACATGGTCACATAGGTGCTGCCATGATAGGCATCGGTACGGGATATTATGTGTTTCTTGCGCTCGTTGCCTTTGCAGGCATGATAAAACTGAACAAGGCGAAAAGCTGAGTCGTTAGCGGTGGAACCCCCGCAGGTTAAGTGAACGTGGTTCAGGTCACCGGGCGCGAGCTCCGCAAGCTTTTTTGTCAGCCGGGTAGCAGGTACATTCGTCATATCCGTAAAGGGATTGGCAAAATTGCAGGTGAGTACCTGCTGCGCAATCGCATCGGCCATTTCCTTGCGGCCGGTACCAATGTTTGTACACCACATGCCGCCAATTGCATCGACATACTTTTTACCATCCGTGTCCCAGACATAAACACCTTCAGCCCGCTCGATAGGAAGCGCCCCCTCTTCTAGCGTGTCGAAGTTCTGGTAAGGGCGCAGGTGATGCGCCTTGTCCATTTCAATAATCTCTTCTGTCAGCGGTAGGGCATTCTTCATATCGGATGATCCTTTAGTGAGCACTCGTATCGTGCCGTGTTCTGGCGAGACCCTACATGAAAACGCGTAGTTTGTAAGTATTCAGACCCATTCATGCCAATCGTGCTGCCTCACTGATCAGTGCTCTGTTGCTTCCTTCCTACATGATTGGAAGACTCACTCCTAGTACGCATGCTTAGATTTACCGACAGCCACGTTAAGCTGTTTGTCGTGGTTGGAAACCGCTATTCAGGAGCGCCAGGTGGACTCAAAAGATCAAAAATTCGGGATGCCCGCATTCTTATTCTTGATAACCATGATGATTTTGGTGGTCACGCCAAAAGAAATGAGTTTCAGATAGGCGATCGTACATTGGTTGGATACGGCGGCAGCTGCTTCCTTGAGCAGCCCTCCGACTGCAGGGACATTGTAAATAACCTGCTGCATGACCTGGAGGATGACCTAAAACGTTTCGAGACAACTTTTGACCAGGGGTTCTACAAGCGACATGGCCTTAGAGCGGGATCGCATTTCAGCAGGGAAAAATGGAATACCGATCGAACGGTGCCATTCTCTGGTCCATTTTTCGACTATCTTCCCATGGCGACGACAACGCTTTCTGTCGAAGAATCCATCAATCAGATGCCAATTCCTGCCGCCGCAAATAAAGGAATTTCTTTCTACAACATTCGAGACCATTGAACGCAACGTCCGCATTCAACTTGTCAGCATGCTGGGTTCAGCCGGGTTTGATCCAGCGAGAGACATCCTGGGTATTTCTGTAAATGGTTGGGCTCATGGTTATGCATACGACATGTCTTCCCATGCTTTGTTCGACCAGGTGTATGAAGACACTGAAGATGTACGTTACCCACCTATGCAAGCTCGCAAACGTTTTGGCCGAATAACTATCGCAAATGCTGATTCCGCGGCAAGCGCCATGCTGGAAGCCGCTGTGGAGCAAGGCTACCGTGCAATTACCGAACTGCCGGTTTAACGTGTTTGACGAATATCACCTGAATGGAGAATGACGATGATTCACGGACATTGCGAATGTGGACGCGTTTCATTTGAAGCAAATTGTGAAATTTCAGATTTTTCGCATTGCCACTGCTCACAATGCAGGCGACTGCACGGTGCTGCGTTCGCAACCTTTGCTGGAGTCGCAGCTGACAAGTTTCATTACCTCTCAGGTGAAGAAGACATCAGGAAATATGCATCTTCTGATGACCATGAGCGTGTTTTTTGCGGTTGCTGCGGCTCAAACATTCTCGTTCGGGTCGATGGTTATCCTGATTTTCTTTATCTGTCCATGGGCGCTGTCGATGGAAACCCACCCCACCCAGAGGCATACCACATATACGTTGGATCAAAGGCACCCTGGCATGAGATTACCGATCGGGCTATGCAATATGATGAGGATACGCCGGAATAGATTAATCACCAATTGAGCGCAAAGGAGTCAGCATTATCGTTTGATCACGATTGCCGTCGCTTATGAAGTAAGGTTTTTCGGAAGAGACATTTGGGATTTTGACCCACGAACCCTCGGATCGTATAGGCCGAGAGAACCGTGCATGGTGACGCCAATCCTGTCCTTTAGTTCGTCAGAGAGATCAGCCAGAACATCATCGGGTAGATTCAAATACTGATTTTCCTCCTGACGCAGCCAACCGAGTGAATAACTGAGAATCACACCATGGCGCCAGTCTTGTGTGATGTTGGCACCCGCGCCGTGTAGAGTGCCACCAAGCCAGAACAACATTGATCCCTGCGGCATCTCGGCTGGCACAGTCTCACTGTCCTCTGCCACTCGACCTTGCTGCCAACGATGACTGCCAGGCGCGAGTAGCGTCCCACCATTGTCAGCGGTAAATTCTGTCAATGCAGCCATCGAGGCTATCACCAGATTCGGTCGCGGTACGGGAAAATAGTCAAACGGATCTTCTTCTCGATGCAGGACCTGGCTGCGTGCACCGGGGCCGACGATTAAACCTGCCGTCACGTGTAGATTGTACTTTTCACAGTTAGGCAGCAGGTGATGATCGCACAGTGCCGTGGTGACCGGGTGCATAGCCAATTCCCGAACAGCGGGGCATCGCGCCACGAGACCAGTGATCCTCTTTGTTTTTGCGGGATAGAAATCTGCAGTCTGGTCTTCGTCGGCATAGAGGGCATGCTCCAGGTGAGGGTCGAGTTCTGCTCGCATTTGTGCGCATTGCTCTTCAGAAAACATGCCCTGAACGACTGCGCATCCGGCTTCATCCAGTGAAGCAGAGATTTCTGCCGGGTTATCAGAAATGCTAAACGCAGGGATGATTGCTTTCGACATAGGACCTGCTCCGTGTATTCATAATATAGTGCCACTTTGTTGGCAATTCAGTCTACTGGGTTCTGCAGCTCTGGTGCGGTATCTTCCTCTCTATCGAGAGCATGAAGCAGAGAACCGGATGATTTATGAGTGAAATCGCGCCGCCTGAACCCAGGGTCAGTGTAAAGCAACGATCGGGAGGTGAACTGATTCTGACTAGCGGTCATGAATCGCATCCAATGGCGACTAGCCTGGTACAGGTCTTTCTGGACACGGTTTCAACGCAGCCTGATACAACGTTGCTCGCAGAAAAAAACGCGGAAGGTGAGTTCGAGTTGCTGAGCTATCGCGACGCACGAGATCGCGCTTATGCGATAGCAACCTGGTTCCTTCAAAAAGGAGCAGGACAGAACATGCCACTGCTGATTCTGAGTGGTGCCTCAATAGATCACTTCGTGGTTGCGCTCGGCGCCATGCTCGCAAAAGTGCCCTGCACACCTGCGAGTATGAGCTACAGTACCGTGCCAGCGGCTTATCCAAAACTGCGCGCACTTTTCGACAGGATTCGCCCTGCATTTGCATTCTCCACCGACTTCGAAATGCAGGCGAAGTCTCTTGAAGTAACCGGCATTGCCAACGAAAAAGTGATGTTCATCGGCCAGGGCGATGGCATCAGAGCGACACCACTTTCAGAAATCGAGCACCACACCGATGCTGAATTGGTCGATGCATCGGTTGCAGAGATCAACCACGATACGGTTACGCGTTATATGTTTACCTCTGGCTCTACAGGCGCGCCGAAAGGTGTCATTCACACGCACGGCATGATTTGCGCGATGCTGGCAGCCAGGGTTGCCACGAAGGGTGAGAAAGCGCCGTCACCTGTACGGGTGCTTGACTGGATGCCCTGGAGTCATGTGGGTGCCGGATTGATGCGCCTCGCGATGGTGATCGAGTCTGGCGGGTGTATTTACCTGGACGATGGTAAACCTGTGCCGGATGAGTATCACAAGACCCTTGAAAACCTGCTGGTGGTCAAGCCAACAATGTATGGCGGCGCGCCGCTCGGCTGGAACATGCTGGTGGATGCCCTGGAGAGAGATGAAGCGCTTGCGATTTCCTTCTTCTCACATGTCACAAGTCTCCAGTATGGCAGTGCGGCTATGCCCGTATCTACCTATGATCGCCTGCAGGCGCTGCTTTTAAAGTATCAGGGCGCGAGAAAGCCTATGGCGACCAGTCTGCAGTCCACGGAAGTAGCGGTAGGCATCTCCCGGTACTGGCCGTGCGAAGACCAGAGCGTAGTTGGCCTGCCTATGCCGGGCGCCGAACTGAAATTGCTACCCGTCGGTGATCGATATGAGGTCCGTGTCCGATCAAAAGGTGTGACGCCAGGCTACATCAATGATCCTCGGAAGACTGCGGAAGCCTTTGACGATGAAGGTTTCTTCAAGATGGGTGACGCGGTTGTGTTTGCAGACCCTAACGATTATACAAAGGGTCTTAGATTTGCTGGACGCATCGCAGAGCAGTTCAAGCTGGTGACTGGCACCTGGGTTGCCGCTGGTACCCTCAGGTCGCAGCTGATTGCAGCCTGTGCGCCTTATGTCAGGGATGTCGTGATATGCGGTCTGAATCAGCCCTACATCGCCGTTATGATCTGGACAAATATTGATGCCGCGAATGAAGTCACTGGGAGCAGCCA
>DTZW01000080.1 GCA_012961165.1 Gammaproteobacteria bacterium | reverse complement strand
TGATGAAAAATTCTGCCGCGACACTTGGCTGCCACTGCCGCGCATCGTAAGTGCCAAGAACATTGCTATCAAGATGAATCAACCAGTCGTCTGTTCTTCTGTAGATGAAATCAAGATCAAAAGACAATCTATCCACAGGCTTGTAGGTAATCCCCCCCTTCGCGGAGAAAGTCACGCCACCTAACTGTTCAAGCATGGCGCTGGAGGCAAAACTGGCACTGATTTTTCTGCTGGTGTCCGTGCCGTACTCGAACTCGAGAATACCACCCGCTGATGTCCGGTAATCTCCATTTCCCTTGGTCGTTCGATCATCCCATTGCGGCGGTCTGTATAATGCGGTCGTCGTAAACTGGCTGCTGTTTTCTAGCACCAGTGTATTCCTGTAATAGATCGAACTGCGAACCACCCGGTCATCCGTATTCGTCTCGTGTGATAAGGTCAGGCCTTGGAATGTTTGCCTATACCTGGGGTGATCTGAATTCGTGCGATTGTAGGTGTACCGGTAGGTGATAACATCGTTTCTGCGTATGAACCCCAGATTGTTGATTTCAAGCTGATCATCCAGGTAATCAAAACTGAAACGATGCAACCGACCTTGCCTCGGAATATAATTGACGTCAAAGTAACCGCCTTTGCCTGTCACATCTGAAACGTCACTGTAAAGTAACTGGGCATCCCAGATGACCTTGCTATCAGGTGTACGGTAGTGCAGGTCTACACCATGGGTAATCGCGTCTGAATCAGGATATCTCACGAGGGTTGACATGAACCCCACGGCCTTGCGTCCAGTCGTATCAGCCTCATATAAGGCCCGTATCACCCCAAAGTCTCTACCTGACTGTTGCAGCTTAACCTCGCCCATGTCGGCGTCCATTGCCCGAAAAACAACGTCTTCTTCCGACGCCCACAACGTGCCGTATCTAAACGCTCCTTTCTGGCCAGTGACCTTAACCGCTCCCTGCAGTTCACTCCGCTGGCTCAGTTCAGTATCAGCAATGGACAAACCTTCAGGTATGTCAGGTGAACGCGGAGCGCCACCGATCCTTCTCGTATTAAGCATGGTTGTAGGTTGCAGGAAAAAACTATTCGGTACACTCCTCGCTCCTTTGCTGGCATCTGTACCCCGAATGACTGAACGCGGCGAGGTGATGAAAATTTCACTTCCCTCCAGGAAGAAAGACCGTTTCTCTGGAAAGTAGGTCTCGAAAGCAGTCAGATTCACAATCACATCGTCTGACTCAACGGCACCGAAATCAGGATTTAATGTTGCCGTGAACTGCAAATCGGTTGTTGGTCTCCAAAACAGGTCGGCACCAGCTCGATATTCAGTATCACCATCAATCCTGTCACGTGTTACCGCGGTAAACGGATAGAAAACCAGCTGCCGGCCGGGCCTGACATTACCCAGCACCATCGGTTGAAAGCTGGAAACGAAATCTGGTTTGCTTTCGGGTAATTCGGGCCAACCCCATGTTTCATCGATGTGAGCAACACGACGCGTGAGTGCGAACGCCATATCCCTCGGTCCGTCCTGCTCAGGCATTGCCATCATCGACCAGGGCAAAAACATTTCAACCTGGTAACCGTTCGGTGAAGGTCGTGCTGCCCCATACCAGGGACCATCCCACAAACGACTTAACTGACGTTCCGGTAACAACGTTCCATCATTCAGCGTTCCACCGAGGTTGACACCAAAGTAGTAGCCATAGAGTCCTTCTCCTGTTGGATCAAGATAAAAATTGATGCCATCGCGGTTAACCTCCCCGTCTCGAGAACTCAATCTGGGTAGTAAAGTCTCAACAGGCTGCTGGGCCTGTGTACCGATGTACAAACCCTCTTCCGTATAGAAGATACGAGTGGTGGTCGGATACCTGGCTTTTTCCAGAGTATCGGGTGCAACAACGGACATTGAGTCATAGCCTTCTAACCCGGACCAAACGGGTTCATCTAACATGCCATCGATGATAATTTCAGTTGACGACAATGCTTCAGCTGCGATATGCAGAACTTCAGCAGATTGGGCTTTAATGCTGATTAAAACGATTGACGCGAACATCGCTGCTCGAATACTCATCGATGCTCCCTATATTTTGTCTCAAACCTAAAAATAGACAAATTGACATACTTTGTCTACTATTTCGACCATACACTTGCCACGAGAACACCATGCAAACCATTCGGCTCGCGACCCGAAACAAAATACTGTCAGCAGCAGAGGCGCAGTTTCGCCGCTTTGGACCCAAAAAAACGTCCATGGAGGAAATCGCAGAGAAGGCCGGGCTTTCGCGCGCAACGTTGTATCTTCACTTTTCCAGTAAACCCGAGTTGTATGAGGCACTACTACGGCGGGTAACAGAGAACTTCATCCAGGAAACCGAAATGCTGGTAAGCGATAGCAGAACGGCACCGGTCAAGTTCAGGCAACTCGTTGAACTGACGGCCAGTACCTTTTCAGAAAACCCCCTCTTGCTTGCAGCGCTGACAGAAGATCAGAACTTTTCCCTGACGCGCTATGCAGAACCTGTTATGAACGACTATCGAGAACAGATCCTGGGCGCCATAAGACACATCCTTCAGCAAGGTGTTGAAGAGCAAAGCGTCAGGAAGATTGACGTGGAAGTGACGGCTTACCTGCTATATGAACTGGGTACTCGGTTGCTTGTAAAGGCGTTGAACGGTTCATCTGATTTTCCGCTAAAGACCACACTAGACGCCATGGACAGCATCGTCGCTATGGGCATCATTGACCAGAAACCCAGAGAAGAATCTCTATGAAAACTCAAGCCGCTATCGCTCATGACAGCAACAGGCCATTTGTAATTGAAGAAGTGGAACTGTGTGACCCAAAGGAAGGAGAAGTCAGGGTCAAGATATCTGCCTGCGGTATTTGCCGCAGTGATTTGAGCGCCCTGGAAGGAAAAGAAACAGTCGAGTTTCCGGTTGTTCTTGGCCACGAGGCTGCGGGCACCATTGAAGCTGTTGGAAACGGCGTATCCACACTGAAGGAGGGAGACACCGTTGTTCTTTCGTGGACCCCGGCGTGCGGTACCTGCCCCGCCTGTATCCGGGGCCAGGTTCATCTGTGCGCCGGGATTAATATGACAACCGGCAGCCAGGGGCCTTTGTCACTGGGCGGGGTTACCCTGGACCGCTTTATGGGACTGGGCGCTTTTTGTGAACACGTCGTTGTGCCACAGAAGATGGCAGTACACGTCCAGAGCAGCCTTCTTCCTGAGCACACCTGCCTCATTGGCTGCGGCGTGACGACAGGGTTCGGCGCCGCTGTAAACACTGCCGGTATCCGCTGGGGTGAGACTGTTGCGATCCTGGGATGCGGTGGTGTCGGACTTGCTGCTATTCAAGGAGCCAGAATAGCTGGCGCTTCAAGAATCTTCGCCGTTGATCCCATTGCAGAACGGCGAAACGTCGCAAGACAGGTAGGCGCCACTGAAACCCTTGCACCAGAGGATGTGCCAAAGCAGATTATCCAGATGACCGCAGGCGGCGTTGACTGTGCCATTGAATGTGTCGGCAGTATCGCCACTATGCAGAATGCCTTCCACATGATCCGCGACGGCGGGCGCGCAATTGTTGTCGGCCTGCCTGCGTTTACCGAAAAACTCGACATTCCCGCCATCATGCTGCTTCGCGAAAAGAAGCTCACCGGTTCTATTTATGGTTCGTGCTCTCCGCACATCGATTTCAATAAAATTGCTACGCTGGGTGAATCCGGAACCCTGGACTTCTCTGCACTCGTGGACAAGACCAGGCATTTTTCCGAGATCAACGAGGGTTTCGCAGAAATGCGCGCGGGTAAACTGACCCGAGTTGTTTTGACTTTCTGATCGTTTCAATATGGCTAATGAGAAGTTCACACCAACAGCATAGAGCCACTGGCAATTGGTCAGTTCGAACTTCATCGTCATTGCAGCAATGTCTTCGGCGGTAATAAGCACCGAATAACTGAACCATTATCGAACACTCGCGATCTAGCCGAACCTCCAATGGCTCAATTACCCGTGTAATTCGGCTCACGCTTCTCAATAAATGCCATCATCCCTTCTTTCGCGTCACTGGTTTTTGAGCACATCAGCTGGTTACGATTCTCGATAGCCATAGCCGCTTCAAGACCCGCCGCGTCAATCGCCATATTCAGGCCTTCCTTCGTGAGCCGGAGCCCCATGGGAGAAGTCGTCAGCATTTCGTCGATATACGACTGCGCTGCCGCCTCCAATTGATCATCAGGTACGACTTCGGACACCAGATTAGTCGCCAGTGCCCGTTCAGCGTTAATGAACCGCCCAGTGAGCATGAGCTCCGAGGCAACAGAGGTACCCACAAGCCTTGGAAGAAAGTAACTCGACCCCATATCGCACGCCGACAGGCCAATTCGAATAAACGCTGCATTCATCCTGGCGGATTCACCCGCAACCCTGATATCCGATGCGAGAACAAACGAGAACCCGCCACCACAGGCTGGCCCCTGGACCAGGGAGATAATCGGTTGCGGGCACCGGCGCATGCGAATGTAAACCTCTGCCAGATAACCCTGAAAGCCCATGCCACCACCGAATGGCAACTCGTAGGTTTTAGACTGGGATGCCTTGATATCCAGCCCCGCACAAAAAGCTCGCCCTGCCCCGCGCATAACAACAATCCGTGTTTCCTTGTCTTCAGCCAGTCCACCGAAGTAATCACGAAGTTCAGTCACCATTGGCGTGGTGATAGCATTCAGCGCTTCGGGGCGGTTCAGGGTCAGCCAGTCAACCTGGCCACGTTTTTCGATAACAATGGTTTCGTACTCTGACATGGACTATTCCTTTTTTTATATTGTCAAACTTGCCAATAAGCTCATCTGTATCTCTCTAGGTAATCTCTCAACATCCTGTAACTGCGAATGCCAAACCAGGAAAAAAATTCACCATCAACCAGTGCGCCATTAAAGCCTCTACGCTCAAGCCCTTCAATATGCCTCGCAAACGGGAAGGGCTCTGATGAAAATAAGTAACAGGTGTCCGCTTCCGGCAGGCTACTGCCGGTTAGTTCAGGGTATGGCTTACTGTAATCCGGAAGCAACTGTCCAAGGCCGGTTCTAACTAGCACAGAGCCGATAAAAGTACTTCGGCTGATCGTCATCCAGGGGTCCTGCCAGATCATGTACTGGACCCGGGTGACACTCTGTATCGAACCGATTGATTGCATCAAACCTGGCAGGTTGTCCCAGCCGGTGAAATCCAGGTTCGGCATGGCTGCCAGCGATTGCCAGTCAGCGCTAAGTTTCTCGAGCTTATGGTTCTGTAGCTTACCGGCCAGCGTCTGGAGATCATCACCGACTGCACCAACTGAAGTGATGTGGGTAGCATGCCAGGGGAAAGGGCAGGACTCTGCCATCGGCAGCGTATTTTCTTCACGATCCATGACTACCAGGTCAGGTTTTAGCTGATGGCAGCTATCCCAGTTAACGCTTTTGGTACCGCCGACAACCGGGATGTTACGCACAACTTCTTCAGGATGAATACAAAATCGGGTGCGCCCGACGACCTCGACACCGCACTCAACCAGTGTTTCAGTAAGGCTGGGGACCAGCGAAATAACTCGCAACTATTTTACATTCTCGTGGTTGTAGGGGCAGTGGCGACAGGCATTGCCGCAACAGTTTCCCCTGACCAGGTGAAAGCGCCCGGTCAGCACCATCAACCCGTCCTCAAGGTAGTAGTGCTTGCCTTCGATCAATTCCCTGATGGGCCAATTCTCGACTTCCGACATTTATGTGCTTCGTCGGTATTGGCCACCGACTTCAAAGAAGGCGTCAGTTAACTGACCCAATGAGCAGTGTCGAACTGCTTCCATGAGTGCCTCAAATCCATTATCGCCTTCTGTCACCGCAGACCTCAGACTATCCAGCGCTTCACCGGCGGTGTCGTTATGGCGCGCCTGAAAATCATGAAGGCGTCTGATTTGGCTCTGTTTTTCTTCCTCGGTGGATCGGGCAAGTTCTATGGTGGTTTCTTCCGGCTGGGTATCCGGCTGGAACGTATTGACACCAATCAGGGGCAGGCTGCCGTCATGCTTGAGCGTTTCATACTTCATGGATTCTTCCTGAATCTTGCCACGCTGGTAGCCTGTTTCCATCGCACCGAGTACACCGCCGCGATCAGAAATACTTTCAAACTCTCGAAGCACCGCTTCTTCCACCAGATCAGTCAGTTCGTCTACGATGAACGCGCCCTGGCTTGGGTTTTCTGTTTTCGTCACACCGAATTCACGGTTGATGATCAACTGGATAGCCAGCGCCCGGCGAACAGATTCTTCCGTAGGCGTCGTGATGGCCTCGTCGTAGGCGTTGGTATGCAGGCTGTTACAGTTGTCATTAATCGCGAGCAGAGCTTGCAAGGTTGTCCGAATATCATTGAATTGCATTTCCTGAGCGTGCAAGGATCGACCTGATGTCTGGATGTGGTATTTCATCTTCTGGCTTCGGTCATTGGCACCATACTTCTCACGCATGGCGACTGCCCATATACGCCTGGCGACCCGACCAATAACCGTGTATTCCGGATCCATCCCATTAGAGAAGAAAAATGACAGATTAGGTGCAAAATCATCGATGCTCATTCCGCGTGCCAGGTAGGTCTCAACAAAGGTGAAACCGTTGGCCAGCGTAAATGCCAACTGGGAAATCGGGTTCGCACCGGCTTCTGCTATGTGGTAACCGGAGATGGAAACCGAATAAAAGTTTCGCACCTCGTTATCAATAAAGTACTGCTGAATGTCGCCCATCATCCGAAGGCTGAATTCGGTAGAGAAGATGCAGGTATTTTGTCCCTGGTCCTCTTTCAAAATATCAGCCTGAACGGTTCCACGGACATTCGACAAAGCGAAGGCCTTTAACTGTGCTGTTTCTTCATCACTCGGATCACGACCTTCCCTGTCCTTGAACTTATCGATCTGCTGGTCGATTGCGGTATTCAGGAACATGGCCAGAATGGCTGGTGCCGGGCCGTTAATAGTCATTGAAACAGAGGTTCGGGGGTCACAAAGATCAAACCCGCTATAGAGCACCTTCATATCTTCAAGCGTCGCAACAGAAACACCAGAATTACCAATCTTGCCGTAAATATCCGGGCGCACTGCAGGATCAAACCCATACAGGGTCACACTATCGAAGGCGGTGGACAGACGTTTTGCATCAGAGTGCTCAGAGAGCTTCTTGAACCTGCGATTGGTCCTGGCCGGATCACCTTCCCCGGCAAACATTCGTGCGGGATCTTCACCTTCACGTTTAAACGGGAATACGCCAGCGGTGTAAGGGAATAATCCCGGCAGGTTTTCCCGTTTCAGGAACTTCAGGATCTCTCCGTCATCCTCATACTGGGGTACAGACACCCTGGAGATCCAGTTACCGGACAAGGATTCACTGCCCAACAGGGTTCTGATTTCCTTGCCGGAAGATGTTGTTTCAACTCGCTCTTCACCAATATAGCTTTCCTTGAGTGCTGGCCAGTTTTCGAGCAGGTTTCGGTTCTCTCCCGTGAGTTCATCATTTCGTTGTTCAATCAACACACCAATTCTTTCATCGGATTCACCCAGCATTCGCTGGGTTGATTCCAGCTGCTGGCGTTCCCTTGCGGTTCGCGCCTGGCTATTGGCCTGCGCAAGGTACTCGCGCACTGCTTCGGCAATTTCGGCCAGGTATCTGACCCTGCTTGAAGGCACAATGACTGATCGTACACTTGGTACACGAATGTCCAGATAAGGTAACTGTGATTGCCACTCTCGCAAACCCCTCTCGCGAAGGATCTTCAGCAACCCATGGTAGGCCGCAGAGACACCATCATCGCCAAAGCGCGATGCGATCGTGCCGAACACTGGCAATTCTTTTGGCGATGTATCCCAGGCTTCGCGATTACGCTGCACCTGTTTGGCAACATCACGGAGTGCGTCTTCCGCCCCTTTCCGGTCAAACTTGTTGATAATCACCTGGTCGGCGAAGTCGAGCATATCGATTTTCTCGAGTTGGCTCTGGGCACCAAACTCCGGCGTCATGACATACATGGATGCATCAACAAACGGCACAATACCCGCATCGCCCTGGCCGATACCCGGTGTTTCAACCACGATCAAATCAAAGTCAAACTTGCGCGCAGCAGCGATTATATCCGTCAGGTAGGAAGGAACTTCTGCTGTTGATTGTCGCGTTGCGATAGAACGCATAAAAATGTTCGGCGCATAGATGGCATTCATCCGTATGCGGTCGCCGAGTAACGCGCCACCTGTCTTACGACGGGTTGGATCAATGGCCAGGACCGCTACTTTCGCTGTATCACCACTGTCCATCCTGAACCGGCGGATAATCTCATCCGTGAGGGAAGATTTTCCTGCGCCGCCTGTCCCCGTAATACCAAGAACGGGCGTGGAGCGATCAGTCCCGAGCTTAAGTGCGGCAAGATCAGCAGACCCCATCTCGCCCCGCTCGATCGCTGTGATCATGTTGGATAGCCCGAGGTAGTCGTCCTCGGTCGCCTTACTGATATCTCGGTTGGGAAATCCCGCTGCGCGGCATTGGTCCACCATATCCTGGATCATCCCGACCAGGCCCATTGTCATACCGTCCTGCGGCGAATAAATCTTTGAGACTCCATAGTCATGAAGTTCCTGGATTTCTTCGGGCACGATGACGCCGCCCCCACCACCAAACACCTTGATATGCCCGGCGTCGTTTTCCTTCAACATATCGACAATGTACTTAAAGTACTCTACATGCCCACCCTGGTAAGAACTGATGGCAATGCCCTGCACATCTTCCTGTAATGCCGCCTGTACTACCTCGGCGACTGACCGGTTATGAGCCAGGTGAATGACTTCCACACCAAGTGACTGAAGAATTCGCCGCATGATGTTGATGGAAGCATCATGGCCATCAAACAAACTCGCTGCCGTGACGAATCGTAGCGGAGGTAGTTTCGTTGTTGGTTCAGTACTACCTTCTACTGATCTGACTTCCGCTTCTGACATGCGTTATTCCTCTTGTTCCGACGCAAGCATCAGCGTCATTGTTTTCTTTAAGTTTTCGTGTAGTTTCCGTGTTTCTTTCAGGGCTGATGGATTCGCCAACCAATAGTAGACAATGCCGATGACCGAGGCGCAAAACTGTCCTGCAATGGCATCGGCATTGGGTTTAATCCGCTCGCCCACGGCCGAATCAGTCATGATCCAGGCAAAGACGTCTTGATGACGCCGGTTATGAATGTTGCTAATAATCTCTGTAAGTTCAGAACCTGCATTGACGGATTCAAACCAGAGCGTATAGAAGGCTCGCACCTGGTTAGGGGCCTCAACACAAAATTTATAGTGCTCATCCAGCGCATCATGAATAGCCGCAAGGCCCGTTTGCCGGTCAGTCCTCTGCTTCAATTGCGCGAGCCAGCTGTCACCAACCTGACGTAATACAAATGCGAACAACTTATCTTTGGAACCGAACCTTTGCCCGGCCAGGCCTCTGGAATAACCAGCTTTTAACCCTACTTCTTTCAGGCTGGTCGCAGCCGGGCCGCGATCTACAATCAGCTCAACTGCCGCCTCAAGCATCCGGTTGTCCGAAATCTCCGTTCGCTCAGCCTGCGTACGGCGTGTGCTCGGGCTCTTCAAAGTCATGATCTAGAAACACGCTTCATTGAGTGAAACACCAATTTCTGCACCAGCTATCACTGCTTCCTGGTAACCCTTGTGCCTTGGCAGGAGTTGCGCAAAGTAGAAGTTCACCGACGCCAGTTTCCTTTCATAAAAAGCCTTGTCCGAGCCATCCAGTTCTGTAACGGCTTTCTCAGCCGACCTGGCCATATACCAGGCTCCAGCGACATAACCCATCATCATCAGGAAGTTGTACGCGACTGCTCCGACAAACTTCTGGCTGCCCGGGGCATTTTCAATAACATAGTGAGAAGCTGACTGCAGGTTGCTCACTGCATCTTTTAATTTAACGGCAATTGGCTTAAGTCTTTCATCGGGCTCGATTCGCTCTGCCGTCTCCAGGATTTCCTCAAGATAAGACCCCAGCGCCGCACCCTGATCCCGCAATACCTTTCGGCCAACCAGGTCGTTCGCCTGGATACCATTAGTACCCTCATAGATAGCAGAAATTCGCGCGTCCCTGTAATGCTGGGCTGCACCGGTCTCTTCAATGAAGCCCATGCCACCATGGACCTGGACACCAATCGAAGTGACTTCATTGACGAGCTCTGTACACCAGGCTTTTACTAACGGCGTTAATAACGAAAATCGTTCATTGAAATGCCGCTTCTCATCTACATCTTTACTGTGGATTCGAAAATCGTGCGCAAACGCGCCATCGTAAGTCAGGCCACGCATCGCCTCGGTCAGGGATTTCATGCACATCAACATTCGCTGAACATCTGCATGCAGGATAATAGCGGCAGGTTCGCCTGTTTCTACGTCCCGGCCCTGAACCCTTTGCTTCGCGTAACCTAAAGCATCCTGGTAAGCCCGCTCAGAAATCGCGACACCCTGAAGGCCCACTTCCAGCCGCGCGTGATTCATCAGCGTGAACATACACGCAAGCCCATCGCCCGGTTCACCAATCAGGTAACCAATCGCACCTTCATTTTCACCAAAACCCATCACACAGGTAGGACTGGCATGAATACCAAGCTTGTGTTCAGTCGACATAACCCGAACATCGTTTCGCTCACCCAGAGACCCATCTTCGTTAACCAGGAACTTGGGAACCAGGAACAAAGACAGACCCTTATTACCTGGAGGCGCATCAGTCATCGGAGCCAATACGATATGCACAATATTGTCTGTCATATCATGCTCGCCCCAGGTGATGTAAATCTTTTGCCCCTTTATCAGGTAATGGTCTCCCGCTGGTTCTGCACGAGTCTTTAATGTCGACAGATCTGAACCGGCATGTGGCTCGGTCAGGTTCATTGTTGCGGTCCATTTTCCGGTAATCAGGTTGGGCAGGTATTTGTCCTTCAATTCATCACTGGCATGAGTCGCCAGGGCATCAATGCCGCCAGCGGTGAGCATCGGACACAGTGCCAGGGAGGTACACGCACTATTCCACATTTCAGACGCGGCCAGATGAATCAGAAAGGGTAAGCCCTGCCCGCCATACCGCGGGTTTTGTGCAAGGCTTAGCCATTGGTTATCGACGAACATTTGGTAGGCTTGCGCAAAACCATCGGCCGTCTTGATAGTATCGCCTTCAATTCGCACGCCTTGCTGATCACCAATCCTGTTAAGGGGCGCCAGTACCTGCGCTGCAAATTTTCCAGCTTCATCCAGAATCGCGCCAGTCAATTCCTCCGTTGCATCTGCGAAATCAGCAAGTGAGACCAGTCTTGAATAGTCTAAAAGTTCATTGACCACAAACCCAATTTCCCGGGCGGGGGCTACGTAATTTGCCATCTTTATATCAACATCGTGGAAAGTGGTGTAATGATACTTGCTTGAAGCAAGCAAGTCCATTCCAGCATCCCTTCAAATATATGCTCTAAGTCACTGTTTTTAAACATCATGCATTTCGCTGGATAAATTTCTGGCGATTGGTGTGCCCAATGGTTAGTCTGCCTGTATCGACACTCATTACCCCTACCCCTGATAGAAGCAGCCATTTGAACGAGCAGCACACCAGCCTCTGGCAAAATTCACAGTTCAGAATTTACCTGGGAACCACGGCCTTTACCGGTACCGCGACTGCCATGCAGCAATTACTGCTGAGCTGGCTGCTAGTGGGCATCCTTCTGCTTCCTGCAGACCAGGTCGGCATGGTCCAGGCTCTGATCGGGCTGCCGGGGATTGTGCTAATGCTATGGGGTGGCGCCAGCGCAGATCGAACCGATGCAAGATCGTTCCTGCTCAAGGTGTACGCCGTCGCCTGGTTGTTCCCACTTGCCCTGTTTGGAATGACAGAGATTGGTCTACTGAACATCTGGACGGTTAGCCTGTTCGGTATTGTAATGAGTACAGCGATTTCATTCAGCAGCCCTGCGCAACAGGCAATCCTGAATCGGGTGGTAGGCACCGATGTTCAGCGCGGTGTTACGGCAGCAACCGCGGTGGGCTTTATTGTCCAGATGCTGGGACTGATTCTAGCCGGTCAAATGGAAATTGTTGGCGTAGGAAATATCTTATTAATTCAGTCGGCCAGCCTGGTGCTCGGTGCCCTGACCGTGATGAAAATAGCCCCTCTTCCGATAGCACGACGCAACAAGAAAAGTTCAACCTTCGACAGCATGCTCGATGGTTTCAGGGCCTCGTACAAAAATAAGAATATCTTCCACACACTGACCATTACATTTACGTCAGGTGTTTTTAACGCCGGCGCCTTCATGACCGCCCTGCCCTTTATTGTGAAGCGAGTTTACGACGGCGATGCACTGGGTCTTGCCACCATCATGATCGTGTTCTACGCCGGCGCAACCATATCCAACATCATCCAGTTTCGTATCATGCCACTGGAGAAACCGGGATTGTGGTTCCTTATCATGCAGTTCACTAGAATCTTCATCATCTACCTGGTCTGGATTCAGCCGGAATGGTGGGTGCTGATGGCCGTATTGTTCGTCTGGGGCTTGAACATGGGCGTCACCACCAACCTCTCTCGCGCCATCATGCAGGAGGCGAGTGAGCCAGAATATCTGGCACGGGTACTGAGTGTCTATACACTGGGAATGATGGGGAGCATGCCCGTTGGTGCGTTGGTCATTGGCTTTATCATCGAAGGCTTCGGCACCATGAATGCAATGCTGCCGGCCATGTTCATTTCTGCAGCAGTTTGTATCTACGGCTTCGCGTTCACTGACCTCTCGAAATATACATCCCCTTCCTTCAAACCGGACTAGCGTCCTAAAATACCTTTGAAATCAGGATCACGCTTTTCCAGGAACGCTGCGATCGCTTCTTTATGTTCCGCAGACTCGTAGCACTTCATCAGTGCAGCCAGTTCTCTTTTTTGAACCAGGCTGATGTCTGTTTCCGCCATGTTTTCGAAGATCAGCCCCTTCACCATCGCAAGGGCTGACTGGGGATTCTCTCCCATGGACTTCGCGACGGCTGATGCTTCTGACAACAGATCCTCCGGCGCAACAACTTTGTCTACCAAACGAAGCTCTTTCGCCTCTTCAGCAGTGACCGTCTTACCGGACAGCATGAGTTCACTGGCTGCCCCCATGCCACACCTTGTGACCAGAAAATGAGAGCTTGCCAGTTCCGGCACCAGCCCCATTTTGATAAATCGACAACTCAGCTTGGCGCCAGATGCGGCGATAATGTAATCCATCGGCAGTATCTGGGTCAGGCCAACACCAATCGCGGCGCCGTTTACCGCGGCTACCACCGGTTTCGAGTTCCTGACGGTAGCAACCCAGTTCCCCGGTTCCCTGGAGCCCTGTCTCACCTCCCCTGATTCTGCCTGTGCCTGAAAAAGATCTTTCACGTCAGCGCCAGCACAAAACCCACGGCCGCTACCGGTTACAACAAACGCTTCGACATCGGCATCACTGTTTCCCTGTTTCAGCACAGACTCCATTTCACTACCCATCTGGTGGGTCCATGCATTCAAACGTTCCGGGCGGTTCATCGTGATCGTCATGATGCCGTCTTCGACATCAACAAGAATAGTTTCAAAACTCATTGCGGCTTCGTCCCTTAATTAGATAAAAAGTTAAATAAAGAATTAGATAAAGAAAATAATCAAAAAGTATTCACAATACAATCCGACATCATATGTCTGTCATCAAACTTGATACAAGCAGGATACGCAAAACAGAATAAGGGGAGATATTCACCACTAATCGATATAAAACGAAGCCCCACGCACTTGCAGCTCATTGATCCATGAGGATAAAACAAAAATATACCCACAGGCTCTCTTTTGACTATCTCCCGGGTCCAACACCTATTGTTCACGATCAAATCGCCAGTATGGGGAATCACTCTTCGCTGGCAGCGAGTATCGTACCGGGAATCGCCTTGATCAGGTTCTTCCGGGAAGCACTGAGATGATCACTTCCCTTGCCAATTCGGCGCAGGTTAAGATCTTTTCACACACTTCAATGACTGTTTTATCAAGGGCTTCCGTTTCTACCACCTGATTAACAAACCCCATCCGAAAGCCTTCTTCTGC
Organism: Gammaproteobacteria bacterium; assembly: GCA_012961165.1. Lineage (GTDB taxonomy): Bacteria > Pseudomonadota > Gammaproteobacteria > Pseudomonadales > Azotimanducaceae > UBA9659. The sequence goes on along the minus strand of DTZW01000080.1, from coordinate 24,147 downwards.
AATGACACGGTGGGCAGTGAGCACCATTCCCATAGCTTGTTTAAGACCAATCTGTCGAGCCAGCCTGTGAATACCGCCGCCAAGCGCGACCGCACCCACCAAAGGCTCTGGTAACCCAAAAGTTGAGCGATTGGCTGCGCTTTAGGTGAGGAATTGCGGGGGCACACGTGGTAACTTTACGCGTTGGGGAAAACGCGTGAACACTTTCTATGCTACTAGCACAAAGCATTGCCGGCCTGCTGACATTGATAGGCCTATGTTATTTATTCAGTGAAAATCGTCGGGAAGTTCATTTTCCGATTGTCATCAAAAGCCTGCTTTTACAGCTATTGTTTGCGGTAATACTGCTTAAGTTACCTGCTTCCCAAAACCTGTTTGTCGTGTTGAATGAAGGTATCGCAGTACTACAGGCCGCTACTCGCGAAGGGACGACCTTTATCTTCGGTTATTTAGGCGGCGGACAACTGCCTTTTGATAAAACAATTCCAGGCGGTGGTTTCATCCTCGCATTTCAGGCAATGCCTCTGGTGATCGTTATCAGCGTTATTTCGGCAATCCTGATGTACTGGAAGGTGCTTCCGCTGATCATGCGAGGTTTCTCGCTGATACTCGAAAAAACGCTTGAGATTGGCGGTGCGCTCGGTCTTGGCATTTCAGCTAACGCCTTTCTCGGCATGATCGAGTCCCCGCTCCTGATCAAACCCTATCTATCAAAACTGAGCCATGGCGAAATGTTTGCCGTAATGACCGCTGGCATGGCGACCATCGCAGGCACTATGCTGGCACTTGAAGCAGCAGTCATCAGCAGTATTGTGCCCGACGCAATCGGCCACTTGATCAGCTGCTCACTCATTACCCTGCCGGGTGTTGTTTACATTGCTCATCTACTGGTTCCAGACCGCTCGCATGTCACATCCGGCGATGGGGCAATTGATCAAGGTGCCGAGAACCTAATGGATGCGATCGCTACTGGCACCACGAGCGGGTTACAGTTACTTCTCAATATCATCGCGATGATCATAGTCATCGTCGCATTGGTATACCTGGTAAATGCCACGCTTGGGATGTTTCCTGACATCTATGGCGAAGCCATTACGCTGGAGAGAATTCTCGGCGTGTTGATGGCACCGCTGACAATGATGATGGGCATCCCCTGGAACGAAGCGTTTATTACCGGGCAGCTAATGGGTACAAAGGTTGTACTCACCGAGTTCGTTGCCTATGTCCGGTTCGGACAGCTACCTGTAGAAGAACTGACCGAACGTACCCGTATTATCATGACTTACGCCCTGTGTGGATTCGCAAATTTTGTCAGCCTGGGCATCATGATCACCGGGCTGGTCACCATGGTTCCCGAGCGAAAAGTTGAAATTATGGGCATGGGATTAAAATCCATTCTCGCGGGCACCATCGCCACCTGCACAAGCGCAGCGCTTGTTGGCATTATCATTACGTTTTGATTACACGAAGCCTGACTCATTGGGGTTTGTACGACTTTCATGTCGAGAACGGCGTTCTCAAAGATGTTACCCCTGTTCCCGATGACCCCGACCCAAGCCCCATTGGCAGAAACCTGATTAAAGGCAATTATGCGCATCGCGTAACACAACCTTCAGTAAGGAAAGGTTTCCTGGAAGGTAATAAATCTTCCGTTCGCGGAGATGATGAATTCGTCAGTGTCACGTGGGACGAAGCGTACGACCTGGTGTCCGGGGAACTTGAACGGGTAAAGAGCACCTACGGCAATGACGCTATCTACGCAGGCAGCTACGGCTGGGCCAGCGCCGGTCGGTTTCATCATGCTCTGAGCCAACTACATCGGTTCCTGTCCTGCATCGGCGGGTATACCGAATCAGTCAATGCCTACAGTTACGCTGCGGCAGAAGTCATCCTGCCGCACGTGATTGGCCGATACGAAGGATTACTCAAGGCGCCGACGAGTTGGCCCGAAATCATCGATCATTGCGAACTCATGGTTTGTTTTGGCGGTATGCCACGTCGCAACAGCCAGATAACCAATGGCGGCATGGGTAAACATGTCCAACGGGACTACATGCACCGCGCAAAAGCCGCGGGTGTTAATTTCATCAATATCGGCCCCATTCGATCAGACAATGCCAGCGGCCTGTCATCAGACTGGATCCCAACCCGACCCGGTACCGATGTTGCGCTGATGCTGGGCCTGGCCTTCGAGCTCTATACGAATAACCTGCACGACACGGAGTTTCTTGAACGCTACTGCTCAGGTTTCGATAAATTTGAGCAATACCTGACCGGCCTTAGCGACAATCAGCCCAAGACGCCGGACTGGGCCTCAAGCATCACCGGAGTACCTTCGCACAGGATTAGAACACTCGCCCATCGAATGGCGGAATCGAAAACCATGATTTCACTGGCCTGGTCCCTGTCACGGCATCAGCATGGTGAGCAACCCTGCTGGATGGGCATAACACTGGCCGCCATGCTGGGGCAGATCGGCTTACCGGGAACCGGCATTGGCCTTGGTTATGGTGTCGAAAACAAAGTCGGTAAAAATATTGCGGGGAAGTATTTAGGGCACTTTCCCAGACCGCCCAACCCGGTACGCAGTCGCATACCCGTCGCACGCCTGACCGATATGCTAGAGCGCCCTGGGCAGACCTACCAATACAACAACGCAGAACACCGCTATCCTGACATCCGCCTGATCTACTGGGCCGGTGGAAACCCGTTCCATCACCACCAGGACCTGAACCGATTAAAAGCTGCATGGCAACGCCCGGAAACAATAATCTGCCACGAACTCGTGTGGAACAGCACGGCACTTCATTCTGACATTGTGCTGCCGATAGCATCATTTCTTGAAAGAAACGATATAGGCGGCGCTCCCAACGAAGACATATTGGTTGCAATGAAACAGGCTTTGCCCCCGCTCGCAGCCTCTCTGACCGACTATGAAATCTTTTCCCGCGTTGCCGAAAAGCTCGGCTACGCCAACGCATTTACCGAGGGGAAGTCAGAAGCAGACTGGATTCGTTCAATCTACCAGGCGACGGCTGCCGCCAACCCGGACATGCCGGACTTCGAGACCTTCTGGGCAGATGGGATTCACGAATTTCAGACACCAGCTCCGCATAACCTGTTCAGCGGGTTCAGGAAAGACCCCGACAAGCACAAGCTGGCGACTGCTGATGGTCTAATCATGATTAGTATTAATGCAATGGGCCATCCTGTTTGGCTCGAACCCGGGGAATGGTTAGGTAACACCGGCGGGCATCCTTTCCACCTGATCAGCCACCAGCCGGAAAGCAGACTCCACAGCCAGCTATATTACGGAGAAACAAGCCAGTCCGAAAAAATATCCGGATTAGCACCACTGGGTATCAACCCAATTGATGCAACTGCTTTGGAATTCGCGGCAGGCGATAAAGTTCGTGTATTCAACGAACGAGGTGCCTTTTACGCAGCAATCCACATCGACGAAAACATCATGACGAGTATCCTCAGCATTGCCACCGGTGCCTGGTGGGACCCCGATGAAGATGGCGTGTGCAGAAACGGTAACCCGAATGCGGTCACCCAGGACATTGGGACATCAGAGCTCGCCCAGGGCCCTTCCGCACTCACCTGTATGGTGTCGATCGAAAAGGTTGTTGCTGCCTAGGTGAATCTACCTTCTGTTACATCGTCGCCAAATAGAGCCCTGGAAAACGGTTCTACATTGGGCCCTCTTCTAAGGTGATGGCCGCCATCAACGCTCAGTACCACGCCGGTGATCCAGGAAGATTCAGGACCGCACAAGAAACGTACTGAATTGCTGATGTCATCGACAACCCCATGACGACGGATTGGCATGCAATCCAGGTAATCATTCAGCACTTCTTCGGTATTGATCAATCCCGAAGCCAACTCGGTGTCTACTAACCCCGGGCAGACACTGTTTACCCGGATGTTGACGTTGCCCAGTTCATCAGCTGAGTTTTTAACGAGCATGTCGATACCGGCTTTGCTGACGCAGTAAGGCGCCATGAAACGGTGAGTCCTGATGCCTGCAATTGATGAGATGGCGCAAATTGCACCACCGCCGGATTTCGCCATCGCCCGGCCTGCGTGCTTAACCGTATAAAAAGTACCATTCAGGTTGGTCTGCATAATCTCATCCCAGCTGGCGGAATCTGTCGCCATAATCGGCGACAGACCGCCGGTGCCCGCATTGGCGACCGCAATGTCCAGCGAACCTCCCGCGCTTGCAATAGCAACAGCAGCTTGCACATCCTTTTCGTCCGCTACGCTACCAGAAAATATGTTGATGGTTCCAGCACCCGGGACGCCCTGAAGTTCAATAGCCGCTTTTTCCAGCTTCTCTTCGCTTCGCCCCATAATCAGAACGTTGGCACCATCTGCAGCAAAGGCTTTGGCGCAGGCAAGACCTATCCCACTACCGCCGCCAGTAATAAATGCATTTTGATTCTTTAATACGCCCATGTTTTTCTCCCTGGATAATATTGAGGTTAGATAGCGAGCAAACGTAGCGGGATTATCACAGCTTATCCAAGCACCAGTTCGTTGCTGATGTTTCTGATCCTGTCTTCCTGGTGATGAGTGACGTACACCAGCGTCGTATTGCCTTCATCGCAGATTCGTTCAGTAAGCGCCAGGACGAGTTGCCGGTTGGCATCATCCAACCCCAGACATGGCTCGTCCAATAATAGAAGTGGTGGATGCTTCACCATGGCCCGCGCAATCAGCAGAACCCGCTGTTCGCCATAGGACAAACTGGAGAACGAGACCGTTGCCTTGCGCTGTAATCCAAGCATTGTCAGCCAGCTATCGGCGATTTCAAGCTGCCGATCGGTTGCCTTCTGGTAAAGGCCAATGGAATCGTAAAAACCGGAAACGATCACATTTCGCACGCCTACGCTCAGGCGGTAATCCCAATGCAGCGAAGTAGAGACAAACCCCATATGCCTCTTGAGCTGCCAGATGGTCTCTCCCTGGCCGCGCTTATGACCGAACAGCCTGAGGTCGTTTACATAACACTGTGGATGATCGCCCGTCACCAGCTCCAACAGGCAGGTCTTACCACTACCGTTTGGCCCTTTAACCTGCCAGTGTTCGCCGGGCCGAATGGTCCAGTTCAGATCTTTAAATACAATATTGTCGGTGTAGGCGACACGCGCGTCAACCAGACGCACCAGAGAACCATCCTCGTTCAACGGCACTTTTGGCACCTGCTCAGGTGGCGGCAGTGTCAAATCTCGGGAACGTATCTGGCTGATTTGGGTGAGTAGCGACCTGGCTTGCCTGCCACTGTCGCAATTAAACCGCTGTGCAATCCGGCCATGTTCCAGCCGGATTGCGTGGGTCGTAAAGTCCGGCACTTCTTCGACGCGATTCAGGCACAGTACCAGTGCGACTTTCCCGGATAATGATTCCAGAATATCTCGAACCTTCGGTACGGTCTGGATATCCAGCCCTTCAAAGGGTTCATCCAGCACCAGCACTTGCGGCTGGCTGGTCAGCGCCCTGATCAGCAGGACTTTCCTGGTCTCACCTGTCGATAATTTCCGGAAGCCGCGTTCCAGCAGTGGGCGCATGCCCAGGGTTTCAATCAGCCGATCCAGCAGGACGGGATCTTTCGAATCTTCTGACAACATCTCATGCACGGGCGTGCCGTCATCGACCTCGTCGGTCAGGTCACTCTCATCGCGCTGGCGTTCTCGCTGGATAAGCCGTGATTGTTCTTCCAGGGAAACTACTGCAACCCGTGACCCAGATTTGAAATCACCGCTCGCAACAGGGAATTCCCCCGTCAGCGCCGCACCAAGGGCTGACTTGCCCGAACCATTCGGTCCCACAACAACCCAGGTCTGACCTGATTCAATATGCCAGCTGAGTGCAGCCAGCGAAAACTTGTCGCTGACCCTGATATCACACTGTGAAAACCGGATCATCCGGTATTAGCCCTGCCCCCTAAACGATGCGTTGCATCGCCCCCATGTAGCCGCGCAGTACCTGGCCTATCTGCTCAACGCTATGGCTCCTGATCTCTGCATTGACTTCAATCAGTCGCCGGTTGTCGACACTGTCGTCGTTCAAGCCAAGCCCCCGACCAATCACATCAGCATCCTGATGCTTCATGAAATCCTGCAATAGCGGGAAGCAGGCATGGTTAAACAGGTAGCAACCGTACTCAGCCGTATCAGAGATCGTGCGGTTCATTTCGAAAAGTTTCTTCCGGGCAATCGTGTTGGCAATTAAAGGCGTTTCATGGAGAGATTCGTAGTATGCGGACTCTTCCTTGATGCCAGCAGAAGTCATTACTTCATAGGCCAGCTCAACACCGGCCTTCACCATGGCAACCATCAGGATGCCATGGTCGAAATATTCCTGTTCTGAAATTTCATCTGCTGTGACATCAGTCGTTTCGAACGAGCTCTTACTGGTGTCCGCTCTCCAGCCCAGCAGCTTGTCATCATCATTGGCCCAGTCTTCCATCATTCCAGATGAAAAAGTGCCCGTCATGATGTCGTCCATATGCTTTTCATAGAGAGGGCGCATCAAAGCTTTCAGCTCTTCCGCCAGCTCATACGCGCGGAGCTTCGCCGGATTGGATAGCCTGTCCATCATATTGGTGACACCACCATACTTGAGGGCTTCGGTGACGGTTTCCCAACCGTACTGTACAAGCTTAGAGGCATAGGCTTTGTCCACACCCTTCTCAACCATCTTGTCAAAACAAAGCAGCGAACCTGTTTGCAGCATGCCGCAAAGAATCGTTTGCTCACCCATGAGGTCAGACTTCACTTCGGCAACGAATGACGACAACAAGACGCCCGCCCGGTGGCCTCCGGTACCTGCGGCATAGGCTTTCGCAATCGCCATGCCTTCGCCACCTGGGTCGTTATCTTCATGGACTGCAATCAGGGTAGGAACGCCGAAACCACGCTTGTACTCTTCCCTGACTTCAGTACCCGGACATTTCGGTGCCACCATGACGACCGTGATGTCTTCACGGACTTTCATTCCCTCTTCGACAATGTTGAAACCATGGGAATATGAAAGACAGGCGTTTTCTTTCATGAGCGGCATGATCTCTGTCACAACCGCCGTGTGCTGCTTGTCTGGAGTCAGATTCAGGACAAGGTCAGCCGTGGGAATGAGTTCTTCGTAGGTACCTACTGTGAAACCATTCTCGGTGGCATTCTTCCAGGAATCCCTCTTCTCATCGATAGCCGATTGCCGGAGTGTATAGGACACATCCAGGCCACTATCGCGAAGGTTTAGACCCTGGTTCAGCCCCTGGGAGCCACAACCAATAACTACCAGCTTCTTTCCTTTCAGGTAATTAGCTTCATCCGCAAACTCCGCGGGATCCATAAATTCACATTTCCCCAGTTGGGCTAGCTGTTGCCTGAGAGAAAGCGTGTTGAAATAGTTTGCCATGATACGGTCCACTCCTGGGATGAAGGTTGACGGGTTTTCGAGGTGCGTACTCTAGTTGATATCCCGTTTTTCGTAAAATGAAATAAGCGCGATAAAGCCTTGCGAAATCAGCAATCTGACCGTCAGGCGGCTAAAACGTATAGGAAAACGAAAGAGATCCATAAGAGTGTGATGAACCCTGGCCTGAAAACTCTTTGGTGCGAAAGATCTGGGCGTAGGACAGGCGCCCGCCACCAATGATATAGGCAATCCCCAGGGCCGCATCGGCAACAATCGATTCTTTCGTGACCGAGTGGCTGTTCTTGAAGCTATTTCCGTCCAGGAATATATCGCGGCCAACAAGACGTATATCAAACGACGCAAAGGCATGTAGACCCCACTTTTTCTCACCAACGAAACGCGGATCCCAGGTGGAATCTGGCGTCGAATTTTGTCCTCCAGGCCGGATCGCACTCGTGCCAAAATCATCGGGTAGCGCCCAGCCAATTCGAACTTCAGCACCAGCATTCAGGTGGCTGCTAACATTGCCCAGCGACAACCCAGTGTGGGTAATTGCGTCATAGCCGAATCGTGTTTCAGGGTTGATGCGCCTCCACTTCTGCTTGTGCTCCCAGGTTGCCACAATGCCAGGTTCATTCCGGAGTTGGTTATCCCAACCTTTGAATTTCTCAAAACCACGAAGATCGTGGATAAAATCCTGAGCCTCCTGCCCGTAGGCTCCTGGGCCTACTATGCCTAGCTGTACTTCAAGTGTATCGAGCTGGTCTTCTGCGCGGGTCTGGTAGCCAAGCCCTAGAAATAGCCAGGCGGCATAAGGCCGATCGTCTTCTATCAGATTGGTTTCATTCAGGTCCTGGGGTGTATAGATCTGCTGCCCAAACGTCATGGTGACATTTCTTTTCAGCCCCTCGTGGGATTGATGAAAGAACGTCAGGTTACGATTCAATCGACGAACCCAGGCAGGGAGTTCTTCACTTTCCACATAATCGCTGATATCCGGAGATACCCAGGAAAGCTGGATACCGCTCGTATAATCCTGGTCAGTTTCCGAGAACAGGTCGTTTTCGACATACAGGTTAAGCGTCCACTCTTCCCGCTGATCCCTGTCTGCGCGAACGGTCCAGGAAAGGAACAGCGACAAGAACAGTAACGAACTAACCCATCGGGTAGCGATGTTCGAGTGACACTTCATCTATTTTCTTATTGGCATCAGTGCTAATGGTCAGATGCGCGGCTTTGATAATGTCATCCATCTGGTCGGGGTGCGTCGCGCCCACAATTGTAGAGGCAACAAAATCGGCTTGCTTACTCCAGGCGGTTGCAAGGGTAACGACAGAAACGCCTTCTTGCTTCGCGATGTCCATAAATGCCCTGGTTGATGCGATAGACTTATCATTAACAAACCGCTGCGCCATCACCTGTTGACGTTCACCTGCATTCAGGTAATTGGTAAACCGCGCGCCTTCGGGTCTTCCACCGTCGTTGTATTTGCCGGTCAACACGCCACCCGCCAGGGGTGAATAAGGGATCAGGCTTACCTGCTCTTGCCGGCAGGCTTGCGCCAATTCATCTTCAAAACGGCGATTGTTCAAGCTGTAATTATTTTGAATCGTCTCGTAGCGGGCAAGTCCATGCAGCTCTGATACCCCAAGGCTCTTCGTCAGCCCCCAGGTTGTTTCGTTACTACAGCCGATAATCCTGACTTTCCCTGCCTGAATCAGTTCATCTAACGCAGCCAGGGTTTCTTCGTAGGGCATGTCATGATCAGGCCAGTGGGTCTGGTACAGATCAATATAGTCAGTCTGCAGCTTCTTCAGGCTGCCTTCGAAGGCCCTGACTATATTGTGACGATCAAGTGTCGTCATTCCTTCACGCACGGCGGCCCGTATCCAGCCATGACTGGGTCCGGCGACCTTTGTCGCCAGAATGATCGCATCCCTGGGTTTGGTCTTCAGCCACCGGCCAACGATCTCTTCCGTGCGCCCGACATAACCGGGATCTGGAGGTACCGGATACATCTCTGCGGTATCAAAAAAGTCGATACCCGCATCAAACGCTTTATCCATAATCTTAAAGGCTGTTTTCTCGTCTGCGCCGGTACCGAATGTCATGGTGCCCATACAAATATCCGAGACGACAATGCCGCTTCGACCCAATCGATTTCTATTCATCTTGCTTCCTTAACTTTCAACAAGTCGCGGCGAGTGCTGAGTTCGGGCTAGTGTTTCGCTGCTTGTAATGCACAACCCTCAATGGTGACTCTGTGCATGACCCTGCGTTGCCCCGGGTAATCGTTCTGTGCGAAATGCCACGTGGCTCGGTTGTCCCAAAAGGCAACGGAACCATTTTCCCATTTAAACCGCGTTATGTTTTCATCGGCTATCGCCCGCCCATACAGATAGGCGAGGAGTGGCGCTGATTCTTCATCTGTCCAGCCATCAAAACGCAGCGTAAAGCCGGCGTTCACATAAAGCGCCTTGCGACCACTTAGTGGGTGGCTGATGACAACCGGATGTATCGGATCTTCCATCTCAAGCGCCGCCCCAGCATTTCCGATCCTGCTGCTTGCAGACCCAGTGGTTTCGTATTCTCCCTTTGGGCCAAAGACGTGCTTGGCTGAATGAACCGCAGACAGTCCTTCAAGGGTTTCTTTCAAACCATCAGACAGACTGTCATAGGCTTTATACATACTGGTGAACCAGGTATCACCACCTGACGCTGGTAATTCCCTTGCCACCAGAATAGAACCAAGCGCGGGTTCCTGGTCATAGGAATGATCTGTGTGCCACCCGCCGCCGATGTTCGCGATCTGGTCTGGCTCTTTACTCACCATCGCGATTTGAGGGTATTCAGGGTTCGCGGCAAAGAACCGATTGACGTTGATGTCTCCGAACACCTCGGCAAGGTCAATGTGATCCGCCTCGGAGATTTTCTGGTTCCTGAAAAACACCAGACCATGCTGTGAAAAGGTCTGTTTGATGGTCTCAAGTTCCGATGAAGCCAGACCGCCAGCAATATCGACTCCCAGGATCTCAGCCCCTACACCGGGCAGCACGTTGATTGAGAGAGCCATGATTCTTATCCAGAGAGTTCCACTGGATTATGTCACAGATCTGACGGTATCTGGATGCCAGACTAACCCGGCATCTTGTAACCTGATACTGGTAGCGACAGCCCCGGCATTATGCCAAGGCCTCGAACAGCAAATGTCGTTGCCACGCTGAGCACAAGCGCGAACCCAGCTTGACTGGGACTCACATCGGTATTCCCGCCGCCTGATATGTGATCGAAATGGTAGTTAATCCCCACTTATGCATATTTTGATAATTTTAATGATATAAATATTCATAATCCCGTATTTATTCATTTATATTGATATATATAGGTTATATTCCCGTTTATAATGCTTAATATAAGATATTAATCTCAAACATTCCTCTTTTTGCAGGAAATGATACCTGCAGACAACATTGACCAATCTGATAGTAACCGCCCCCCAGGGATCGCCTCTAATACCTCCAGGTTCATTGACGAAATCTCAAATGTGACAATTTGTCATTTTTAAGGTACAACAGTCCCTCAAATTTTGTGCAGTTGCACAAACATCCGGATTCCCCAGAAAAACAGGAGTATTCAATGTCCGAAGCCCAGAAAATGGACACCCCCGAACAGGCAGCATTCCGCGCCCACTGTAAGCAATGGCTTGCCAACAATCACCCTGGTCGCCCAACCGTAAAATTACCCCTGGGCGCATTGGAACTTAGTGACCCGGAGGCGCTGGCCTGGCTCCAAAAATGGCAGAAGTCTGCTTATGACGCCGGACTCATTGGTTGTGATTACCCCAAGGAAGTAGGTGGCGGCGGAATGGAGAATTGCCAGTCCATTGCCAATGCAGAAATGCAGAGGGTACAGACCCCTTACCTGCCCAACATTATTGGTATGGGCATGGCCGCACCGACGGTCCTGTTCCACGCCCGCGACGAGGTAAAAGCAGAACTGCTACCAAAGCTATTCTCCGGTGAAGAAATCTGGTGTCAGGGCTTCAGCGAGCCCGGCGCGGGTTCTGACCTTGCTAACCAGCAAACTTTCGCGGAACGCGATGGCGACAACTGGGTAATCAACGGCCACAAGGTGTGGACGTCACTAGCGCATTTCGCAGAGTGGATGATCCTGCTATGCCGAACCAGCAAGGATGATAAATACAACGGGCTGTCCTACTTTGTCGTACCGATAGAAAAAGCCCTCGGCAATGGCGTGACTGTACGCCCACTTATTAAGCTAACCGGTGAAACAGGCTTCAACGAAGTCATCTTTGACAACCTGGTCGTGGATGACAGGTACAGGCTCGACGAAGTTGGCGCAGGCTGGAAAGTGGCTATGACTACCCTCGCCCATGAACGAGGCGCGGGTCCCATGACAACGCCTGCCTCTGGCGGCATGGCAGTTGAAGAGGAGGAAGGTGCACAAACAAACAGCGCAATGGCATTAATACAACTTGCGAAACAACAATACCGCAATGGTAAGACAGCGGCGGACGACCCGCTCATTCGTGATGACATTATCAAGATGATGATTCGCCAGGAAGCTTTCAGGCAAAATCAGCGTCGAGCCAGTGTCCCTTCGCTAACCGATCACCCCATGCGCATTCCATTGCAGTTCAAACTGGTCGCTACGGAAATGGCTCAGGATCTGCAGCAGGTAGCCTATGAAGTAGAAGGTGCAGCAGCAACGTTATACGTCAACGACGACAATGCACCCGTCAGTGGTCAGTGGCCACTCGCTTATATGAATTCATTCGGTATTACGATTGCAGCCGGTGCTAACGAAGTTCAACGCAACATCCTGGGCGAACGTGTCCTGGGCATGGCCAAGTCGAAGTAGGAGATAGACATGACAGAACAACCTAAAAACTTTGGCTTCGGTGAAGACGAAACCATGCTTAAAGACTCTGCACAGAAGTTCTTTGCAGACAATTGCAGCCCGGACAAAATCCACGGCCAGGTCGCTCATGACCCCAGCATCCACAGACCCATTGAAAGCATCTGGGACAAGTCCCTATGGCAACAAGTGGTAGAACTCGGATGGACCGCAGTATGCATACCCGAAGCCGCTGGCGGTATTGGTATGCCACTGGTTGCAGCAGTTGCCATTGCAGAAGAAGCCGGAAAATCAGCTTTTCCATCACCGCTCATTAGTACTTACTGCGCAACTTTCACGTTGATGGCCTGCGACACCGATTCAGCCAACAAAGCACTGGCCGATATCGCCACCGGAACTGCAACCACACTCGCCATCACCAATGAGAAAGGCTCCTGGGAGTCCGCAGACACTGACGTTTCTGTTGCCGATGGCAGGCTGACGGGTACTGCCTGGTTTGTACAGGATGCCAGGAAAGCCGATCGCTTTGTGGTCAGCGCCAAAGGCGAAAATGGTGTTGGACTGTATTTAGTCGAAGCAACTGCCGCCAACATTGACATCATTGCCGACGGCATTATTGACCTGACACGTGACCAGGCACACATCGCCTTTAACGCAGCGGAGTGTACTGAGCTCGCAGCAGAGGGCGTCGGTGACAAAGCGATCGATGCTGCTATACCATCAATCCTGACAATTGTTTCAGCTGACATGGTAGGTGCCGGCGAATGGTTGCTTCAAACCACGACTGAATACGCTAAAACACGGGTTCAGTTTGACCGGCCACTTGGATTCTTCCAGGCAGTTAAGCACCCACTGGTTAACGTGATGCTGGATATCGACAGAACCAAGTCATTAGTTTACAACTCGGCATGCGCTATTGACTCCGGCGAATCCACCACAGAACTGAACGCTCGAATGGCTAAGTCACAGGCAAGCGACATGGCAGTATTTTCGTCAAGTCGCGCTATACAATTCCATGGCGGTATTGGTTTTACCTGGGAATGCTTCGTGCATATCTTCTTTAAGAGACAGATGCACAACCATGTACTTTATGGTGATGCGAAATACCAGCGAGCCAAGCTCGCCGACATGGTGATTGGCAAAGCGGCTTAACCGCAGCTACGCAAAAAAAAGACCGGCAATTGCCGGTCTTTTTTACCAGGTATTGCAGAAAAGGCTTACCGGCCTTTGAACTCCGGTTGCTCTTTATTGACAAATGCCACTGCAGCACGCTTGTGATCTTCTGTCATGAAGGTTCGCATCATATGCGCCGCCTCCAGATCAAACACATCACTCAGCGTTGCGTTCTGGGCTGCATTCAGATTCTTCTTCATGTAACCAATCGCGACGGTTGGTAGACCTGCAAGATACTTCGCATAGGCGCGTGATTCTTCTTCAAAGGTATCCGCACCAGCGATTTTAGTCATCATGCCCATGTCATAGGCTTCCTGACCTGTAACAACATCAGCACCGAAGTACAGCTCACGCGCCTTTGCAGCTCCAACAAGTTGCGGCAAAAAGTACGATCCACCGTAGTCACCAGATGCGCCAATTTTGGAAAACGCCGTGGTGATCTTCGCCGTATCTAGACAAAAACGCATGTCACAAGCGAGTGCCAACGAAAGCCCTGCACCTGCAGCAGGACCAGGAATAATCGCAAGCGTTGGTTTGGGCATGACATGCAGCAAACGTGACAGCTCCATACCCTGACGCAAACCCTGGACGCGGGCTTCCAGCGACGAGGTCTCGCCGGAGGAATTTTCATTGCTGCCAGCGCCCGACGCAAAACCTTTTACGTCACCACCGGCGCAAAACGCACCACCAGCACCCGTTAACACGACACATCTCACCGCAGGATCGACCGCAGCCTTGGGAATCGCTGCCTGCATCGCAGACATCATCTCGCCGCTCATCGCATTACGCGCCTTTGGCCGATTCATGGTTAACGTCAGAATGCCGTCTTCAAACGACTCTTCAAGATCGCTCATAACTTACCTTGTTTGTTTAACAAAGCAGAGACCTTACATCAAAGCGCGTTGCGCGCCTACTCCCTCATTTTCACCAAGTCCTTAGCTCGATAAGAATCTAACACCCCATACGACCATACATTGAGTAACAATAATGCTTAGCCGATCAAGCGTCGAGTTATTCAGCGATGAGGCTACCAAGAATCAAATGGCTTACCAGAAAAAGATTCGCAAGCTGTTAGATTCCTATGTGGAACGGCACATAAAAAGTTAACCGACAATCCCATCTCGCAATACCGGAAATCTAACCTCAAAGGTGGTTCCTTGCCCACCAATCAATCGAAACGAACCCTCGAGTTGCTCTACCAGGATCGAGACGATCTCGAACCCCATGGCTCCAGCTTCCTTATTGACCTCTATAGGCAAGCCGCGACCGCTGTCGGAAACGAAAATTACACACTCTTTTGCAAGCAGATATAACTTTACTTCTACGGTCCCTGAACCATGCTGCCTACCTTCAAAACCATGAATCAGCGCGTTACTGAACAACTCATTGATAATAAGTCCGCACGGGACTGCGAGGTCGATCGCAAGATCGAACTCTCCCAACTCCTTCACCAAATTAATTTCCAGCTCTTCAGAAACCAATTTTCGGTACAGCGTCGACAAGAGTACATCGACGTACTCGCCCATTGCGACCCGTCTAACCTCTCTTGACTGATAAAGGCGTTCGTGAACTAACGCAATGGAACTGATCCTTCGCTCATTCTCACCCAGGATATTCAATATCACTGGATCAGAATATTTATCGGATTGAATACTTAACAAACTCGTTAGCGTCCCAAGGTTGTCATATACGCGATCATGAATTTCACGGAGGAGTACATCTTTCTCCGCCAGTACGGCACTGAAGTCAGTTCTTTGATCAGCATTTTTTACCAAGGCAATATCTAGCTGATTGTGCAGATTATTTAATTCTCCTGTGAGCTGGTCGTGGCTAACCCTAAGGGCTGACTGCTCTCGGCTTCGCTCTGTGACATCCCTCACGATACTGACGTATGCCACGCCGTCTTCAGGGATTTCCAACGCCGGAGAGACGCTAATTTCGAGTATTTTTCCGGTCCCATCAGACATTAGGTAGGGAACCTCCTCCCGGAAGTTATTACCGCTATCAACGTACTCTTTTGCCTCATGGCGCTGACCCGCTTGCTGGAACAGTATTTCAAAAAGCGGGTAGCCACCCACCTCGGACGGACGTTTACCAAGAACACCGGCTACCGCATTATTAGAGAACATCACATTCCCCTGTTGATTGGCATTTAGTACGCATTCAGCCGTGTCATCCAGGGATTCAACATAGCCTCTCAATCGTCTATTGAAACGGTCCTCTGCCTGCCGGTTGATTCTTTTCGAGCTGAATATCATCAGCTGATAGAGCGAAAACAGTGCTAAAGCAACATATGCACAATACGCCCACCACGTAGCCCACAGAGGCGAATTGATTGTTATGGGAATGCTAAGTCCATCCTCATTCCACACTCCATCACTGTTAGCCCCCTGGACTCGTAACAGATACGATCCAGGGTCGAGGTTTGTATAGGTGATGTTTCGATTGGTACCGTTGTCGATCCAGCGGGCATCATAGCCCTCCAGTTTGTATTGATAACGATTTTTCTGGGGATAGGTGTAATCTAACGCTGCGACTTCGACTGACAGCCCGTTAACGCCATACTCAAGCTGTAACATTCCCACGCTGGATAATTCAGCTTTCTTATTGTTAAGAAGAAGCTGTGTAACGCGAACCGGGGGAACATAATCGTTTCGTCGAACCTGCTCTGTTCGTACTACATTAACTCCCTCGTTTCCTCCAAATAAAAGTATCTCTGGAGTCAAGTTTATGTCCGCATTAAAATTTAGTTCACCAACTTGAACACCGTGCGTATGGTCAAATTTCAACACCTTATCGGTATCGTCTAACCTCAATATTGAACCCGAGCTAGAGATCCAGACACTCTCATCGGCAGCGCTCAAGAGTCCATAAACCGCTGCTCCTTCAGTTAGATTTAATCCAAACTTGCGTTCTAACTCGTTGCTACTGAAATTGAAATAAAACAGACCTCCTTCCAGACTCCCGAACCAAATGCCATCCTGCGTCGCCAGAACACTGATAATATCACCGCTATCAACCAATTCAGTTTCATCTGAACCAAGTCGAGCCGTATCCCCAGTAACAGGATCCAAGCCGAGAACACCTTCGGCGGTACCTATCCACAACGTTCCTAATGCATTTTCGTCAATTTCATAACACCTGAGGTCAGGAAACTGACCCGAAAGATTGCTCAGTTCAGGATATCTTTCAAAACCCTCCTCAATCGACACGAATCTATTTACACCTCCCCCGAAAGTCGACACCCAAACATCACCAGTACTCGACAGATACAAATCAGTTATCGCATTTGAGCTCAAAGAGGCCGTCCCATCATCCTCGTGAACAAAATGCGCAACCAATGTATGGTTAGAATAGAGGTAGACCCCATTTGAATAAGTTCCAATCCACAACCGGTCGAAACTATCAAACAAAAGATTCATCACATGGTCTGAAAACAGTTCCCCAGCCGAATCCCGAAAATCTTGCATGGTTCCAGCTAGTGGATCCCAAATCGCCACTCCCGAATGAGTCCCAACTGCGACCTTACCCAACGAATCTACTGCTAACGAAGAAATGGAATCATCAACATCCAGACCTTCCAGTCCATAGATGGGGAATTGAGTAGTTTGGGTATTGAATGAACTTACCCCCTTAAATGTGCTCACCCAAATGACACCGCCAACATCTTGAAATAGGTCGTGAACCAAGTTTCCTATCAGCCCCTCAGTCTTACCGGGATCATGTGAGTATGAATGTAGCTTCTGCTTATCTCTGTCCCATTTATGCAGACCCTTATCTGAACCAACCCAAATGTTTCCCAGATTGTCCTCGAGCAGAGCACGAACCCGCTTGCCTTCAGGGTCACCACTTTCTGTAAAGCTCTGGAACACCCCCGTTTTAGAAAGAACCGAAAGACCATCATTGTATGTTGCGATCCACAGGTTACCTTCCATATCAAAAAGAAGCTCTCGGATATAAGCATCGGGGCCTACTCCATACTTCTCATCGATACCATCAGCCGCAACAAACCGGTTGCCTTCCTGCCGGAACAAGCCATTCCTTTCTGTTCCAACCCAAACCCGCCCTTCGGTGTCTTGCGCTATCGCGCGAACGGGTTCCCTTAAAGAATCTAAATATTGAACTCTTTTATCAGCGCCAGTCTTCACTGAGAAAATCCCAAGCGATGTTCCTACCAGAACTTCACCAGATTGAGACTCATATATGACATAGACATTTAATTCACCACCGTGAAGCAGTTCTATATAGCGGAAGCTCTGAGTCCCGGGATCATATACCGAGAGCCCACCACCGGTGCCAATCCATAAAACACCAGAACTATCGACTAGCAACGACCGAACAAAATCATGTGGTATGGATTCAGCCGCATCACCTTTCAAGTACTTCCGAACCCTATACCCATCAAATCGATTCAGACCACTCGGCGTTCCAAACCAAATAAAACCGGCACCATCCTGAGCAATCGCTGTCACTTGAGATTGTGTCAACCGCACCTCTGGAGGCAGCCTTCTAAAAACTACCTGTTTCTCATCAATGGGAGGGACATTTTTGTTTGCGCCATACGCACCAGCGGTCAACATTGAGACAAAAAAGGTCAAACAGATTAGCTTCACAATTTGAAAGAAAGCAAATGAACGAATTTTGAGGTTGTCAGATCGCGCATTCCCGGGCCAGTTCATTCCAGGCTACGCAGATACTCGGTCATTTCAGCTGCAGGCATTGGTTTGCTGTAGTAATAGCCTTGAATGTAGTCACAACCATAGTCACGTAAAATCTCTAACTGCTCTTCATTTTCAACGCCTTCGGCCAGCGTCGTCAGATTCAAACTCTGACCCATAGCGATGATGGCCTTGGTTATCTCTCTATCGTCTTCATCTATATGAAGATCTTTGATAAAAGAGCGATCAATCTTTAAGGTCGTCAGTGGAAATCGTTTTAAGTATGACAATGAGCTATAGCCTGTGCCAAAGTCATCCATGCTGATGTTCACCCCGAGACGGCGTAAATCTTCGAGCATCGTTGTGTAGTGCTCCACATTCTTCATCGCCAGGCCTTCTGTGATCTCTATAGTCAAAGTCGACGGCTCTATTCCTGAAGTCGCCATCGCATCTTGAACTAGTGCCGACACATCTGTTTCAAACTGACGCGCACTGAAATTTACTGCTACTCGAAAACCGTCTAATCCCATATCTCTCCAGCTACGGATCTGGTTGCATACTTTTCTTAGCACATATTCACCCAGTGGCATGATCAATCCAGTAGCTTCCGCAATGGGAATAAACTCTTCTGGGGGGATCATTCCCTCTTCCGGATGCGGCCAGCGCAACAGCGCTTCCATACTGGAAAGCTGCCCTGTTTCCAGGTCAATGATCGGCTGGTATTGAACGTCGAAAACACCCTCGACTAACGCCTTCTGCATCCCGTTTTTTCGATCAATAAACCTTACGGCGTCTTCATACATCGCGTTGTCGAACACGACGTATGAACCCTGAGCATCTGTCTTCGCACGATGCAGGGCTGTGTCAGCATCACGCAGCATTTCATCGGCTGAATGATAATCGCCGCTATTCACTACGACCCCGACCGATGCACTAATATTCAGCGTATTATCATTGACAGCAATGGGTTCCCGGACCGCAGTCGTGATTCGCTGACAGGCCTGTATCGACTCGGCCACTGCGTCGACTGGATCCAACAGAACCGCAAATATATCGCCGCTAAACCGGGAAACTGTATCGTCATCGCGAAAAATTTCCCTAATTCGCTTTCCAATTTCAGTGATGACCTTGTCACCAACCTCGTGACCAAACCCTTCATTAATCACTGCGAAACCATCAAGCCCGATGAATAGAACCGAGAACTCCCCCTGTTGGCCGTCTCTTTCCCGCCGGTTAATCGATCGATTAAGGCGATCCACGAACAGAGCCCTGTTGGGAAGCTCTGTCAAACCATCAAAGAAGGCGTTTTTCTGAATTGTTTCCTCGTAACCGAGTTGTTGCGAAATGTCCCTAAACGTAACAACCGTAAGATTAGAGTCTTTGTCCAAAAAGTTTGCACTTAGTTCAATCGGTACTGTTCGTCCATCAGCACGCGTAAGCATTTGTCGAATACCACTAAACTGCTTCCAGTAGGCAAAAGTTTCCGGACTCATCAGGTTGATAACCGCTTGCCCGGATTCGAACGCCTCCAGCTTGAAAAGATCATCAATGCCCATTCCAAATCCAGCCCCAGCCTCACAACCCACTATCTTCTCTGCCATGGGATTAATCAGGAATATCTTGCCACCTGCATCTGCTGCAATTACACCGTCGCTCACATTTTTCAGAGTGGCATCCAGGTTTTGCTTGGTGTCTGCCAGGTCTCGCTCTACTTTATGCTTAAAGAGAGCAATTTCTATATTTATAGAAAGTTCTCTGTTATCAAACGGCTTTAGCACATAGCCAAAAGGGGATGTGACCTTAGCGCGCTGTAACACTTCATCGTTCGAATACGCGGTGCAGAAAATAACAGGGATCGACCTGGCTTCGTTAATCTTCGTTGCTGCCTCAATACCATCCATTTCACCTCGGAGGTTAATATCCATAAGGATCAAATCCGGATTTTCACTCAAAGCAAGTTTTATGGCGTCCTCACCTTTGGCAGCAGTACCAGCAACTGTGTAGCCCATACGCTCGAGACGAGCACGAATATCTCTTGCGACCAGCACCTCATCTTCAACGATTAAAACGCTGTTACTCATTTATGATCCTTGGGAACTGAATCTGGAAGACTGCTCCATCATCATCATATGCAGATAGCGTGCCCTCAAGTTGGTCAATTAGAATTGTTACAATTTCCAGCCCCATGGATGTATTCCTCTTGAGATCGAAATCTGAAGGGAGCCCAACCCCGTTGTCCGCTACGCGCAGATCATAGCTATCATCAGTGCTTACAAAATCAATATCAATAATCCCTGTCTCTTCCTTATCATGAAATGCGTGCTTCAAAGAATTCGATACAAGCTCGTTTATTATGAGGCCGCATGGAACGGCAGTCTCCAGGTCCAACACTACATTCTCTACGTTGACATCCACGAAAACTGACACCCCCGGAACTATGTATGACCGACATAAACTGTTGGTTAGCGACTCTATGTACTCCTGGAAATCAATTTTTAGAAGATCTTTTGATTGGTAGAGCGTTTCATGAATCAGCGCCATGGACTTAATCCGTTGCTGACTTTCATTAAGGAGACTTGAATAGGCTTCGTCTCCTGCACCCTCGGCCTGAATACTCAGCAAGCTTGAGATAACCTGCATGTTATTCTTCACTCGATGATGGACCTCTTTTATCAGTAGCTCTTTTTCCACAAGTGAATTTTCGAGCGCCTTCTGCTGCAAGATGCTTTTACTCACTTCTTCCTCCAACTTACTGGTTCGCTCGTCGACAAGTTGCTCAAGGTTTCGTGAGTAGTGTTCAAGTTGTCGTTCAGTTTCCTTTCGTTGAGTAATGTCTCGTGCGATCGCTATTAAAGTCACCACACCCTGAAATTCAGTTCGTGCCACGCTGATTTCGTAGTATTTTGTGACAGACAATTCGTGCGCGACTTCTGTCGAGAATCGACCCGCCTCGGCAACGCGAGCCGTCACCTCGGCGCGATCCGATTCTGAATCGAATAGTATTTCAAGTAACTTTCCGCCGGCAGCTTCATCTCCTGCGTCGATCCTTGGGCTATCGAACAACGTGAAAAAAAGCTCATTTCGGTATTCAATCAGGCCGTTTTCAGATGCTATCGCAATAGCGTCTGTCGCCTGCTCTAGGGTCTGTACGTATTTTTCCAGACGAGCGCGGTGGGAATCCTCAGTGATCCTGGTCATCCTTCGCGAATTCTGCTTGTAGGCGCCTGTAAGAAACATCACCAAGAGAATGGAATACCCGATATACGCCCACCAGGTAGCGTAAAGTGGTGGCGCAACCCTCAGCCCCACGGCGACAGTTTGGTCACTCCAAACACCATCGCGGTTTGTCGCTCGAACTCGAAAGGTATACCGCCCCGGGTCCAAGTTCGTATAGGTCACAGAGCGCTCGTTTCCTGCTGCAACCCAGCCCGCGTCAAAGCCCTCAAGAAAGTATTCGTACTGGTTGCGAGCAGAACTCGAATAATCCATTGCCCCATACTCGAACGCGATCACGTAATCGTCGTGTTCGATCTCAATTTTGTTTAGCTCATCCCAAGGCGTCTCGAAAACAATGCTCTCATTAAATTTTTTGAACCCGGTTAGCTGAACCGGCGGGTTAAAGGTACTAGGATGGATTTGCAATGGATCAAACGCGTTAAAGCCTGAATTGCCACCATAAAGGAAGGTACCGTCCTTCATTTTTAGATAGGCGCCACTATTAAAGTCATCCGCTTGGAGGCCGTGACTCGCGTCATATACGTCAAGCTCCCCGCTTTCTGCCAAGACCGACAATCCCTTCCCGCCGCTTACCCAAGTACTTCCGGACGCGTCTTCCAGCACTCCATATGCCGCGACTGAAGACAGCCCATCGCTTTTCGTTATCCGTTTAACCTCCAGCGTGGTGAGATCTATAACGCTGACGCCAGCATCTCTAGCCCCGACCCACATCCCTGCTTCCCCCTTGGATACTGATACGAGGTTGTCTGATGAAATAGTATTTTCTATATCGGGTTCATGTCGCAGCACTGTGGTAATCTCGCGCTCAGGATCGAGAATCATCAAACCACCGCCATTGCTTGAGATCCAGATCTTGCCTTGATCACCCTCCGCAATATCCGTAATACGAAGATCTGAAAAGTCAGCGCCTGGCCTTGGATAATGCTTAAAACTCTTTTCACCCAAGTACAGGTCCACACCAGTCCCATACATTCCGACCCACACGCGACCTTTGCTATCAACAAACACCTTGCTGATCTGGTTACTCGCGATGCTCTCGGGGTCACTGCTCGCGGTAAAATTCCGCTGTGTGTTATCTGAATATGAAGTCAACCCGCCGCTCATCGATCCAATCCAAAGCGTAGACCGTTCGCCTTTCTCAACCGCCAAGGTCATTACTCGCCGGTCTGCGAGGTCTATTTCATTTACCAGTCGAAAGCGCGAAAGGGTTTTGTTATAAGCGCTGAGGCCAGTTAATGTTCCGATCCACAGCGTTTCTTCGTCCTCGACGAACGAAGTTATCGAGTCGCCGGCCAACCCCCCTTGGGTGTTCTTGTCCATCCGATAAAGGGCGAATTTCGGAGCCCTTGAGTTCCACTTGCTGACACCGTTATAAGTACCGACCCAGATCACGCCCCCCTTATCTTCAAACAGGGCGGCGACGACGTTGTCAGATAGACTGCCTGGGTCAGTAGGGCGGTGAGAAATATTTTGAACGTTCTCAAAAGATGGGTCGATCAAAAACAGACCTTCGTCCGTGCCTACCCAGACCTGCCCCGCGCTATCACGGAGCAATGATCTTGTCCTTACTATCTCCCGTCCTTGAGTTGTAACGAGTCGGAAAGGCTGGAATCGCAGCGCCTTGGTATTTGCGCGCCATAGTCCACCATTGAAGGTAGCTATATACATCTCGTTTGAAACTATCAACAGATCGCGGATAGAGTTGTCTGGTAGGCCAAACTCTTCGAAGTCACGCTCAAATCGTTCGATTATTTCTGTTTCTGGGTTTATTCTTGAAAGCCCACTGGCATCAGTGCCTAACCAGATATTTCCTTGCCCATCCTGGGCTATGGCTCTTACACCTCCTTCACCAAGGGTATTCTCGTCAGAAGAGTCGTGACGGTAGTGAATCAGCGAACCATCATTCGCTCTTCTCACCAACCCGCCACCCGTCCCAATCCATAGAATTCCTTCCTTGTCTATAAACAAGGAGCGGATAGAACTATGTGCGGCATCGGCCGCGAATTCTTCGCTGGCTAATCCGACCAGGCTAAACGTTGACTTCGCTCGGTCGAATACGTTCAGCCCGTTATCCGTGCCTATCCATATATCTCCTTGGCCGTCCTCGATTATCGCAGAGACATAATCATGAGAAATGCTAGAGTCATCATTTGGCACGTTAAAGAACGTCTCAAATTGCTCACCGTCGTAACGGTTTAAGCCCTCCGTAGTTCCAATCCAGATCAATCCCATTGAATCCTGGGAAATCACATTGACGCTTGTTTGAGACAAACCGTCTGTAGCGTTTATTCGGTCAAATGTTGGGTTTAAACGACTAACGAGGTCCGATGCTGAGACTACTGATCCAAGGTGGATCAGGCTCAGCATCAAAAAACAACTAAACTGAAGTTTCCAAAAACACTTTAAAATGGAACTTTCCTCATTCTTGCTTAACCCAGCGGGCTATCTCAGGGCTACCATACTGCCAAAGGAAACCCGAATCCTGCATGCCCTCGCCAAGATTTCCAACCAGTCCATTTTGAACCAGGCTATCTATGTCCCAGTTCAACCCGTTGGTTTCGAAATCCGAATACTGCCAGAGAAATCCTTGATTTTCCGGCGACGAATACTGCCAGAGAAATCCTTGATTTTCTATATCCGAATACTGCCAGATAAAGCCATATTGCCAGAGAAATCCTTGATTCTCGAAGTCTGAATACTGCCAAAGGAAACCATCGGCATCTAAAAGATGTTCAGACGGGATAGCGGCATAATCTTCATTCGACCAGAAAGCGAA